>JBGOUY010000007.1:0-32310 GCA_041477795.1 bacterium
GACTGCCGCCGCGCACCGCACCCGCACCAGGCGGCCCGTCGCCCCGCGCATCCGCCCGCGGCGCCGGGCCGGCACGGGCCTGGCGCGGGCCGTGCGGCGCGCCCTGCTGCGGACTTTGCTGCAATGGGCGCTGCTGCTGGCGGGCCTGGCCGCGGGCGCCTCCTTCTGCGTGGCGCAGACGCGCCCCCAGGGCACGGCCCAGGGTCCAGCCCAGCCGCCCGCGCAGGCCGGCGCCGAGACGCTCGTGCTCACGGCGCCCGCGCTGTGGGACTTTGCGGAGCAGCTCTTCCGCGACGGCGAGTACTTCCGCGCCATTTCCGAGTACCAGCGCCTGCTGCACTTCTTCCCGGCCAGTCCGCACGCGCGCGCGGCGCGGCTGCGCATCGGCGAGGCGCACCTGCACGGGGGCGAGCCGGAACGGGCCGTCGCGACCTTTTCCGCGCTGCTGGAGGCGCCGGAGCTGGCGCCGCTGCGGCCGGAACTGCACTACCTGCGCGGTCTGAGCCGGCTGGAAGAGGGGCGCGACCAGCCCTACACCCTGCGTGAGCCGCACATCGCCGCGGCCCTGGCCGATCTGCGCGCCATCCCGGCCGGCTGGCAGGCGGAGGCGCAGGTGCCGGGCTTCCTGGCGGCCATGGATCAGCCGCAGGACGTGCCATCCAAGTCCCCGTGGCTGGCGGGCGGGCTTTCCGCCGTGCTGCCGGGGGCGGGCAGCTTCTACGCGGGGAACTCCGCGGAGGGGGCGCTGGCGTTCTTCGTCAACGCCCTGTTCATCTCGGCCACCGTGACGGCCTTCCGCCACGACCAGAAGGGGCTGGGCGTGGTGTTGGGGGTGGGGGCGCTGGCCTTCTACGGCGGCAACATCTACGCCGCGGCCAACGGCGCCCACCGCTTCAACGACCAGGCGCGCGCGGCCTACCTGGCGCAGCAGCGGGCGCGTTTCGGCCTCGTGCTCCAGCCCGGCGGGCTGGCCGGGGTGCTGCGAATGGGATTCTGAGACTGCGCTGCTAGCGGTAGATCAGGCAGGCCCCGTCGTGGGGGCGCACCTCGCCCACAATGCGCGCGAGGGTCACCCCCGCCGCGTGCAGGGCCGCCAGGGCGGCCTCCGCTTCGGCCGCCGGCACGGCGGCGAGCAGCCCGCCGGAGGTCTGCGGATCGAAGACGATTTCCTGGCGCCAGACCGGCAGTTCGCGCTCGAAGCGCAAGTGATCCTGCACCAGCTCGCGGTTGCTGGCGTTCACGCCGGTGGTGACGCCGCGCTGGTACATGGCCAGCGCCTCGTCCAGCACGGGCAGCGCCTCCAGGTCGAACGCCAGCGCCACGCCGGAGCCCTTGGCCATGCCGAAGCCGTGGCCCGACAGGCCGAAGCCGGTCACATCCGTGCAGGCGTGCACGCTGAAGCCGGCCAGCGTCTCGGCGGCCTTGCGGTTGAGCGTGGTGATCACGCGCAGGCAGGCCTGCATGGCCGCATCGGAGACCCAGCCCTTGCGGTTGGCATTGAACAGCACGCCGCTGCCGAGGGGCTTGGTGAGGATCAGGCGGTCGCCCGGCTGCGCCCCCACGTTGCGCCAGATCTTCTGCGGATGCACCACGCCGGTCACGGACAGGCCGAACTTGGGCTCCTCGTCCTCGGTGGTGTGGCCGCCGGCCAGCACGGCGCCGGCCTCGTGGATCTTGTCCAGCGCGCCCGCGATGATCTGCGCCAGCATCTCCAGCGGAAGCTGATCGGAGGGGAAGCCCGCCAGGTTCAGGGCCGTCACGGGCCGCCCGCCCATGGCGTAGACGTCGCTCAAGGCATTGGCCGCCGCCACCTGGCCGAACACGTAAGGGTCGTCCACGGGCGGCGTGATGTAGTCCACCGTCAGCACCAGGGCGATCTCGTCGGTCAGACGGTAGACCCCGGCGTCATCGGACGTCTCCGTCCCCACCAGCAGGTTGGGATCCGTCTTCTTGGGCAGCGTCGCCAGCAGGTCCGATAACCCGACCGGACTGAGCTTGGCCGCTCAACCGCAGGTCTTGGACAGACCCGTGAGCGTCTTCTTCTTGAAGAACGGCAAGGCTTGCATGCGTCTCTTTCTTGTTCGGGTGGGGCGTAGCATCGCCCGGCAACCTTCGCCTTCCAGCATAACCGGGCGCGAGCCAATTGCAACCCGGCCGCAGCGGCCTTTGCGAGCGGCCCCCGCCAGCCCGCCATCCTAACCGGCGGTCGGACGCGAGGGCGGTAGCCGCCGATACAGATTCCACCCGCGCCGCGCGTCAATCCAGCAGTCCCGCCAGCTTGGCCCGCCACCGCGCAGCCGGCGTGCGGATGCAGAGCGGCTCGCCCGTAAAGGGATGCACGAACGCCAGCGACTCGCAGTGCAGGGCCTGGCGCGGCAGCAGCAGCCGCCCGGCCAGGCGCGCGAAGTCGCGGTGCGCGTGCCAGTCCAGGAACACGTCCTCGTCCGGATGGTACTTCTTGTCGCCCACGACGGGGTGCCCCACGTGGGCCAGGTGCACGCGGAGCTGGTTGGTCTTGCCCGTCACGGGCTCCAGCTCCAGTTCGCTGAACAAGCCGCGCTCGCCCAGGTCGTGCCAGGTCACGGCGTGGATGCGCGTGAGGGAGACCTCCGCGGGGGCGTTCTTGGGGCGGAGCGCGGGCGGGCCGGCGGCGGGATAGCTGGCCTCGACCGGCGGCGCCGGCTCTGGCATTGGCTCCAAGCGCAGGCGCGTATGGATGCGCGAGGCGGGGTCGGGCACGATCCGCCCCGCGATCTCCCGCAGCGCCGGCGGAAAGTGACCGTGCACCAGCGCGCGGTAGCGCTTGGCGAGCGCCTTGCGCAGGAAGAGCGAGTGCCAGATGCCCAGGTCGGCCCGGCGGCGCGCGAAGAGCAGCACCCCGCTCGTCTCCAGGTCCAGCCGGTGCAACGGCGTCAGCTCGGGCTCCGCGAAGGCTTCCCGCGCGCAGATGGCCAGAGCGCTGAAGTAGAACACGCCCGCGGGATTGACCGGCACCGAATCGGGCTTGGCCAGCGCCAGCAGCCAGGGGTCCTCGTGGAGCGGAAGGCCGAGCGCGGGCGCGGGCGGCTCGTCGGCGCGGGCGTGCAGGTAGGCGATCTCGTCGCCGGGGCGCACGGCCGTCTCCGCGTGGACGGGCGCGCCGTTGAGGCGCACCCGGGCGGGATAGAAGCCGCGCGCCCACTCGGCGCTGCGGCCGAAGCGGTAGCGCTCCAACAGGTAGGCGTGCAAGGGCTGTGGCGAGCCCTCGTAGCGGACGCGGAACACATGCTGGGCCGCGCTGTTGCAGAAATCCGCCGCAGCGGGAGCTTCGCGGAGGGCGGTGGGGGACATGCGCGAGCTGGCTGTGGTGAACGGCGCGGCGGTGGGTGGGGTGGCGGCAGCGCCCGGCGGGCGCCACCGCGGAACTGCGGCCGGGCGCCGCAGGGCGGCGCCCGGCATCCGATCATGGCCAGTCTACACCATCGCCGCGTACAGCACCCACAACGCCGCGATGGCCAGCATCAGGTACTGCACGCTGGCGCCGGCGCCGTGCAGCAGCAGGTTGCGGCCGATCACGCCATAGGCATGCACGAGCCGGCCAACCAGCAGCAGAACGCCCAGCGTGTGCACCCCCCAGGCGGGCTGGCCGTTCCATTCGAGCAGCGCCATCAGGATCAGCGCCAGGGGCACGTATTCGGTGAGGTTTTCCTGGGCCCGCATGGCCCGCAGGATGGTTTCGTTGCCGCCATCGAGGAAGCTGATCTTCGCCTTGCCGCGCAACGCCGATACGTAGACGCTGAGCACCACCAGCAGCACACCCATCAGCCCCGCGTAGATCGCGGTCAAGTGCAACGGAAACGCGCTCATCGGGTCTCTCCTTTGGAGGATACGAGCCGCATCGCACCGCTCGGCGGAAGCTGCTCCGCCCCTTCAACGCGCCTATCCTAACAAATTTAACCAAACAGTAAAGCGTCGCTGCGAGGCGGGCCCTGGCGGGCACGCTTGCGTGGGGCTGCGTGCGGTACGGCCGCGCGAGGGGGTCGCGCGGCCTGCGGCGGATGCGGTGCGCTGGGGGAGGCTAGGCCGGCACGGCGTAGCCCTGGCCGGCGGCGCGGGTCTTGCGGCCCAGGTAGGCGCGCAGGCCACCGCTGGCGAGCGGATGGCCCACCACGCCCTGGATCCACGCGGCGACCTCGAGCAGCTTGTTCAGGTCGATGCCGGTCTCGATGCCCAGGCCGTGCATCAGGTAGACGATGTTCTCGGTGGGCACGTTGCCCGAGGCGCCGGGGGCGTAGGGACAGCCGCCCAGGCCGCCCACCGCGCCATCGAAGCAGGTCACACCCATCTCCAGCCCCGCCAGGATGTTGGCGATGGCGGTGCCCTGCGTGTCGTGCAGGTGCAGGCAAACCTTCTTCAGATCGATGAACTTGCCGATGCGTTCCACGAGCACTTTGATTTGCGAGGGCACGCCCACGCCGATCGTGTCGCCCAGCATCACGTAATCCGCGCCGTAATCCACCAGCGCGCGCGCGATCTCGACCACCTTGTCCGCCTTGACCTCGCCCTCGAAGGGGCAGCCGCAGACCACGCTGACGCCCCCGATCACCTGCATGCCCTCGGTGTGGATGGCCGGGATCAGCTCGGAGAACATCTTCAGGCTCTCCGCGATGCTGCGGTTGATGTTGGCCTTGTTGTGGCTCTCCGAGGCGGACATGAACACGGAGACCTCCTTCATGCCCGCCGCCGTGGCGCCTTCCAGGCCCTTGATGTTGGGCACCAGCGCGGAGGTGTCCGTGTGGGCCAGGTGGGAAAAGCGGCTCCCGATGGCCCCGCTGTCGGCCAGCGCCGGAATCCACTTGGGATGGACGAAGGAGGTGATCTCGATGTGCGGCACGCCGGTGGCGGCCAGCTTCTCGATGAACTCGACCTTCGTCGCCGTGGGCACGAAGGTGGGTTCGATCTGCAGCCCGTCGCGGGGGCCCACCTCGCGGATATAGACCTTCTTGGGCAGATGCTCGAGCACGGAAGGCCTCCTGGAGCGGGTTGGGCGGATCTGGAACGGGACGGGCGCGCGGGCCCGGCTCAGCCCCCAATCTAGCGCAGGGGCGGGCAGGGCGGCAAGGCCGGCGCGGGCCGCCTGGCGCTGCCCTGCGGGGCCGGACAAAAAAAGCCCCGCCAGCCGGTCACGGAGGGGAACACGCCGGCGGGCGGGGCGCCATCAGGAGAATCACAGGAGCGTAGCAATAATATCCTATCACTTACGGGCTGTCAACCCCTTCTGCCGGGTCCCCTCCTTTTGTCAGGCGGGCCGGCAGGGACTCCGGCCCCAGCCGGCGCGCTCCGTCAGTACCGGTCGGGCTGTGCCGGCTCGTACAGGGCACTCACGGCCGGCGCACCTGCCGCGTCGCCATCTGCCGCGAAGGGCTGGGCGCTGCCGCCGTAGGTCGTGGAACCGGGGCCACCGGCGGCGACGGCGCTCCAGTCAAGGCTCTGACTCGCCTGCCAGACGGCCATGCCGGGAATACACGCGCTGGCAAAGCCGAGCGGATCGCTACCCCACACGAGATCCCCCGCGGTAAGCGTATTGGAGCCGTCAACGTCAATGTAGATCGACTCCGCATAGGCGCCGGGGAAATTCAGCGTGAAGCTGACCGTCACCGTGCCTGGCGTGGTGACGGCGGCGTCGGCGGTGTGTTGCACGGGCCCGGGCGTCGGGCTGGCGCAGGTGCCGCTGACCGGGGCGTTCAGCACGACCACGCGGCGGCCTGCCAGCAGGTTCCCGCCGCTGTCCGTCACCGTGTAGGTGAATGTCTTGCTGCCCGCAGGCGCGCCGCTGGCGGGCTGGTCGCCGCCCCCGCAGGAGGCGAGCAGCAGGGCCGTCAGCACGACCAGCAGCGAAAGGAACGTCTGGCGCGACGCGCGGCTGCGCAGCCGCGCAGGAGTGGAAGGATGGATGGACATGAGTCGGCTCCTCTTGAGGTTGTGCTGCATCGGGGCGCCTTGGCGCCCGGTGACCGCCGGCCGCAGCGAGCGGCCGCGATGGGCCCGCCGTCGCCTTGCTGTCAGCGCCGACGGGCTCGGTCGGGGTTACGAGTTCGCATAGAAAATCGGATATCTGTTTTTCTTCGCGAGAAAGATACAGGACTGGGTCAAAGGCGCATCTGCCTCCGCGAGGGCCAATACGCGCTCGTAGGCCAGCGGGGCATCGGGCTGGGGCGGCAGCAGCTCCGGGAGTCCCGCACGCAGAGTCGCCACCAGGCGCGCGCGCAACGGGGCGGGGCAGCCCAGCAGCGCGGCCAAGCTGGCGCTCCACTCGCCGCCCCCGCGCGCCACGTCAATGACGATTCGATCGGCATTGGTGGCCACGAATTCCCGGGCCGTCCCGTCGTTGCGTGTCACGAGCTTCTCGGTGAGACAGAACGGCATGGTGGGCAGCGTCAGGTACGTGGTCGTGGTTGCACCGAAACCGCCCAACGCGCCGTCGCCCCGCAATTCGGCGTTGTCCTGCCACATGTGGCGCATGAGCTTGCACGGCCCCGCTTGGGCGCACGGTAGCGCGACTCCCACCGTCAGCAGCAGCCCCAACATTGCGATTCGGCACATGGTCTTTCTCATATATAAATCGGATAGCTGTTTTATATATGGAACTGCAAGGCTTGCATGGGACCGGCGTTGCAGGCTCACACCTGACCGCTCCCGCTGCGTGCACCTTCCAGCAGCAGCGCCTGCACACCGTGCAGATAGGCCTCCACGTCCAGTTCCGGGTTGTAGGCCAACTGCGCTTCCAGCCCGATGAAGTGGCTGTTGAGGGCCTGGGCGATGGCCGCCGGGCTGAGGTCCGCGCGGATGCGCCCCGCGGCCTGGGCGGCGGCCACGATCTGCGTGACCTGTGCCTGCAGCCGGCGGTAGTTCACCGCCAGGATCTCCATCACTTCGGGGTTGCGCAGGGCTTCCGCACGCAACATCACGTCCATGCGGCGCAGCATCAGCGGCGTGACGCGCCCGCCGAACCGGCGGTAGAAAGCGTGCTGGGGCGAGAACAGGCCGCCGAAGAGGGTGACCACCACCTCCAGCATGCGCCCGGGCTCGGCCGCATCCCGGGCCTCGGCCAGCGTCTCCTCGATCATCTCGCGCCCCGCCTGCGCCACCGCCGCCACGATTTCCTCCTTGCTCTTGAAGTAGCGATACACCGCGCCCGCGCTCAGCTTCGCCTCGTGGCAAATATCCTGGATCGTCGTGGGATGAACCCCGTTTGCGGCGAAACAGATCATGGCTGCCGTGACGATCTGCTCCTTGCGTGCATCCAGGTGTTCCTGGCTGACCTTCGGCATGGCGTCATCTTCCCGGTTGATGATCTCCTGGCCATTATTAAAAACGAATGACTGTTTTATATTCGATCCAACCGCTTCTGTCAACCAGAAATTTCGATACCGCGATTTCTATCCGGGGACCGTGCCGACGCCGCTCCATCCTTGCGGGGGGCTCTCTCCCGCTCCCGCGGCAGCCGGAACGCCACCGCGAGCAGCGTGTCGGTCGCGCCTCGGTACTGCCGGGTTCGGCGCGACCTCCGGCCGCAGGGTCTACATGCGTTCGGGGGGCTCGATGCCGATCAGGCGGCAGCCTGCCCGCAGCAGCGTGCCGGTCGCGCCTCGGTGCCGTCTGGTTCGGCGCGACCTCCGGCCGCAGGGTCTACATGCGTTCGGGGGGCTCGATGCCGATCAGGCGGCAGCCAGCCCGCAGCAGCGTGCCGGTCGCGCCGAACAGCGCCAGCCGGGCGCGGGCGAGGGCGTCCGTCTCCGCGTGCAGCACCGAGCAGGTGGTGTAGGCGCGGCTGAAGTCCTTGCAGAGGGAGAACAGGGCGTTGGCAACCAGGTTGGGGCGAAGCTGGCGCGCGGCCCGCTGCGCCACGCGGTTGAAGTCGTGCAGGCCCCGCAGCAGGGCGCGCTCGTTCTCGTGCACGAGCAGGTTCAGATCGGCGCCGGCGTCGGGCTCCAGCCCGCGCGCCTGGGCCACCTGGCGCAGGACGCTGGCGATGCGCGTGGTGGCGTAGCAGAGGTACGTGCCCGTATCGCCCTCGCTGACCAGCCAGTCCTCCAGGTTGAACACGATGCTGCGCGAGGGATCCTGCTTGACCATGCCGTAGCGGATGGCCGCCACGGCGATGCGCCGCGCGGTCTCCTCGATCTCCGCCTCGTCCCACTCCTCGCGGTGCGCGCCCAGGTAGTTGGCCAGGATGTACTCGTGCATGCGCTTGCGCAGCTCGGAGAACAGGATCACGTTGCCGGCGCGGGAACTCATCTTGCCCTCGGGCAGGGTCACCAGGCCGTAGGCCAGGTGGTGGCAGTGGCGCGCCTGCGCGTAGCCCAGCAGCTCCAGGGTCTTGAAGACCTGGCGGAAGTGCAGGGTCTGCTCGGCCCCCACCACGTAGATGGACTGCTCGATGCCGTAGCGCTCGAACTTGGCCTGGGCCAGCGCCAGGTCCTTGGTGGCGTAGAGCGTGGTGCCGTCCGCCTTGAGCACCAGGAAGAAGCCCAGGCCGTGCGCCGCCAAGTCGATCCCCACCGCGCCCTGGGAGCGCTGGAAGACCCCGCGCGCCAGGCCGATCTCCACCGCGGCGCGGCCGGACTTTTCCATCTCCGACTCGTAGAACACGTGGTCGAAGCGCGCGCGCAGCCAGTGGTAGATCTCCGCGAAGGCATCCAGGGACCACTGCCGCGTCTCGCGCCACAGGTCGGCCACGTCGCCCCGGCCCGCCTCGATGGCCTGCAGGACACGGCTGACCTCGCGCAGGTAGTGGATCTTCAGTTCTTCCGGCGCGTGGTCGATGCGCTGGGTGGCAGCCGTGTAGAGCCGGCCCAGCCATTCGCCGCGGGCGGCGGGCGGCTCGGGCGGCGGCTCGGCCTGCTCGCCCAGCTCGGCGCGGTGGTGCAGGTAGAACCACAGGCAGCGCGCGATGTGCGTGCCCACGTCGCCGATGTAGTTGGCGGCGATCACCTCGTGCCCGTCGTACTCCAGGATGCGCACCAGCGCATCGCCCAGTGCCACGTTGCGCATGTGGCCCACGTGGAAGGCCTTGTGCGTGTTGGGCTGGGAATACTCCACCATCACCTTGGGCCGGCCCGGCTCGCGGTTCTCGCTGAAGTAAGCCCCGGACAGGATGGCCGGGATCGTGCGCCGCGCCATCTCCGGCATCGCCACACGGAAATTGACGTAGGGCCCCGCGGCCTCCACGCCGGTGAGCAGCCCGCCGCCATCGATGCTGCCGCGCACGGACTCGGCCAGCTCCGCGGCGATCTTCGGCGGGGCCTTGCGCAGGGCCTTGGCGAACGGGAAGCAGGGGAAGGCATAGTCGCCCAGGGACGCATCGGGAGGCTGCTCGATGCGCTCGGCGAGCGCCTCGGGCGATTCGTCCAGACCCGCCGCGCGCAGGGCGCTGGCCAGCCGCTCCGCTATGGCTTGAATGAAGGGATCCATGCACCGCCTGTCCCGCATGCCGCCGCGGCATGACCGCCGCCGGCCCACCCGCCTTCGCGCGCCCGCCCGGCACCAGCGTGGTGCGGGCCCTGGGCGAGCACCCGGCGAGCGCTCACCGCATTCAGGTGTACCCGTTGAGGCGCGCAAGGACAAGGCGCGCCGCACGGCCGAGGGGGCGCGCGCTCAGCCGTGCAGCGCGCGGCTGTCGGCCGGCGCCTGCTCGCGCTCGGCCATGCCGTAATCCCGCAGCACGCCGGCCACCCGCAGGCGGTAGTTGGCGAAGATACCCGCGCGGCCCTGCGCCTGCGCGGCGCGGTGCGGCGCCAGCTCGCGCCATTGCCGCAGCGCCGCCTCGTCGCGCCAGAAGGAGAGCGAGAGGATCTTGCCCGGCTCGCTCAGGCTCTCGAAGCGCTCGATGGAAACAAAGCCGTCCATCTGCTCCAGCAGGGGCCGCAGGCTGGCGGCGAGATCCAGGTACTCCAGCCGGCGCCCCTCGCGGGGCCAGACCTCGAAGATGACGGCAATCATGGCGCGCGGCTCCTGAAGGCAGACGCAAGCATGCGTTCGTGACGAGCAGAGCGGGCTCCGCGCCGGGCTCCCGTAGCGCCCTGCTCCGGGAGCCGGGAGGCGGCCGCGTTCGCGGGAGGCTGCCCAGCGGTTGCCGCAGAGCTGCGGCGCCAGCGCCCGGGCCGGCTCCGGCGTGCACGCCGCCTACAGCGCCGGCTCGCATGCCTCGCTGCGGAAGTCCGCCGGGCCGATCACCTCCAACAGCTCCAGGTCTTCCGAGAAGCAGACGACGTTGTGGCGGGTGCGCGGCGGCTGCAGCCAGCTGTCGCCGGCCTCGAAGGTGAGCTCGCCCTGGCCTTCCACCTGCGTGCGCAAGGAGCCCTTGAGCACGTAGTACATCTGAAAATCCAGCTCGTGGTAGTGCCAGCCCGTGCCGCCCTCGGGGCACTTGCCCAGCGCGCGCAGCACCGTGGCCTTCATCCGGCCGTGCGTGCCCTCCGCGACGCCCAGGTCGCGGTACTCCCAGAAGGAGCGCAGGCCCTTGCGGGTGAAGGCGGAGGACTTGGCGAAGCTGGGCGTGAAGACCTGCGGCGGCCCGGCGGGCTGCTGCTTTTGGCTGCGCATGGCGGTTCCTCCCCGTGTGGCGGGCCCGGCGCCGCGCCGATCAGCCGCGCGGCTGCAGGACGATCTGCGTCTGCGTGACGACGGCCACCAGGCGCCCGTCCGAGCGCGTGATGCGCGTCTGCCAGACCTGCGTGGTACCGCCGCGATGGATCGGCGTGCATTCGCCGACGATGCAGTCGCCCTCCGGGGCGGCGGCGATGAAGTTGGTCTTGGATTCGATCGTCGTGGTAGCGGCGCCGGGCGGCAGGTTGAGCACCGTCCCCGCCGCGCCCAGCGTGTCCGCGAAGGCCATCAGGGCCCCGCCGTGGATGCGCCCGCCCGTCGTGCACAGCTCCGGGCGCACCTCCAGCTCCGCCCGCACGCGCGTCGGCTCCGCCTCCACGAAGCGGATGCCCATGTGCTTGGGGAAGTTATCCCCGAATTGCGCTGCGATCCAGGCGAGGTCCTTGACGGGGTCCATGGGCACGGCGGCTGAAGGAGTCGGGCGATGCGGGACACGCCCGCTGGTTCAATCGTCGACGCGGGGCCGTCAGCGCCGCACCGTAAAGCCCGGCACGATGCCGGCCCGCCGCGCGCCCCACATGAGCGCCTTGCGCAGCTCCTCGATGACCAGGATGCTCCCCGAGATCGCCACCACGATGGCCCAGTCCATCCGGTCCAGCTCGACGATGTGGAAGATGGCGCGCGCCGGAGCCCAGTTCACCGCGATCACCTGCAGCACCAGCACGCCGCTCACCGAGGCCCACAGCACGGGGTTGGAGAACAGGTTCGAGGCAAAGGTGGAGCGCCGCTCCGCGCGGGCGTTGAAGGCATTGAAGAACTGGAACAGCACGAAGGTGGTAAAGGCGAGCGTGGCGGCCTTGCCCGCCATGCTGCCGTCCGAGCCGCCATCGCGGGCCCAGACCATCACGCCCAGCGTGCCCACCATCATGATGCCGCCGAAGAACACCAGCCGCACCAGCCGCGCCACGCTCAGGATGCGCTCGCCCGGGGAGCGCGGCTTGCGGCTCATGATGCCGTGGGCGGCCTGGTCCATGCCCAGCGACATGGCGGGCGGGCCATCCATGATGATGTTGATCCACAGCAGCTGGATCGGGTTGAACGGCTCGGGCAGCCCCAGCAGCAGCGCCCCCAGCACCGTGAAGATCGCGCCCAGGTTCGTGGAGAGCTGGAAGCGCATGAACTTGACGATGTTGTCGTAGATCACGCGCCCCTCGCGCACGGCGCGCACGATGGTGGCGAAGTTGTCGTCCGTCAGCACCATGGAGGCGGCCTCCTTGGCCACTTCCGTGCCCGCGCGGCCCATGGCCACGCCGATGTCGGCGATCTTGAGCGCGGGCGCATCGTTCACGCCGTCGCCCGTCATGGCCACCACGTGCTGGTGCGCCTTGAGCGAGCGCACGATCTTCATCTTGTGCTCGGGCGTGACGCGGGCGAAGACGGCCAGGTTTTCGATGCGCTCGGCGAGCTGCTCGGGCTCCAGCCGGTCCAGCTCCGGCCCGGTGATGACGTCGCCGGTCAGCCCCAGCGCGGCCGCCACGGCGCGGGCCGTCTCGCGCTGGTCGCCGGTGATCATCTTCACCTGGATGCCGGCCGCGTGGCACAGCGCGATGGCCTCGCGCACCTCGGCCCGCGGCGGATCGAGCAGGCCGGCCAGGCCCACGAAGGTGAGGCTGGAGAGCAGCCCGGGCAGGTCCGCTCCCGCGTCGAACTCCCGCTCGGGCAGCGTGGCCGAGGCCACCGCCAGCACGCGCAGGCCCTGGGCGCCCAGGGCCTCGTTCTCCCGCTGCAGGCGCTCCAGCATGGCCGCGTCCATGGGCCGCGGCCCGTCGCTGCCCAGCCAGCTCGTGCAGCGCTTGAGCACCTGCTCCGGCGCCCCCTTGACGTACACGTGCACCCGGTCGCCGTCCGCATGGTAGGTCGCCATGTACTGCCGCTCGGAGTCGAATGGGATCTCCGCGATGCGCGGGCGCCGGGCCAGCACGTCCCCGCGCACCACGCCGCCCTTGATCGCCAGGGTCAGCAGCGCCCCCTCGGTGGGATCGCCGATGAGGTTGCCCTCCTGCACGTTGCTGTCGTTGCAGAGGGCCACCGGGTGCAGCAGCGGCTCCCAGTCGGGAGAGTCCCCGCCGCCTTCGAGCGTCAGCTCGCCGTCGGGGTGATAGCCTTCGCCGGTGACGGTGAAGCGCTTGCCGCGGTAGAAGCCGGCGCGCACGGTCATCTGGTTCAGCGTCAGCGTGCCCGTCTTGTCGGTGCAGATCACCGTGGTGGACCCCAGCGTTTCCACGGCGGACAGGCGCTTGACGATGGCGCGCTGGCGCACCATGCGCTGCATGCCCAGCGCCAGGGTCACCGTGACCACCGCCGGCAGGCCCTCCGGGATGGCGGCCACGGCCAGCGCGATGGCGTTGAGCACCACGGCCGCCCCAGCCGCTTTCGCCTCCTCGGTCCACGTCCACACCCAGTGGAAGGCGTTGACGACCATGTCGACCAGGGCCGGTGAGCGCCACAGGCCCAGCGCGAAGATGATGGCGATGATGACGCCGGCGATGGCCGAGAGGCGTTTGCCCAGGCCATCGAGCTGAATCTGCAGGGGCGTGTCGCCCTCCTGCTCCTCCGCCAGCACGTCGGCCAGGCGGCCGATCTGGCTCTGCCGCCCCGTGGCCGTCACGACGAACCAGCCCCGCCCGCGCGTGACCACGGTGTTCATGTAGACCATGTTGATCCGCTCGGCCTGCGGCAGCTCGGGATCGCCCAGCGCATTCATGCGCTTGACGACCGGCAGGGACTCGCCGGTGAGCGCGGATTCGTCGATCTCCAGCCCGGCCGTTTCGATCAGGCGGCCGTCGGCGGCGATGCGGTCGCCGGTCTCCAGGCGCACGATCTCGCCCGGCACCAGCTCATCGGCGGCGACGGCCAGCACGTCCCCCCCGCGCCGCACGTACGGATGCAGCGCCAACATGCGCTTGAGGGCGGCCAGGCTGCGTTCCGCCCGGTACTCCTGGTAGAAGCCCAGCACCGAGTTAATGGCGGTGACGACGAGGATCACCACCGCGTCGCGGAAGTGCCCGATGGCCGCGGCCAGCAGGGAGGCCCCGAAGAGCAGCAGGATCAGGAAGCTCTTCACCTGTTCGAAGAGCAACTTCAGGGGCGAGGTGGGGGGCTGTTCGGCCAGCTTGTTGGGGCCGTAGCGTTCCAGCCGGCGGGCCGCCTCCGCGGGAGTCAGCCCCTGCCCGGCGTTCACCTCCAGCCGCGCCAGGGCCTCCTCGGCCGACAGGCAATGCCAGTTCGCGGCCGGCGGAGGGGCGCCGCCCGCCTGAGGCTCAGTCGCGTGCTGTGCGGTCATGCGGGTCGGTTCTCAGTGGGCCTCGTGGCCAGGCATAGGTCGGCGGCGCACCGGCGCGGACGAATGAGACATCTTGCAACGTAACACATTGCGACGCAAGGCAGCAGCGCCAAGCGCGGCTGCCGGCCCGCGCCCATCACAGCTCCGACGTGCGATACAGCACCGCGCCGCCGCCGCGCAACTCAGCCTGCACCCGCTAACGCCGGATGGCCTCCACGTCGACGCTCGCCCCCAGGCCCGGAGCCGCGGGCGCGTGCACCCGGCCTTGCGCGTCGGGCAGCAGCGGCGGGGCCGCGCTGGTCCGCGCCACGGGCTTGGCCTCCACCGGCTATTCGCACCGCTCGTGGCCGGCCAGGCCGGCATCGGGTTGCAGCGAGGCGCTCAGGGCCCGGTGCAAGGTGAACGTGTGATTTACATACGTAACGCCGCGCTTCTCCGCAAGGTCCGCCGCGGCCTTGGCTGCGCGGATGCGGCCGCTGCGGCCCGCGTGGATCTACCGGAGGCCCAGCAGCCGCCGCCCCAGCAGGTCCCACAGCCCGTGTCACTGCCCGCCCCGCAGCCGCACCCGCAGCGCATCCTGGCTGCCGTCGCCGCTGTCCAGCGCCTGCGGCATGGCGAGATAGAACCCGTCCAGCGCCTCGATCGTTACGAGGGGCCCGCTACGGCAGGATGAATTCATGCTTAGATTGCGAAAACTCCGCTTGTTTGGTAAACATTGCAGCAATTCGTACATTCTATGCAATTTCCCTCGGCAAATCAGCGAGTGCCATGAGCGACATTGCCGCCGCCTTCGACCAAGCCCTGGCGCTGATCCTCCACGCGGACGCGGAGCTGATCGCCATCGTGCTGTTGACGCTGCGCGTGAGCCTTTCCGCCGTGGCGCTGGCGACCCTGGTGGCGCTTCCGCTGGGTGGCGCGCTGGCCCTGTACCGTTTCCCGGGGCGCAAGGCGCTGGTGGTGCTGCTCAATGCGCTGATGGGCCTGCCGCCGGTGGTGGTGGGGCTGGTCGTGTACCTGCTGCTGAGCCGCAGCGGGCCGCTGGGCGCGCTGGGCCTGCTGTTCACGCCGGGCGCCATGATCTTCGCCCAATTCGTGCTGGTGACGCCCATCGTGGCCGCCCTGACGCGCCAGGTGATCGAGGATCTGTGGACGGAATACAGCGAACAATTGCGCTCGCTCGGCGCGCAGCCGGGCCGGGCCGTGTTCACGCTGATCTGGGACGGCCGCTACAGCCTGCTCACCGCCGTCATGGCCGGCTTCGGCCGCGTCTCGGCCGAGGTGGGCGCCGTGCTGATCGTGGGCGGCAACATCGCGCACGTGACCCGCGTGATGACCACGGCCATCGCCCTGGAGACCAGCAAGGGCGACCTGCCGCTGGCCCTGGGCCTTGGGTTGCTGCTGATCGGGCTGTCCATCGCCATCAATGGAGCGGCCTACCTGCTGCGCGACGCGGCCCGTGTGGCCCATGGCTGAAACGCTGCTGCGCCCGCGCCCGGACGAGCCCGCCGCCGGCATCCTGCCGCTGCGCCTGGAGGGCGTGGCCTATGCGGCGGGCGGCCAGACGCTGATCGGCGGGCTGTCGTTCGAGCTGGGCGCGGGCAGCCGCACGCTGGTGCTGGGGCCGAACGGCTCGGGCAAGAGCCTGCTGCTGCGGCTCTGCCACGGGCTGATCGCTCCCACGGAGGGCCAGGTGCGCTGGCTCGGCCCGGCGGCGAGCGCGGCGCGGGAGCGTCAGGCGATGGTCTTCCAGCGGCCCGTGCTGCTGCGGCGCTCGGCGCTGGCCAACGTCACCTACGGACTGGCCCTGCGGCACGTCCCGCGCCGGGAGCGGCGTGAGCGCGCCCTGGAGGCGCTGCAGATGAGCGGCCTGGCGCCCCTGGCGCAGCGGCCGGCGCGCGTGCTCTCCGGCGGCGAGCAGCAGCGCCTGGCGCTGGCCCGCGCCTGGGCCCTGCGCCCCGAAGTGCTGTTCCTGGACGAGCCCACCGCCAGCCTGGACCCGGCGGCGATGCGGGCCGTGGAGGCCGTCATCGCGGCCATCCATGCCGCGGGCAGCAAGATTGTCATGACCACGCACGACCTGGGTCAGGCCCGGCGCCTGGCGGACGAGGTGCTGTTCCTGCACCGCGGCCGCCTGCTCGAGCACACCCCGGCCGAGCGATTCTTCGCGGCGCCCGGCAGCGCTGAGGCCCGCGCGTTCCTGCGCGGCGAGCTGTTGTGGTAGGGCGGCACCCTTGCTTGCCGAGGTATCCCATGAAGCCGATTCGCTTTCTGCCCTCCGTGCTGGGCGCGCTGCTGGGCACGGCGGCACTGCTGCTGGCCGGGTTCGCCCCGGCCGTGGCGGCGGACATGCCCTTCATCACCGTCGCCTCCACCACCTCCACGGAGAACTCCGGGCTGTTCCGCTACATCCTGCCCAAGTTCACCGCCGCCGCCGGCATCGACGTGCACGTCGTGGCCATGGGCACCGGGCAGGCGATCAAGATCGCGGAGAGAGGCGATGCAGACGTGCTGCTGGTGCACCACCGCCCCTCGGAGGACAAGTTCATGGCCGAGGGCCAGGGCGTGAAGCGCTACGACGTGATGTACAACGACTTCGTCATCGTCGGCCCGGCCTCCGACCCGGCCCGGATCGCCGGCATGAAGGACGCCGCGGCGGCGCTGGCCCAGATCGCCCAGGCCAAGCGGCCCTTCGCCTCGCGCGGGGACAACAGCGGCACGCACAAGAAGGAGCAGGAGCTGTGGGTGGCCGCGCACGTGGACGTGAAGACGGCCTCCGGAACCTGGTACCGCGAGCTGGGCAGCGGCATGGGCGCCACGCTGAACACCGCTGCCGGGATGGAGGCCTACACCCTGGCCGACCGCGGCACGTGGCTCAGCTTCAAGAACCGGCGCGGCCTGCAGGTGGTGGTGGAAGGCGACAAGCGGCTCTTCAATCCCTACGGCGTGATGCTGGTGAATCCCGCCAAGCACCCCTTCGTCAAGACCAAGGAAGGGCAGGCCTTCATCGACTGGCTGGTGGGGCCGGCGGGCCAGACCGCCATCGGTGAGTACAAGATCAACGGCGAGCCGCTCTTCTATCCCGACGCGAACGGAAAGGGCTAGCGGTTGCAGAAAAACCACAGGCTGCGGGGGCAGCGCCCGCGCGAGCCCGGTTGCACCTTTTGTGCGCAGCCTGTCAGGGCCCGTTGAAGCGCACCGTGCCCAGCCCGGCCACGTCGTAGCCGCCCATCTCGCTGGCCCGCGCGCGGAAGGCATCCGTGCGGGCGAAGGCGAGCAGCGCCTGCACCTGCGGCTCGAAGTACGAGCGGCGCTGCATGGCCAGGTCGTAGCGCTCGCGGTGCAGGGGCAGGAACTCCAGCCGGAACTGCCGCGCCACCGCCTCGACGCCCAGGCCGGCATCCGCGCGGCCCTCCAGCACGGCCAGTCCCACGTCCGTCTGGCTGCGCGCCACGCGCGGCAGCACCTTGAGCGACGCTGCATCCACCCCCGCCTCGCGCAGCAGGTGCGCCAGCAGCACGTGGGTGCCGGCCTCCGGCTCGCGCGGCACGATGCGCGGCTGCCGGGCCTGCAGATCTTTCACCGTGCGGATGCCGAGCGGATTGCCGGGCGCCAGCACCAGGCCCTGGGAGCGCCAGGCCCATTCGATCAGCACCAGTCCGCGTCCCTCGTGCGCGGCCTCCAGCGCCGGCACGTTGTACTGGCCGCTCGCGCCATCCAGCAGGTGCACGCCGCACAGCAGCGCCTCGCCCGCCAGCATGCGCCGCAGGCCATCCAGGCTGCCGCCGGCCATCAGGGCCAGCCCGCAGGCCGAATCGCGCAGGCTCCACTCCAGCAGCGGGTCGTGGCTGCCCGCCACGACCGGCGGCAGGGACGGCGGCAGGGGCGGCGAGCCTTCCCCCAGGGCGCCCTCGGCCACCCAGCGGTCGATCAGGTCCTGCGGGAACAGCCACTTGCCCGTGACCCGGCTGGAGGGGATGCGGCCCTGGCGCACCAGGTCGTACACCTTGCGCTGCTTGATGTTCAGGTAGTCCGCCACTTCGCGGACGTTCATCATCTTGGTCACGCGGCGCTCCGGGGCGAATCGGGCCGGCCGGCCCAGCGACCCGAGACGGGCCGCTGCCTCTTTCTAACGCAATGACGGCATGCGGCCAAGCGCAGGGCACCCGGCGCGGGACGGCGCGGGATCGTGGCGTGAGGCAGGCCGGGGGATGCGGCAGATCAGGGGTCGGGCGGGAGCGGCGCGGTCAGAACTGCCACATCAGTGCGACCGAGTTGATGCGCTCGCTGGACGTCTGCAAGCTCCCCGCCACCTGGTGAGTGAGTTCGGAGCGCCCGGTGAGCGTCAGGCCGCTGAAAGGAGCCAGGCCGAAGTCCACCGTATAGCCGCTGACTTGGAAGCCGATCGGCTGCAAGTCTTTGGCCGAGTAATTGGAATAGCCGAGAAGCCAGTTGCCGAACTGCACTTCGCCCACGTACAGCGTCAGGTCGTGGCCCGGCAGCCGTGGCACGCCGCCGCCATCCTGGAATGGATCGCGATGGATCGAATCCGCCTCCAGGTGCCACACCAGCGAACCGGTGCCGCGCAGTCCGATCCCCACCATGCGAACGTCGCGCTCGATATCGCCGACGAAGGGGATGGCCGGCGCGGGCGGTGGCGGTGGCGGAAGGTTTGCCGAGGCCGTCTCATGGCCCAGGCCGGCGCCGACGAACAGGATCTGGCCGAGGCGCAGGGACAGCCCGAAGTTCCAGCCGCTGGAATCCACGCGGGTCGCGCTCGGCCCCCCCTCCCTGGCCGTCAGCGAGCGCGAGCCAACGCCCCACGCCAGCCATTCGGGCAGGCTGAAGGACAGCGCCACCGCCTGTTCTTTGCGTTCCAGGTGCGCCGGCGAGCCCACCGGCTTTTCCATGTCCACCGAATAGTCCAGCGTGTCGGCAGCCAGCGCCACGCGCTGCTTGACCCAGCGGAAGCCCGCGAAGGAGCCGCGGTAATGGGTCGAATCCCCGTCGACGATGTCGCGCTTGTCCCCCTGCAACACGCCCCCGCCGATGCGCGAGGGAGCGCCCCACTGCAGCGCGGCTGGATTCTCCGGCACGATGCTGCTCATGGGGTTGACGAGGCTGTTCGTGGCGTTGATGGGGAAGCGCGAATTCAAGACGCGCACGGCGGCCGGCACCAGCTCCGGCACGGCCACCTGGGCCTGGACCCAGGGTGCCGCCCCGGTCAGCAGCGCCGTCAGCAGCAGAGCCAGCAGCAGAGCCAGCAGGGCGATGTGCCTGCGCATGGTATCCCTCTGTCGATCGCCGCTTGGCGGTTGCCGCGAGCGCGCCCCGCGCGCGAGGACTCCCCCCGCTGCTTCGGCCGGAACGGGGCGGAACTTGAGCTCTGCCGCCTGCCCCGGAGTGGCCTTTCTGTTATCACCCGGGGGCCAGGACGCCGCCGTTACCAGTGTCTCGCACTCCCCGGCTGGCGGCAACCTGGGCGCCGCCTCCAGCGGCCCCCGGCGCTGCGCGGCAGCCAGCGCAGGACGGCCGCTGCAAAGCGGCTGCAGACGTCAAAAGGAATCCCACAGGCCCCACCGGCTGTCGCAAGAGGAAATGCCGGAGGGGGCGGCGTTGCCTCGAGCCGGTAGGGCTTGTGGGCGTATGGATGGAACGCTGCAACCGGCGCCGTGGTTAGCGCGGCTCGCCGGGCGAGCGCCCCAGACGTTCATTCGTAGGTGCGAAGGCGGCGTCCATGCGGGCGAAGTCCTCGTCCCGCAGCGCCGCCAATCCGGCCTCGGCCGCAGCCGGGGACGCCCGGCCGTCGCGTGCCAGGGCCTGTGCCACCAGCACATCCAGCTCGGGTTCTTCTCGCACCTTCATGGCTGCAGGGCCTCCTTGGCCATGGCTGAATTCGATTGCCGCCCCGCCCGGGCGGCCAGGCGCCCCGCAGGAACGGAGCCGCAGTCAACTCACCCTTCCAGGGTGCCCGAATCCGGCGCGGAAGTCAATGAAAGAGTCTTTTTATTCCAGATCGGCCAGATGCCATCGCCAGCCGGCGGCAGCGGCAAGCGGCCCGGCCGACGCCCGGGAGTGGGCCGCGGGGCTGCACGGGCCGCAGGGTGCGCAAGGGCTGCGCGAGCAGCAAGGGGTCCCGGCGAGAATCGGTCTCAATTCCCGCCTTGGGGCGGCATTGGCGGGGCATTGGCGGGGCTCCCGCTCGCTCGTTCGCGCGACGGCGGCAGGCGGTGCCACACCGCCGGGGGCCGAGGGCCGCTGAGGGCCGTAGGCCCGGGGCCGCTGTGGGCCGGGGGCTGTGGGCCGGGGCCGCGCTCGTCGGGCGCGCGCGGGCCGTGCTAGACTGCGGCTTTGTGGCACCCACCCGAGCGGAGTCGGCCGGCATGCAAGGCAGCGCGCCCCTGGACCTGCTGATCGTGGGCGGCGGCGTCAATGGCGTCGGCATCGCCCGCGACGCGGCGGGGCGTGGCCTTGCCGTGCTCCTCGCCGAGCAGGCGGACCTGGCCAGCGGCACCTCCTCGGCCAGCAGCAAGCTGATCCACGGCGGCCTGCGCTACCTGGAGTACTACGAGTTCCGCCTGGTGCGCGAGGCGCTGGCCGAACGCGAGGTGCTGCTGGGCATCGCGCCACACATCATCTGGCCGCTGCGCTTCGTGCTGCCCCACGACAAGGTGTTGCGCCCGGCGTGGATGATCCGCATGGGCCTGTTCCTCTACGACCACCTGACGGGGCGGCGGCGGCTGCCGGGTTCACGGGGCGTGCGGCTGCGCGGCCGGCCGGAGGGCGCCGCGCTGGCCGGGCGTCTGCGGCGCGGCTTCGAGTACTCCGACTGCTGGGTGGACGACAGCCGCCTGGTGGCCCTCAATGCCGTGGACGCCGCCGCGCGCGGCGCGACCGTCCTCACCCGCACCCGCTTCACCGGCGCCCGGCGCCAGGACGGCGCCTGGAGCGCCACGCTGCAGGACGTCGTGAGCGGGGCCACACGCACCGTGCGGGCGCGCGCCCTGGTCAACGCGAGCGGGCCCTGGATTGCGCGCGTGATGCAGGAGGGCCTCGGCCAGCGCGACTACCGCCACCTGTCGCTGGTGAAGGGCAGCCACATCGTCGTGCCGCGTCTGCACGCCGAACCGCACGCCTACATCCTGCAGCATACGGATCGGCGCGTGGTCTTCATCATCCCGTTCCTGGAGCGCTTCAGCCTGATCGGCACCACGGACGTGCCCTTCTTCGGCGATCCGGCCGAGGCGGCGTGCACGCCGGGCGAGGTGGCCTACCTGTGCGAGGCGGTCAACCGTTACCTGGCGACGCCCGTGGAGCCGCGGGACGTGGTGTGGAGCTTCGCCGGCGTACGGCCCCTCTATGCGGAGGACGGGGCGGACCCCTCCGCCATCAGCCGCGAGTACGTGCTGGAGCTGGACGGTGCGCCCGGGCAGCCGCCCCTGCTCTCCCTCATCGGCGGGAAGATCACCGCCTACCGCCAGGTGGCCGAGCACGCGCTGGACAAGCTGCGGCCGTGGTTCCCGCAGCTGGCCCCGTCCTGGAGCGCGAGCGCGCCGCTGCCCGGGGGCGATCTGCCGGGCGGGGACGCTGCCGCGTTCGAAGCGCGCCTGCACGCCGGGCGGCCCTGGCTGCCGGCGGGATTGGCGCGGCGGCTGGTGCGCGCCTACGGCACGCGGGCGGAGCGCATCCTGGCCGGCACGACCCGCCTGGAGGAGCTCGGGCGCCAGTTCGGCGGCGGGCTCAGCGAGCGTGAGGTGCGTTACCTGGCGGAACAAGAGTGGGCCCGCTGCGCCGAGGACGTCCTCTGGCGGCGCAGCAAGCTGGGGCTGTTCCTCACGCCGCACGAGGCGCGCGAGCTGGAGCGCTGGATGCAGGCCGAAGGCTTGGCCGATGCCCCGCCGGCACGGGAGCCGGCGGGGGCGGCCGCTGGAACGAGGTAGGGCTGCGGGGATCGGGTGCCGCGGGCCGCGGCGACCCTGCGGCCGCTATTCCGCCTTGTCCCCCTTGTCCACCTTGATCAGTTCGATCTCGAAGACGAGGGTGGAGTTCGGGCCGATGTGCTGGCCGGCGCCTTCCTCTCCATAGGCCAGATCCGGCGGAATCCACACCTGATACTTGGAGCCCACCTTCATCAGCTTCAACACCTCCGACCAGCCCGGGATCACACCGTTCACCGGGAACTGTGCGGGCTCCCCGCGGCCGTACGAGCTGTCGAACTCGGTGCCGTCCAGCAGCGTGCCCTTGTAGTTCGCCGTCACGACGCTCTCCGCCTTGGGCGTCGCGCCCGTCCCCTCCTTGAGCACCTTGTACTGCAGGCCGCTTTCGGTGGTCTTGACGCCCTTCTTCTTCTTGTTGGCGGCCATGAATTGCTCGCCCGCCTTCTTGTTGCCGGCGGCGATCTTGTTGTGCTCCTCCATCTGCTTGGCGCGCCGCTCCATCTGGAAGGCGAACATCACCTCCTTGACCTCGTCATCGGTCAGGATCTGCTTTTCCCCTTTCAGCGCGTCGCGCAGACCCAGCATGAATTTGTCCGGGTCCACCTCGATGTTCTGCCCCTTCAGGTTGCGCCCGACGCTCAGCCCGATGCTGTAGCTGACCTTGTCCGGTTGCGTCTTGAGAGCACCCTGCTCGTCCGCCGCAAAGGCCGAGCCGGCGGCCAGTGCGCATCCCAGCAGCGCCGCGATCGCGATTCTCATGATGGACTGTCTCCCTGGGGAGCGAGGTGGAGTGGTTGCGCGGCGAGCACCGCTCGGCGCGCCAGCGCACGTCGGACGCAAGCGGCCCAACCCCCTGGCTCCGTTGCACCGGAATCGCGCGCATCAACTCTTGACGTTATCAGGGAGGCGCCCAAACGGAAAGCCAATCCTGCGGCCGCCGCGGCGGCCCAGCGGCTGGGAGGCGCGCCGGTGCCGCGCGGCGTCCCAAGCCGCTCCCTGAGCGGCCCAGCGCGCGTCCATTGGGCCACCGAGGCGCCGGGCGCAAGGGAAGGCCGGGCCGCCGGAAAGCAAGGAAATTGGGCAGGCCCTTTGCCGACGCTCGGGGGCGCTGCGGCGGAGGCGTTCAGCCCTCGCGGGCCCAGCCCTTGGAGCGCTCCACGGCGCGGCTCCAGTCCGCCAGCAGGTGCTGCACCTCGGCGCGGGTGCGCTGGGGCGCGAAGCGCCGCTCCTCGGACCAGAGCGCCTCGAGGGCGGCGGTATCGCGCCAAACGCCGATGGCCAGCCCGGCCAGGAAGGCCGCGCCCAGCGCGGTCGTCTCCACCCCGCGCGGGCGGCTCACCTCCCGCCCCAGGATGTCCGCCTGGAACTGGCAGAGGAAGTCGTTGGCCGCCGCGCCGCCGTCCACGCGCAGGGTGGTCAGCGTGAGGGCGGTGTCCTCCTCCATGCTGTGCAGCACGTCGTGGGACTGGTAGGCGATGGATTCCAGCGCGGCGCGCGCCAGGTGGTTGCGGTTGGTAGCGCGCGTGAGGCCGACGATGGTGCCGCGCGCATAGGGGTCCCAGTGCGGCGCACCCAGGCCCACGAAGGCGGGCACCAGGTACACGCCGCCCGTATCGGCCACGGCGGCGGCCATGGCCGCGGTCTCCGCGGAGGCGCCGAAGAGCCCCAGCCCGTCGCGCAGCCACTGCACGACCGCCCCGCCGATGAACACGGCGCCCTCCAGGGCGTAAGTGCAGCGCCCGCCGATGCGCCAGGCCGGCGTGGTGAGCAGGCCGTGGCGGGAGTGCAAGGGCCGCTCGCCCGTGTTGAGCAGCATGAAGCAGCCCGTGCCGTAGGTGTTCTTGGCCATGCCGGGGGCGAAGCAGGCCTGGCCGAAGAGCGCCGCGTGCTGGTCGCCCGCCACCCCGGCGATGGGCACGGCCGCGCCGAAGACGGCGGGGTCGGTCTCCGCCAGCACGCCGGAGGAGTCGTGCACCTCGGGCAGCAGCGCCCGCGGGATGCCCAGCCGCTCCAGCATCCGCTCGTCCCACGCCTGCGCGAAGGGGTCGTAGAGCATCGTGCGCGAGGCGTTGGTGGCGTCCGTCGCGTGCAGGCGCCCGCCAGTGAGCTGCCAGAGCAGCCAACTGTCCACGGTGCCGAAGGCGAGGTGCCCCTGCTCGGCCAGCCGGCGCGCGCTGGGCCGCTCGGCGAGGATCCAGTGCAGCTTGGTGGCCGAAAAATACGGGTCGATCACCAGCCCGGTGTGCGCGCGCACGTGCGCTTCCAGGCCCTCGGCCTTGAGCTGGTCGCACAGTTGCGCGGTGCGCCGGTCCTGCCAGACGATGGCATTGCCGACCGGTTCGCCCGTGCGGCGATCCCATACCAGCGTCGTTTCGCGCTGGTTGGTGATGCCGATGGCGGCGATCTGGTCGGGGCGCAGGCGGGCCTGGGCCAGGGCCGCGGCGATGGTGCGCTGCTGCGTGCCCCAGATCTCCCCCGGCACCTGCTCCACCCAGCCCGGGTGGGGGAAGGCGATGGGCAGCGGCTCGGAGGCCTGCGCCACCACACGCGCCTGCGCATCGAAGACGATCGTGCGCGAGCTGGTCGTGCCCTGGTCCAGGGCCATCACGTAGGCGGACATGGCGCCGGGTCGAGGGAGGGGCGGCGGGGCCGCGCTCACCAGATGGTGAGCGAGCGCTCCAGGATCGCCGCCACGTCCTCGCTGTGCACGAGGCGGGGCGAAAGCTGGATCAGGCGCTTCTGCGCCATGGCACCCTCGGCCAGGGCGGCGATGTCCGGCGCGTCATAGCCCACGGCGCGCAAACCATTGGGCATGCCGATGGTCTGCATGAAGCGGATCATGGCCTCGCGCAGGGCCGCCCCGGCGCTGGCGGCATCGCGCCCGTGGGTCTCGACGCCCATCCAGGCGGCCACCTGGCGGTGCCGCTGCGGCTTGGCCTTGGCGGTGAACTCGAAGGCGGCCGGGGCGCCCAGGCAGGTGGACATGCCGTGGGGCACGAGCGGCTTGTGCGCGGGGTAGTCGGCCGGGTGGAAGGCGCGCACCTTGCCCGCGATCGGGTAGCCCATGGCGTGCGGGATGTGCACGCCGGCGTTGGAGAAGCCCATGCCCGCGTAGATGGTGGCGAGCATCATCTGCGTGCGCGCCTCCAGGTCCTGCCCATCGCGCACGGCGCGCGGGAGGTATTCCACCACGATCCGGATCGCCTGCTCGCACCAGATGTCGCTGATGGGATTGGCGCCGACGTAGGGCGGGCGCTCGGCGGGGGTCGCGGGCGCCTCGCGCTCGTTGTAGTACAGGTTGGTGTAGCTCTCCACGGCGTGCGTGAGCACGTCCGCCCCGGAGCAGGCCGTCACCATGGGCGGCACGGAGAGGCAGTTGCGCGGGTCCAGCACGCCCAGGCTGGCGCGCAGGTACTGGTGCGAGATGCCGGTCTTCACCTGCAACTCCGTCACGTCGATGACGGCCACGGAGGTGTTCTCCGAGGACGTGCCGGCCGTGGTGGGTACGCACACCAGCGGCCGCAGCGGCCCCGGCACGGGCCGGCCGTCGCCGATGGGCGCGTTCACGTAGTCCAGGAACGGCGCGGGGTGCGAGGTGTAGAGGTTCATGATCTTGGCGGTGTCCATCACGCTGCCACCGCCAATGGCCAGCAGGCCGTCGCCGCCGTACCCCAGCGCCACCTCGATGGCGGCCTTGACCGAGCCGTCGGTCGGCTCCACCTTCACCTGGTCGTAGAGCTGGTGCTCGATGCCCGCGGCGCGCAAGCGCTCCTGCACGCGGGCCGGGATGCCGGTGGCCAGCACGCCGGGGTCCGTCACCACCAGCACGCGGCGCAGGCCAAGCGCCTTCAGGTCCGCGGCGATCTCGTCCGTCACGCCCAGGCCGAACTTGTAGGGCGTGGAGCGCATGGTGAAGACGGTGTCCTTCATGGCGACCCGGCGAGGCATGGGGGATGCGCGCGCAGGCGGCGGCGCTGAACGCGGCTGGCCGCACGCGGCCGTTACCTCCACTGTAGGGCAGCCCTCCGGCCGGTGGCAACCGCGCGCCCGCGCGGGTCTCCCGACCCGCTGACCCGCACCGGCTGCGGCAAGACCGCAGGCTGCGAGGGCGCGAGCGCACCCGCGGGCCCGGTTCGTCCCGTCTTCCGCAGCCCGCTAAAAGGACAGCAAGGCGTCCACGCGGAGCAGGCCGAAGAGCGCGCTCACGCAGAGCCCGTAGAGCACGTGCGCCAGCGTGTGCACGAGGCCCACGCCCGGGCCGGCTTGCGCCATCCACTCGAGCGGGCGCTGATCGAAGGCCAGCGCCGCCAGCACGAGGCCGGTGGCGATGCCGCGCAGCAGGCCCACGCCCGCCCCCAGCGCCAGGAGCTGGCCGGGCACCAGCCCGCCCGCGGCATGGCCGAGCCACAGGTAGACCAGCGCAAAGAAGAGGCCGCCGGCCCCATGCACGACCAGCCCGGGCGTGAGCGAGCCGCCCACGGGCGCCGGGATGGCACTGCCGATGCCCTTTACCAGCGCCATGCGCTCCCCGCCTGCTTGGCCGACGCCATAGAGCAGGGCGCTCATGATGGCCGTGGCGATGGCGCCGAACAGCAGCGCGTATCCGTATTCCATTGGAGTCCCCCTGCGGGTTGTGGAGGGCGCCGCCCTGCGGCAGGGCAGCGCCCGGTGCACGCCCCATCCTAGCAGTCTCGCCGGGCGCATTGCCAGGCGGCGGCTGCCCGTGGTGAGGTCCGGCGGTGAGGCCCGGCGCAGCCGCACGCTCCGCTGCGGGTGCCGTGGGTGCCCCGGGGCGGCGGTTGTCACGCGCGCGGCCTGGGGGAACAATGGAGACAGGAGCAGGCGCCCCGCGGGGCCACCCCGGCGGCGCCCGCAGTTCAACGCGGAGGAGCGATGAAAAGTGAGCGGCTGTGCGTGGTGACGGGAACCAGCGCGGGCATCGGCCGGGCCGTGGCCGAGTGCCTGCTGGAACGCAACTGGCAGGTGCTGGGCATCGCCCGGCGCGAGGCGGCCCTGCACGATGCGCACTACACGCACGTGCGGCTGGACCTGGCGGACGTGGATTCGGTGGAGCGCTACTTCGTGGAGAACTTCGCCCACGAATTCCCGGCCCATGATTTCCGCCGCATGGGTCTCGTCAACAACGCCGCGCTGTTCGAACCGGTCGGGCCGCTGCCCAAGCTGTCGCTGCGGGAGCTGACGCGGGCGCTGGTGGTCAACGGCGCGGTGCCGGTGTGGCTGATGGGCTTCTTCCTGCGGCACTGTGGGAGCACGCCGCTGCGCATTGTCAACGTCTCCACCGGCGCTGCGTCCAGCGCGCGCGCGGGCGGGGCGGCGTACTGCTGCGGCAAGGCCGCGCTGCTGATGGGCGGCAAGGTGTTCGGCGACGAGGCCGGGCACGTCCCCGTCGGCACGCACCGGGATGCCGCGGTGTACAGCTACGAGCCGGGCGTGGTGGACACCCCCATGCAGGCGCAACTGCGCAGTGCGTCGGCCGAGGACTTCCCCTCCGTGGATCGCTTCCTGGAGCTGCACGCGCGCGGCCAGCTGATCGACCCGGCGCGGCCCGCGCGCGACATCGCGGACTTCCTCGAGCAGGAGCACGTGCCCGCGTTCAGCGAGGGCAAGATCGCCGGGCGGTGACCGGCGGTCGCCCTGCGCCCGCGCTCAGCCCTGGGTGCGCACCTTGTCCGGCACGATGCGATAATTGACGCGCACTTCCCCCGCGCGGCGCATGGGGTACTTGTCCACGCCCATGTACTTCCTGGCGAGGCGATCGATCAGCTCCTCCGCGCCGCGCTCGGTGATCTCCTGCACACGGCCGCGGATCTCCAGGTAACGGAACGGGCTGTCCGGGTCCACGATGCACAGCGTGACCCGGGGGTTCTTGCGCATGGCGCGATCCTTCAGGCGGCCCTGCGCCGAGTTGATGAGCACCGAGTCCCCCTCCGCCAGACACCACACGGGGTTGACGAGGATCGACCCGTCGGCGAGGTGGCAGCCCAGGCTGGCGAGCGCCTTCTTCTCCAGCAGGTCCTGGTGGGACGGAGGAATGCGGACGGCCATCGGCGGACTCCAATGTCGAGCGGCGCCCGCTGCTGTGGCGGCGCGCCAGGGCGGTGTGCTGGGGAAAGCGGCGGCGGCCCCGGACGGCGCGGGAACGAACAGCGCAGGAGCGCGCGGCGTCCCTGCGCCCTCGTCCCCCCGCGGCCCGGCAGCCCAGCGGCTACTTGGCGGCCACCACCATGATCTCCACGAGGAACTCCGGGCGGGCCAGCAGGGCCCCCACGGTGGCGCGGGCGGGCGTGCCCTTCTTGTCCACCCAGGCGTCCCAGACCTCGTTCATGACGGCGAAGTTCCGCATGTCGGAAAGATAGATCACCGTGGAGAGCAGGTTCGCCTTGGACGTGCCGGCCTTGGCGAGCAGGGCGTCGATCTTCTTCAGCACGGACTGCGTCTGGCCCTTGATGTCGGCCTTGGGATCGTCGGCCACCTGGCCGGCGAGGTACACCGTGCCGCCGTTGACGACGGCCTGGCTCATGCGCTGCGTGGAGTCGATCCGTTCGATGGCCATGCGTAAGGCTCCGTTTGGGATGGCGGTGCGGCCCGGCACGCGGCCGGGGCGGAAGCATTGGCAGTGGGGGTGGCGGTGCGGCCCCGACGCGGGGTGCGGCACGGGCGACCCGGACGCCGGGATGGCCGGACGCGCCGGCCTACAGGTGCTGCTTGAGGAAGGCCAGCGAGCGCTCCCAGGCCTGCTTGGCGGCCTTCGCATCGTACACTTCGGGCCGCTCGGCGTTGAAGAAGGCGTGCTGTGCGTCGTAGCGGTACAGCTCGTGCTTGGCACCGGAGGCCTTGAGGGCCTTGGCCAGCCCATCCACGGCGGCGGGCGTGCACCAGTCGTCCTTGTTGGCGAAGTGGCCCTGGAAGGGCACGCGCATCTTGGCCGGATCGGCCGCCTCGGCGGGCGGGATGCCGTAGAAGCACACGACCACGTCCGTTTCGGGCACCTTGACGCCGGCGATGACGGTGATGGCGCCGCCCATGCAGAAGCCCAGCACCGCCGCCTTGCGGCCATTGGCCTTGAGGTGCTGCAGCGCGCCGCGCACGTCCTGGCCCGTGGCCCCGGCCCAGTCCAGGCCGGTCATCAGGTGATTGGCCTCGTCGGGCTCCTGGGTGACGCGGCCGCGGTACAGATCGGGCACGAGTGCCCGGTAGCCGGCCTCCGCGAAGCGGTCGGCCACGCTCTTGATCTGGTTGTTGAGGCCCCACCATTCCTGGATCACCACCACGCTCGGGGCGCCATCCCCGGCCTTGGGGGTGGCCAGGTAGCCGGGGGCGGAGCCGCCGCCCGGCGTCTTGAACTGGATCATCTTGCCCATGGGGGTTCTCCCGTCAGGTGCGTGCGCCGGCGCGGAGAGCTTGGGCGCACCAGAATCGCGGAGCAGGCGCGGCGCGGGGTCACTGGAAGCGGTGACCCTGCACGGCCTGTTCCCAGTTGCGGCCATCGAAGGGCGCCACCGCGGGCGCTTCGCGTTCCAGGTCGTAGTCGTCCAGGCAGCGCACGTTGATGGTGTACTGCTCCGGCGCGGCGCGGGGGCGGCTGAACGGGTGCATGCCGCAAGTGGAGCAGAAGAAGTGCTGGGCCACCTGGGTATTGAACTGGTATCGCGTCAGGGCCTCCTCGCCCGCCAGCAGGCGGAAGCGCTCCGGCGGCACCCGCAGCAGCAGGGCGCCCTTCTTGGTGCAGATCGAGCAGTTGCAGCGCGTGACGCGCGTGATCTCCGCGTCGATCTCGAAGTGGACGCGGCCGCAATGGCAACTGCCATGATAGGTCTGCGGGGCCACGGGCGGCTCCTCGGGGGTGCGTGCGGGGCGTCACGACGCCACACTCTAGCCCCATCGGCGCGCGAGGGTCAAAGGCGGGCCCCGCCGCGGGGCCGACGGCGCCGGCTCGACCGGCGGAGGGAGGGAGCGCTGCGGCGCCGTGCTATAGTGCGCGCCCGTCGAAGTGGGCGATCTCCGGCGTGGCCGCGTCCAGGTCGTAATCGTCCAGGCAGCGCACGTTGACCATGTAGGTGGTCGCGGCTGCGGCGGGGCGACTGAAGGGGTGGATGCCGCAGCCGACGCAAAACTGGTGCAGGATGCGGTGCGTGTTGAACTGGTAGGGCCGCAGCGCCTCCTGCCCGGCGAGGAGGCGGAAGCGCTCCGGCGGCACCTGCAGCAGCAGCCAGCCGGCCTTGCTGCAGTGAGTGCAGTTGCAGGTCAGCAGCTTGCCGATTTCCGCGTCGATCTCGAAGCGGACGCGGCCACAATGGCAACTGCCGTGATAGGTCTGCAGGCCCATCGCAGGCTCCCTGGCGGCGCGGCATGGCGCGGACGCAACAGGGTAGCGCCAACGGCGCACGGGGGTCAAAGCGCGCGGATTGCGCCGGCTTGCATTCGGCCCCGCGCCGGGGGATAACTCGCCAAACTCGCGGCACAGGGCACGCCGCCCGCGCGCGGCAGGTGCCGCCCTGCACCGACCCGCAAGGAGCCTCCTTTGCTGCCGAGCCTGAACCGCGTCCTGGTGGTCACGGATTTTTCGGAGACTGCCAATGCCGCCCTTCCCTTCGCCTACGCGGTGGTCAACGCGGGCGGAGAGGTGCACCTGGTGCACGTGATCGAGCACGAGGAGGTGCCCAGTCCCCTCTACTCCCACTACACGCCGGACGACTTGGCCTCCCCGCAGAAGCGCGCCCAGATGATCAAGGAGGTCGAGCGGCACCTGCTGACGCTGGTGCCCGAGGGGGCCCAGCAAAAGTCCGTGACGACGGTGGTGGGCTGCGTCATGCATCCGGAAGTGGCCCCAGGCATCGTCGCGGAAAGCGCGCGCCGCAAGGTGGACGCCATCGTAATCGGCTCGCACGGGCGCACGGGGCTCAAGCACCTGCTGCTCGGCTCCGTGGCGGAGCACGTGCTGCGCGGCGCCGGGCTGCCGGTGCTGGTGGTGCCCCGCCGCGACTAGCGCGGCGTCGGGGCGGCCGCGCCGCCCGCCGCGCCTGCGGGCGGCTCCTGGCGGTCGCGGAGCTCCAGCAAGGCATTCAGCAGGGCCTTGACGAACGTGGCGAGCGGGATGGCGAAGAGGACACCCCAGAAGCCCCACAGGCTGCCGAAGAGGAAGATGGCCAGCAAGATCAGCACGGGGTGCAGCTTGACCGCCTCGGAGAAGATGTAGGGCGCCAGCACGTTGCCGTCCAGGAACTGGATCACCGTATAGGCGATCATCAGCCAAGCCAGCTCCCAGTTCAGCCCCCACTGCACGATGCCCAGCGCGGCCACCGGCACGGCCAGGCCGATCGCCCCCACGTACGGCACGATCACGGACACGCCCGAGAGCACGCCGAAGACGACCGAGTACTGGAAGCCCAGCAGGGCGAACACGAGCCAGGTCACGACGCCCACGGCCAGGATCTCCCAGATCTTGCCGCGCACGTAGTTGCCCAGTTGGGTCCCCATCTCCCGCCACAGGCGCGTGGCCAGTTCGCGCCGGCGCGGCAGGCAGCGCACCAGGCCGCGGAGCAGCACCTCCTTGTCCTTGAGGAAGAAGAACACCAGCAGCGGCACCAGGAACACGAACACGATCCAGCTCGTCACCTGTGGGAGCAGTCCGAGCGTGTTGCCCACGGCCGTGCCGAACCACTGCTCGGTATAGCGGAGCAGGAAGTCCAGCAGCTCCTGCCGCATGGACGCGGGCAGCAGGCCGAAGGAAGGGTCGGGCAGGGCTTGCAAGCGCTGGATGATCTGCTGGGTGTTGCCGGGCAGGCTGCTGGCGGCCTCCACCGCCCGCCGCGCCAGGTGCTGCGCCGGCCCGGCGAGCAGCCCCACGTAGGCGATCAGGTAGACGGTGAAGACGAGGCCCACCGCCGCGCTGCGCCGCATCCCGCGCACCACGAGCGCCTGCACCCCCAGATCCAGGACGTACGCCAGCAGGAACGCCGCGATGAACGGGATGAGCTGGAAGCCGAAGGCATACAGCAGCCCCACGACGAGGGCCAGCAGCACGAATAGCGTCTCGACCTGCGGATTGCGGGCGATCCCACGGAAGCCTTGCGGTTGCTCGGGCATAGGGGCCGGCGGGAGGGTGGCGGCGGCGCCGCCGGCGCTATTCGGAGACCAGCGCGGCCGCAGAGGCCATCGAGGCGCGCACTCCGGCCACCTTGGCGGTGGCGACGGCGCGCTCCAGCACGCCCTTGGCCCCAGCGCAGTCCCGGCGCGCGATCTTCAGGTTGGCCATGGCCTCCTTGATGAGCTCGGCGAAGCGGGCGCGGTGCTCGGGCTTCACCTGGGGCGCCCTGGCCTTGAGCTTGGCCAGGTCCGTGGCCGCGTGCTGCACGTCCTCCTGGCACGCCAGGGCCGGCGCGGCGGCGAACGCCAGCCCCACCGCCAGCGCCAATAGCAGCAGCC
>JBGOUY010000062.1:0-17010 GCA_041477795.1 bacterium
CTACGCGTGCGCGATCAGGTGCGCGACGTGCTCGCGCTGCATGGCATGGATGGCCCGCGCGTCCCGGATGAGCTTATAGAGCACCTCGGGCGTGACGGCCTGCTTGGGGTCGTCGCCGATGCCCTTCACGGGCGCCACGTGGGCCTCCACGATCAGCCCATCGGCCCCGTAGGCCGCCGCGGCCAGGGCGGCGAAGGGCACGTAGGCGGCCTTGCCCACCGAGTGCGACGGATCCACCAGCACGGGCGCCCAGGTCTTCTCCTTGAGCAGCAAGGTGATCGACTCGTCCGGGTGGTTGCGATAGCCGTCCAGGGTGGGCACGGTGCCGCGGGGCGTGAGCACGATGTTGGGGTTGCCGCCCGCCACGATGTACTCGGCGGCCAGGATGAACTCCTCCACCTTGCCCATGTGCATGCCGCGCTTGAGCAGCACGATGGTGGAGCGGCCCACGATCTTGCGGCCGATCTCCTTGAGCAGGCCGTAGTTGAGCGCGTTGCGCGCGCCCACCTGCAGCATGTCCACGCCGGCCGCCAGGGCGATGTCGAGCTGTTCGGAGTCCATCACCTCGGTGTCCACGGGCAGGCCGGTGCGGCGCTTGGCCTCCATCAGGATGTCCATGGACTTGAGATCGCCCTGGAACGAATGCGGGCTGGTGCGCGGCTTCCACACGCCCCCGCGCAGGACGTCCCCGCCGGCTTCCTTCACCGCCGCGGCGGTCTCGTAGAAGAACTCGGGGTGCTTGGGATCGATGGTGCAGTGGCCCGCCACCACGGTGAAGTGCCCGTTGCCGATGACCTTGCCGTTGAGGCGCACCTTGTGCGTGCCCAGCTCGGAGTCCTTGGCCATCAGCTTGAAGGGCTTCTGGATCGTGTCGACGCGGTCGATGTACCCCAGGCCCTCCACGCGCTTGATGAGCAGGGAGTCGCGCTCGTCGCCCAGCATGGCGTAGATCGAGCGCGTCTCGCCGGCGATCTTCTGCAGCTTGATGCCGAACTCGGCCGTGATGGCCTCCAGCTCGGCCTCCTGTTCCGGAGTCAATTGCCGTTCCTTGGGAATGATCATGTCTGCCCGTCCTCCTGCTAGGGTCTGGGGGCTGACTCCGGTCGCGGGTCTCCGCCGCCACAAAATCAAAAAGGCTGTGAGGCGTCGGATCGCCCCACAGCCTTTTGCGTTCGACTCTTCTCGTTTCGCGTCCGGCCGGGGGCTCGGAATGTTCCCCGTCGGCCGAAGCGTCAGGGCAGACCCAGATCTGAGTCCTGCCCTGGTGTCGGGTCTACCTAACCGGGCAGGCGCTCAAACCCGAAAAAGTACCCAAAGTACAAGGTCTGCCCGAACGGCCGCATGGACGGCTCCTGGTGACCGGTCATCGACGCGAATGCGCGGGCCCGCTCCGTCGCGGGGCCCACTGCTGCAATCCGTTTGAGACGTACCCAAGGCGCTGGCGGGCGTCAAGGGAAATGTGCGGGTGCCCAGCTCCCGGCCCTGCCGTTGCTCCCGCCGCTGCCGCGCACGCGCAGCCTGCCGGCGCGGCGGCCAGGGGTCACGGCGGGGCCTTGAACCGGCTGCACAGCGGCGTACCATAGCGGCACGCACAACGGGCGCCGACCCCCTCGCGGCCGGCGGCCCCCGGGTCCCTCACGCTCACCGCAAGAGGAAGCATGGCCACCGCACGCAGAAAAGCTGTGGCGCGCAAAAGCGTCCGCAAGGTCGTCCGCAAACCGGCCCGCGCCAAAGCGCGCCAACCCGCTCGCGTCAGGAAAGCCAGCAAGGCCAAGGCCCGCAGCGCCAGCCGGGCCGCCAGCCGCAGCGCCCGCCGCAGCACCGTGAAGCGCGCCGCGTCGCGCAAACCGGCCCGCCGGGCCGCAGCCAAGGCCGTGGCGCCCAAGCCCGCGCCCCACAACCCGGTCAACTGGTTCGAAATCCCCGTGCGGGACATCGCGCGCGCCCAGGCCTTTTACGAGCGCGTGCTGCAGACGACGCTCTCCCTGCACGACATGGGCGCCTTCAAGATGGCCTGGTTCACTGGCTCCCCCGCTGGGCTGGGCGCCACCGGCACGCTGATGCAATCCGAGAGCTATGTCCCCTCGCAGCAGGGCTCCCTGGTCTATTTTTCGGTGCCGGACATCGACGCCACCCTGGCGCGCGTGCAGCTCCATGGCGGCCGCGTGCTCAATCCCAAGATGTCCATCGGCGAGCACGGCTTCGTGGCCCACTTCGAGGACTGCGAGGGCAACCGTGTCGCGCTGCACTCGATGACGTAGCGGCCATTCCAACAACCCAACTGCATTCGGGGGAAGGGGTTCCCCCGAACCCCCTCTCCACGCGGCAGCGGCTGGCCTGCCAGCCGCTGCCGCCCAATCGGGGTCAAGGGGGCCTGCTCCCTTGCGGGGTTGTCAGGGGCGGAGCCCCTGACACTACAGTGGCCTCTCTCACTCCGCCCCGCCCGCATAGGCCGCCAGTGTCTCGCGCGCCCAGGCGGCATAGCGGCCGGCCAGGATCGCCGCGCGCGCTTCGCGCAGCAGGCCCAGGTAGAATTGCAGGTTGTGCCAGGTGTTCAGCCGCATGGAGAGGATCTCCCCGGCCCGGTACAGGTGCGACAGGTAGGCGCGCGAGTAGTGCCGGCAGGCGGGGCAGGGACAGTCCGCCTCCAGCGGCGCCGGATCTGCGCGGAAGCGCGCGGCCTTGATGTTGAGCCGCCCGTGCCGCGTGTAGAGCGTGCCGTTGCGCGCGTTGCGGGTGGGCAGCACGCAGTCGAACAGGTCCACGCCCTGGCCGATGGCGTGCAGCAGGTCCGCCGGCTCGCCCGCGCCCATCAGGTAGCGCGGCCGCTCCGCCGGCAGCAGCGCGGCCGTGCTGGCGACGGTGTCGGCCCTGGCCGCGCCGCCCTCGCCCACGCCCAGGCCGCCGATGGCGTAGCCGTCGAAGCCGATGGCGACCAGCGCCTCGACGCTCTCCCGGCGCAGCTCGGGCAGCAGGCCGCCCTGCACGATGCCAAAGAGCGCCTGCTCGCCGCGCCGCGCCGCCTTGCAGCGGGCGGCCCAGCGCGCGGTGCGTTCGCACGCGGCCCGCAGCGTCGCCGCGTCGGCCGGCAGGGCCACCAGCTCGTCCAGGCACATCATGATGTCCGACCCCAGCGCCTCCTGGATTTCCACCGCGCGCTCGGGCGTGAGCCAGAGCGCCGTGCCGTCCAGGTGCGACTGGAAGCGCACGCCCTCCTCGGTCACCTCGTTCAGCCGGGCCAGCGAGAACACCTGGTAGCCGCCGCTGTCGGTCAGGATGGGCCGCTCCCAGTGCATGAAGCGGTGCAGCCCGCCCAGCTTGCGCACCACCTCCTCCCCCGGCCGCAGGTGCAGGTGGTAGGTGTTGGCCAGCACGATCTGCACGCCCAGCCCCTCCAGCTCCTCGGGCGTCATGGCCTTGACCGTGCCCTGCGTCCCGACGGGCATGAAGATCGGCGTCTCCACCGCGCCGCGCGGCGTCTCCAGCCGTCCCGCCCGCGCGGCGCCGTCGGTGGCTTGCAGCGCAAAGAGGATCACAAAAGGAACAGCCAGACGTTCGGGGGAGCGGGGCCCCCCCGAACCCCCATTTCACGGGATAAGTGATGGCAAGTGCAATATTCGGACGTCCGCTCCGGTTCCATGGCTGCCCATCCATCGCAGAGGCGGCTGCAGCGCAGCCGCCTCAACCCATATGGGGTGCCCGAGGGGGCTTGCTCCCTCGGTGCCGTTGTCGTTACCGCTTGCCGCGCAGGCCGCGCAGCAGGGTGGCGCCTTCCTCCTCGGGCCGCCAGCGGTAGCGCTCCAGCGGGACCCGGCCGCGGGTGAAGGTGACGCCTTCGGCGGCGAGCAGGCGCTGCTGCCGGTGCTCCACGCGCACGTCCCCGCGCGGGCGGGTCTCGCCGGCGCGGGCCGAGACGCGCCCCTGGGCATTGAGCACGCGGTGCCAGGGCAGCGCAGGGTCCCGGTTGTGGCGCAGCACGTTGCCCACGTGCCGGGCCCGGCGCGGGTGACCGGCCAGCAGCGAAATCTGCCCGTACGTCGCCACCCGCCCGCGCGGAATGAGCGCCACCAGCCGCACCACGCGCGCCCGGAAGCGCGCCATCTCGACGGCGCTACGATTCTCCTCGCTGTCGGCGGCGGCGTTTTCCCTGGCCGGTGGGCGCGGCATGACGGTCTCCAGGCACACGAAACGCGCGCGCCGCCCGCTGCCCTGCCCAGTGCGGCGCGCCCTCCCGTTGAAGCATGGCGCTCCGCCCAAGGCAAGGCAGGCACAATGCACCTGGAGGGTCCCAAGCCAAGCCCAAGCATGCGGGGGAACGCGTTCCCCCGCACCCCCTCTTTGAGCGGCAGCGGCTGGCAAGCCAGCCACTGCCGCAGAAACGGGTTCAAGGGCCTGCAGAACTTCGCGCCGAGCTGGCCGCAGGCGCGGCTGCAACGCAGCCGCGCAACTTCATGCGGGGAGCGCGAGGGGGCCTGCTCCCTCGCCGCTATGGCGGTGCGGCAAGCTCAGTTCAGCGGGCCGCCGCTGCCGTTGCCATGGCCGTTGGGACCGTGACCGTTGGGACCATGGCCGTTGGGGCCGGGAAAGCCGTTCGGTTTGGCGGCGGGCGGCTCGTGCGCGTCAGGGGACGCGGGGCGGCCAAGGCGGCCGAGGCGGCCGGCGGGAGGTCGCGGGGCCGGTGCGCCGGGCCAGGCCGCTTCCGGGCGCAGCCACCCGTCGCCGCCGGCGCTGTCCGGCGCCTCGCTGGCCTCGTTGCGGCGGCGCTCGCCCTGCTCGCGGCGCAGCTCGCCGAGCAGCCGCAGCAAGTTGCGCTCCAGGGCGCCCTCGTAGCGGTTCAGCCGCACCAGGGCGCCCGTCGTGCTCCCGTCGCGCGTCCAGGCGGCGCCAAGGCCCTCGTCCTGGCCCAGCGCATCGCGGCGCAGGCGCTCGAAGAGCGCGGTCTCCAGCGCCGGCACGCGCGCCAGACGCCATTGCTGCGCGGCGATGCGGTTCACCAGCAGCCGCTCGATCTCGCTTTCCGGGCGCAACTCCGCGTGCAGGTCGCGGCGCAGCTCCTCGTAGGCCTCGCCGTCCTCGTCCGCCAGCACCACCTGGCGCGAGGTGAGGCCGTGGCGGAGGGCGTTGCGGCTGGCGCGCACCTTGCCCACCTCCGTGCGCGGTCCCGTGCTGCGGCGGGCATTGCGGCGCTTGGCTTCGATTTGTCGTTTCGTGGCCATGATCTCTCCTGGAACGGCGCGGGCGAAAACGCAAGCGGAGAAACGGGCTCCCCCGCAGGCGAACGATGGATAAGGATACGCATGTATACCATAAGTCGCGGCAAAACGCCAGGGGTCCGTGGGGGATAGACCGCTCCTGCCGCTGGAAGGCCTGTGACGAATGGAGGCTTGCTCCCTCGCAGCCGTTGTTTTTCACAGCCTTTCTACTGCAGCCGGAGCGGCTCGATGCGGGCCTCCGCGCCGTCGAGCACGATGCGATGGAACGCCGAGGCGTCGCCGGGGCGCGGGCGCTGGGTGCTGGAGGCGCTGTTGACCGCGGTGAGCGCGCCGTGGTCGCCCGTCACCGTGTGCACCCAGTTGTGGTGGATGTGCCCGTGCAGGTACAGCCGCACGGGCTGCCGCAGCAGCCACTGCGTCACGGTGTCCTGGTTGGCAAGGTCGTGGCTGGGCCGGTAGCGGTGCGGGGGCGGGAAGAACGCGGCGTAATGGTTGGCCACGATGACCCGCGCGTCGGCCGGCAGGCCAGCCAGCCAGGCCTCCGTGGCGGCGAGAATCTGCGGGGGCACCCGCCCGGCCGCGGAGTACCAGGGCGCCGGCTGGGCGCTGTCCCAGGCCGCCAGCCACCAGCGCTCGCTCAGGCGGCGCGTGCGCAGGCCGTCCCGGGGCGCGAACTCCGCGAAGGCCGTTTCGAAGGCCCCCGCGCCGGGCGGCTCGGGCACGTAGCGGTCATGGTTGCCGGGGAGCACCGTGACCCGCTCGCTCCCGCGCGCCAGCAGCGGCGCCAGCACCTCGCGCGCCAGCGCGAACTCCTCCGGCGTGCCGAGCTGCGTCAGGTCTCCGCTGATGAGCAGGTGCTGCCACTCCAGCGCGAGCAGGCGCTCCACCAGGCGCTGCGCCCGCTCCAGGGGAAACTGGCGCTGCCGCCGCAGCGCGAGGTTCAGCGCCCCCAGCGCGCGCTTGGAAAAATAGCGCCCCGGCTGCCGCGGCAGCCGGTGGAAATGCAGGTCCGAGATGTGCATCAAGATCGTGGGCGGCTGCGACTCGGACACGGAGGGCCTGCGGCTCGTCAGGGTGGGCGGGAATCTGCTATGCCGATCCTGACGGTACCATCCACGCGCCGGCCCTGACGAGAGGTCGCGCGACTGCCCCCGCCCGCCCCGCCTCGCCACCCGCGACCGGACTCGTGAGCACCGATGGAAGCCGCACTGCAGATCAGCTTTTACGTCCTGGGCGTGGTGTTGCTGCTGGGCGTGCTGATGGTGCTGGTGCTGATCAAGGACGTCTTCTTCCACGGCCGCTTCAGCACGATCCTGCCCACCGTCAAGCGCGTGCCGACCACCGCGCTGGATGCCGCCCACGCCACCCTCAAGCGGCTGCAGCTTGCGCACACGACCGCCCACGGCGAGCGTCGCGATGCCTTCGCCTACGAGCTCAAGCACCTGGAGCACCGCATCGCCGCGCTGGAGGACAAGACCTACACGGACCAGTCGGACTACTATGCCTCGGCCAAGGCGCGCGAACGCACCTGGCGCGAGTGGCGCGCGGTGCATGCGGACGCTCAGCGCGAGGGCTGGCGCAAGCGGCGCGAGACGCGCAACCGCCTCGAAGAGCTGCGGATGGATTACCAGCAGTTGAACCGCGAGGTGGACGAAGAGTACCAGCGCGCCGTGGCGCGGGACGTCCTGACGCTGGAGGAGCTGCACACACAGGGCGTGCTCGAGCCGGAGATCCTCAAGCCCCCGGCGGCGGAGGCCGCGCCCCAGACAGCCGCCGCAGCCGCCGCGGATGCCGGGCCCGAGGCCGCGCCCCCGCAGGCCGCGGCGGGCACGGGCCGCAGCGGGCGCTGGATGACGCCCCTCACGCCTTATCCGCCCGCGGAGGGCGGCCTGCTGGGGCAGGCCGACTTGGCCCAGCCCAACGTGCAGAAGTCCGAACGCACCTACGTGGACCCCACCTTCAGCATGGCCGGCCTGCCCGGCGGCATGCTCTCCGGCGTGGACCTCAGCCGCAGCTCCTTTGCCGAGGTGGAGCTGGTGGGTGTGCACCGCTACGCGGACTGCAGCTTCGTCGCCACGGACCTGCGCCGCATCGAGCTGCGCCTGGCGGAGGGGCCCCACGTCTTCCAGGACTGCGACCTGCGCGGCGCCTCGCTGGCCCAGGCGCACCTGGCCGGGGCGGTGTTCCGGCGCTGCAACCTGGCGGGCACGCATTGGCGCAGCGCCCGCCTGGACCGCGTCAAGTTCGAGAGCTGCCGCCTGGATAACGTGCACTGGGAGGGCGTCGACCTGAGCCGCACGGTGATGTCCGAGGACATGCTGGAGCACGCGGACTTCGCGTTTGCGGGCAAGCCGCCGCTGAACATGACGCCGCACATGGAGTCGCCGCCGGAGCTGGCCGGGGGCGAATCGCCCGCGGCGCCCCCGGCGGGCCAGACGCCCAGCGCTGCGCGTGCGGCCGCGCCGCAGGCGGTCCAGGCGCCGGCCGCGCCTGCCGCCGCAGCCACGCCGGCGGCCCCCGCTGCCCCCGCTGCCCAGAGCGTACCCGGCGCTCCCGCGGCCGTGGGCACAGCCGCCGCCCCCAGCGCCCCCGCCGCGGGACCCGCGCCCTCCGCCCAGGGTCGCCCGCGCCCCGCGACGCCCCCGCCGCCCGGCCCGCCGGAGCCCTCGCGCGAGGGCTGAGCCGCGCGCGCCGCCTCTCCGTCCGCCCCACCGTCCGCGCCGGTCACGCCACCGCCAGGCCCGCGGCGCCTGCTGGCGCCAGCGCGGTTGGCATTTGCGGGGCACCCCGGTATCCTGAACGGAAGCGGCGCACCCCGATTTATGCCCATAGCCACCGATTCCCCGTTGCGATTGCCGATCCGATTGCTGTGCATCCTGGCGCTGGGTCTCACGGTGGCGCCGTCCTGGGCTCCGGCGCAGCTCCAGAGCGACGAGCCGATCTTCCGCCGCTTCAGCAACCCGCCGGCGCGGTCGGAAGCGCGGATGCGCATGTTCGAGTTTCCGCTGCTGCTGCAACCGCAAGCGGACCCCGGCGCGCAGGTGCACGAGAACAAGGGGATCGGCTTCCTGGTGGCGGGCCAGCCCTTCAATCACGTGTTCGTCTCGCTCGGGTTCAACTTCGCGCGCCTGTCCTGGAAGCCCGGTGACCCGGCCGTCAACCGGGTGGAAGTCAAGCAGGTCGACGTGTTCCAGAGCCTCAACTTCTGGCTGTGGCGCCGCTTCGTGGTCGACATCGGGCTGGGACTGGGCGTGCTGGATGACCTGGTGACCAACGCGGACGGCACGTTCGAGCACAACGTGGTGCCGTACATCCCGCTGCGGCTGGGGGTTTCCGTCGTGCTGGGGAACCGCGTGTTCGTGGCGTTGCGGGGAGTGGGCACGCCGTTCTTCGGGCAGGGTCACGAGGTCGGGCACGCCAGGCTGCTGCTGGGCCTGGGCTGGAGCTATTGAACGCCGGGCGCGCAGAGGCCGCGCGAGAGCCGTCATGCTGATTCCCTTCCTGCCCTACCTGCTGGCCATCGCCGGGGTGAGCGCCGTGCTGGCGCTGCCGGCGCCGCCGGTGGAGTCGCCCGGCTGGGCGCTGGTGGCGCTGTTCTTCGTGCTGCCGCTGTTGGGGGCGATCCTGGGGGATCTGCCCGGGCGCTGGCTGGGGGCGCGCTCGCCCGGCTACCTGCACCGGCGCCTGCTCTTCCTGGCGCTGTGGCTGACGCTGCTGGCGCTGCTACCGCTCCCGGAGGCCATGCGCGGTGCGCTGGCCTGGAGCGGGGATGGCGAAGCGGCCACGGTGGCGCTGCTGCTGCTCAACTTCTGGATCGGCGACACGCTGGCGGTCAGCCCGCTCAACCCGCTGCTGCGGGAGACCTGGCCGGCGCAGTGGCGGCGCTTCGTGCAGGCGCTGCGGCTGCCGCTGCCGATCCTGCTGCTGATGGCCGCGGGGCTGCTGCTGCCGGTGCTTTCGGACAACCTGTTGGTGGGGGGCGAGGGCCGCTCCGCGGCGCTCTCCTGGCTGCGCCTGCTGGGCGGGCTGGCCGGCATGCTCGCGCTGGCGGCCGTGGCCGTGCCGGTGCTGATCCGCGTGTGCTGGGGCCTGCACCCCCTGGCGCCCAGCCCGGCCGAAGCCGCCGTGCGTGAGGAGCTGGCGGCCAACGGCGTCACGGTGGGCGCGGTGCTGGCTTGGCCGGACGAGCTGATGGGCCATGTCACGGCGGGCGTGATCGGCCTGGTGCCGCGCTTCCGCTACCTGATGATCAGCCCGTCCCTGCTCGCCGCGCTGGACCTCACCGAGCTGCGCTCCGTCACCGCGCACGAGGCCGGCCACGTCAGGCAGCGCCACCTGTGGTACTTTTTCGCGGCCATCGTCAGCTTCGTGCTGCTGATGCAGGTGCTGGCGACGGGCCTGTTCTGGGCCGGGCTGTTCACGGGCGGGTCGCCGCCGCTCTGGCTGCTGATCGGGCTGGAGGTGGGCGGGCTGCTGGTGTTCTTCCGCTTCGGCCTGGGCTTTGTGAGCCGGCACTTCGAGCGGCAGGCCGACGGCAACGCGCTGCGGCGGCTGGGGCCGGCGCCCTTCGAGGGCGCCATCGTCAAGGTGGCCCTGCTCAACGGCATCGCGCTGGAGCAGGACAACTGGCATCACTACGGCATCGCGCAGCGCATCCGCTTTGCCAACGCGGCCCACGCCGAGCCGGAGAAGCTGCGCCAGCACGACCGCGGCGTGCGCCGCATCAAGGTCGCGCTGCTGGCGCTGCTGCTGGCCGGGCTGGGCGTGCAGGCGGTGGCGTCCAGTCCCGACGCGGTGGACTGGCTGGGCGAGCGCTACCTGGCGCGGCGCATGTCCGGCGAGGGGGAGCCCAGCCGGGCGGACCTGCTGCCGCTGCAGTTCCTCGCCACGCGGGCGCTGGAGCGCGGCGACCACGGCGCGGCGGAGCGCTACTTCCGGCTCGTGCTGCGGATCACGCCGGAAAATCCCCAGGCCCAGAACAACCTGGCCTGGGTGCTGGTGACCCAGCCCAACCCGGGCGCCGGCGAGCTGGAGGAGGGCCTGCGCCTGGCCGAGCAGGCCGCGCGGAACGATCCGCTGGCCTACGTCTTTGACACGCTGGCGGAATCGCACTTCCGCCTGCAGCAGTACGACGCAGCCGTCAAGGCGGCCAGCCGCGCCCTGCTGCTGGCCGAGGAGGGAGCGGGGCGCGGGGACGTCCCGCTGCGCTACTACCGCGAGCGGCTCGCGGCCTTCGCCCGGCATGGGCAGGGCGCGTAGGCCGGCCGCGATCCGCGCCGTTGTCGCGGCTCGCGCCGTCGCCGCTCCGCCGCACCCCGTGCTGCGGAGCCAGGGGAGCCATGGCCATGCTGGCCTTCAACCTGACCGTGTTCTTCCGCAACCTGCGGGGCGAGGAGGTCGCTTTTTCCGCCCGCTCGCCGCTCACCGAGCTGCACTTCATGGGCGGCGTGGTGGCCCTGCAGGAGCACACGGACCTGACGCAGCACCTCTCCGTCACCCTGCGCTCGGGCGAGCTGCTGCTGCGCATCGCCTTCGAGGAAGCCGAGGAGGACCAGGATCCGGAGACGGCCAACGTGGAGGTGCGCCTGCTGCGCGAGAGCGGGGAGCGCGAGGTGCTGCTGCTGCAAACGACCTTCCGCTTTGGCGACGTTTCCCTCAAGCCCGCCTCCGATGTCAAAGGCGGGCCCCCGCAGCCCCCGGAGACTCCGCCCCCAACCGACGAGGGTGACCAGCCGGCATAGGGCGCTCGCCCGTCACCACACCTTGCGCGCCACGTAGTGGACCCCCACCGAGCCCGCCAGCACGTAGGTGAGCCAGTGGTGCAGGCTGCGCACGGCTGGCCAGGCCTCGCGCACGTACACGATCAGCACCAGCCCGGTGAGCATCAGCAGCACCGCGGAAACCGTCTGCAGCAGGCCCGACGCCGTGACCAGCCGCATGGCCGTGAGCCAGTGCCGGTTGGCGCGGATGTGGTCCCAGGCGTAGAGGGGGAACATCACGAGGAACAGCAGCCCCAGCCAGGTGTGCGCCAGCGAGAGCGCGCGCGTGACGTCCCGCAGCAGCCCCAGCGGCCCGCCGTACCCCAGCAGCAGCCCCGTCACGGTCAGCACGGCAGCCAGCCCGATCACGATCCGACGCACACGCTCGCTCCAGCAAGAGGCGAACTCCGCAGGCCTACCTTGCCACAGATGGCGCGGATTTCGATTGCAGGTCCGGCAACCCCGCAGGATGCGGGGCGGGGAGGGGGCCCCCGCGAGCCGGGGCCTCCCCCGTCCCGCCTGCGGCGTGACGGCCCCCTCCCAAGGAGGGGGCGCGAGCTGACGAGCCGTTGCCGGTTCCCCCTCCTTCGGAGGGGGTCAGGGGGAGGCCCCGCGCGACCCGTGCGAGCCCCCTGCTCACGCGGTCTTGTCCGGCCATTCGCACTCGCGGCGGATGGGGCAGGCGCCGCAGGCGGGCTTGCGCGCGGTGCAGACGTAGCGGCCGTGCAGGATCAGGTGGTGGTGCGCGTGCTGCAAATGGCGCCGGGGCGTGATGCGCAGCAGGCCCTCCTCCACCGCGCGCACGGTCTTGCCGGGGGCGAGGCCGGTGCGGTTGCTAACGCGGAAGACGTGGGTGTCCACCGCGATGGTGGGCTGGCCGAAGGCCACGTTGAGGATGACGTTGGCGGTCTTGCGGCCGACGCCGGGCAGGGCTTCCAGCGCCTCGCGTTCGGCCGGCACCGCTCCCCCGTGCCGCTCCAGCAGCAGCCGGCAGGAGGCCAGGATGTTGCGCGTCTTGGTGGGCGCCAGGCCGATGGTGCGCACGTGCCCGTACAGGCCCGCCGCGCCCAGCTCGAGCAGGGCCGCGGGCGTGCCGTAGCGCGGGAAGAGCGTGGCGGTGGCCGCGTTGACCGACTTGTCGGTGGCCTGGGCGCTGAGGATCACGGACACCAGCAGCTCGAACGGGGAGCGGAACTCCAGCTCGGAGCGCGGCGCCGGACGCGCGGCCGCCAGCTTGTCGAACAGGCGCGCGGCCTTGGCCCGGGTCACTTGCCGGTCGGTCCGTCTTCCAGGAAGGCGCGGTGGATCGCCTGCAGGCCCACCTCCGCGTCCTCATCCTTGATGACGCAGGAGATGTTGATCTCCGAGGCGCCCTGGGAAATCATCTCGATGTTCACGGCGGCATCGCCCAGGCTGGTGAACATGCGCCCGGCGGTGCCCTTGGCGAACTTCATGCCCTCGCCCACCATGGCCAGGATCGCCCGCCCCGGCGTCACCACCACCTCGCCCAGCTCCTGCAGGCGCGCGATGGCCCGCTCCAGCTCCTCGCGCCGATCCACCGTGAAGCTCAGGCTCACCTCGGAGGTGGAGATCAGGTCCACCACCACGTTGTGCGCCGCCAGCACGTCGAACACCCGCGACATGAAGCCGTAGGCGTTGTACATGCGGTTGGACGTGATGGTGAAGACGGTGATGCCCTTCTTCGCCGTCACGGCCGTCACGCGCTGGGGCCGCGGGCCGGCCTTGCTGCGCGGCAGGATCACCGTGCCGGGCGCGTCGGGATTGAAGGTGTTCTTGATGCGGATCGGCACCTCCGCCGCCACGACGCGCTCCATCGTGAACGGGTGCAGCACCTCCGAGCCGAAGTAGGTCAGCTCGCTGGCCTCGGTGGGGGTGATGCTGGGCAGCACGCGGGCGTTGGGCACGCGGCGCGGATCGGCCGTGTAGACACCGTCCACCTCCTTCCACACCTGCAGCTCGTCCACCTTCTTCTTGCCCAGCCCGGCGGTGATGAGGGCGGCGGTGAAGTCCGTGTAGCCGCGCCCGATGGCCTTGAGCAGCCCGCCGGGCACCATGCCGAAGAACCCGGTCACCACGGGCACCTCGTGATCCTTGGGCGCGCACTGCACCGCCAGGCGCTCCTGCAGGCGCCGGAAGAAGCCCGGCGTCACCTCGTCCTCCTCCTCCGGCACGACCCCCGCGAGGTCCACGAACGTGGCGGGCACCGCGCGATCCCGCAGCACGGCGGAGAGCAGGTAGGCGGCGAAGCGCTCCCCGGTCGCCATCAGGATGTCCTGGGAGCGCGGGGACAGCTCGCGGATCACCTGGATCGCCTCCAGGAAGCTGCGCAGCCAGGCCAGCTCGGACTCGATCCAGCGCTGCACCTCCTCCCGCAGCGCCGATGCGGTGATGGCCTCGCCGACGGCCGTGCGGTGGTGGCGCTCCAGCGTGGCCAGGGGCGGCGCGAAGTCCGCGTCCTTGGCGGCCAGCTCGCCGGCCGCCAGCAGCAGGTTGGTGGTGCCCTCGGCCTTGACCGTGCCGCTCATGGCGGAAACGACGGCGATGACGCGCTTCTTCTTGAGCGTGCGCTGGATGATGTCCGCCACCATGCGCATGCGCTCGCCGGTGCCCACGCTGGTGCCGCCGAACTTCTGCACGATCAGGCCCATGGGACACCCCCCGCAACGTCACTCATGCCCTGCCTCCGCAACTTTGAATGTGAACTCGTTCTCATGCAGCAGCGAGTCGCCCTCCTCTCGCATTCTTCGAGTCGCGATGTCGCAGTATGTTGGATCGACTTCAACGCCAATGCTGTTCCGGCCGCACTTCGAGGCTGCAAGGAGCGTAGTCCCTGTTCCACAGAAAGGATCAAGGACGGTATCTCCCCAGAATGAAAACATCCGAACCAGCCTGTAGACCAACTCTGCAGGGAACGGAGCCGGGTGATCTCGCCTGCTCTCCCCCTTGATGTCCCAAATTTGGCGAAACCACTCGTTGAACTCCGGCTTGCTCAAACGGCTGCGCTCCCGCTGGGCCATTGTTGGCTTACGGTAACCGCCCGGTTTGCGTTCCATCAGGATGAATTCGATGTCGTTCTTGATAATAGCGTTCGGCTCGAATGGCTTGCCTAAGAAGGTCGTGCTGCCTTGAACTTCGTAATTGGCGCTGGCGATCTTGTACCAAATAATAGGGTTCAGATTGTCGAATCCGATCTTTCGGCACTCAACTGCAATGTCCGAATGCAGAGGAAACACCACATGCCTTCCAAAACTCCGTCTCGACACGCAGACATCGCCAACGACACAGACGAGACGTCCGCCTGGAACAAGAAGGCGAAATACCTCCCGCCAGACTCTTGAGAGTTCGCTAACAAACTCCTCGTAGTCTGCGATATTTCCCAGTTGACTGGAACCACCGCTATACTTTTTGAGCGTCCAATATGGCGGAGAGGTCACAACCAAATGGATGCTTTCATCCGGAAGGAATGATAAATCGCGCGAATCACCGAGATAGACAGTGTGGTGAAACCGCTCCGCCGTGTCACGAGCCGATGGCTGCATCCAGGAACTCCAGGTCAAGCCGCGTATGCAGAGGCATGCGCGATCAGTGCTTTAGCAAATACGTCAAATGCCAGGTCTACGGCGGGCTCGGAAAACTTACCGTCCAAGCCTGGATCAGCAGGAGAGGTCAAAAAGCAGGCCGCGTCGTACTTTCTTTCTCGGACCAACCGCCTACAAAATATCTCGTACCTCATTGCGTAAGATGCATTGATGAATTCGGGGAAGACTTTGAAATGTGGTTCCTTCGGCTTGACTGGTTTCTGGGATTTCGGACTATCCTCAAGTAGCATCAAGTACCCAAGCCATGGTCGAATCGTACTGTTGTAGGCACCCTCGCGAAATGCAGTCCAGAGATCGAGCGAACTGCCCATGGCTTCCTCGGTCCGATTGTTGAAATTGTTTCCAAAAGAACCCACATGAGACTTGGTTTCAATGGCCAGAATCAGTTGCCCATGGACAACCACAACAATGTCCCATTCCTTAGTCGGTCGATAAAACCCAGGTAACTGCAGTTTCGAGTGTGTGAATATGCATTCGTCCGGAATGCGGGCGGACCGAATCAGTTGTCTTAGGACCGTGATGAAACCGTCCATTTGAGCACCGCCAGTTACCGCCGCTCGCGCACCCTGGTCGCTGCGGCCGGATTTTCTTTGCCTGGCAATCTGGCGCTTCCGCGTTTGCCAGAAGACCTTCACCGCATTCGCCAACTGCTGCGTCCATTCAGCCGGGGCTTCGTTCCTAGACATCTGATTTCAGACCCCCGCACTGACTTTGGCTGCGCGGCTCGCTTGCGCCGCCGCCAGGATGCGCTCGGCGTGCTTGACGCTCCCGCGCAGCCATTCGGCGTACAGTCTGCGCTGGCGCTGCGGGGGGAGCGCGAAGCGGTCGGGGCGCTCGTCCTGCGCGGCTAGGCGCGTGAGGGCCTGCCGGGCGTGGAAGGCGCTGATGGCCACGGCCACGGACAGGTTGAGGCTCTGGGCGAAGCCCAGCATGTCGATCCGGAAGGCGCCATCGGCGCGGGCCAGCACCTCGGCCGAGACGCCCAGGTGCTCGTTGCCGAAGACCAGCGCCGTGCGCCGGCTGAAGTCGATCGCGGGGAGTGGCTGCGCCTTGGGGCCCAGGTGGCTCGCCAGCACGACGTAGCCGGCGGCCCGCAGCGCCGTCAGGCAGTCGCTGCTGCTGGGCGCCTCGTGCAGGCTCAGCCAGCGCTCCGCGCCGATGGTGATGCCGCGCGCCAGCACGCCCTCCGGCGGCTCCTCAGCCATGCCGGCGGGCGCCTGATCGGCGTCGCGCTCGCAGGGGCGGCGCCAGGCCAGCCGCTCGCCGGGCTGCACCAGGTACACGTCCTGGAACGAGAAGGCGTCCAGGGAGCGCAGGGCCGCGCTGAGATTGTGGGGATCGATCATGCGCTCGAACACGAACGCCACGTGGTCGCTGCGCCCCGCCAGCACGGCTTGCATGCGCGCGCGGCGGGCCGCGGTGAGCAGGGGCTCCAGGCAGGCGATGGTGCGCTCGATAGGGGCGGCCTTCTGCCGGGCACCGGGGCCTCTGGCACTCGGATGGTTTGGCGTGCTCACCTCATCCCCCCTTCCCCCTTCTCCGCAAACGGAGAAGGGGGCGCCTGATTCTACGGATTCCGCCGCCCCGGCGGCATGGCGCCCCTCTCCGTTTGCGGAGAGGGGCAGGCCCGCGCAAGCGGGCCGGGGTGAGGTGCCACGCAAGGCCACGGTGACGGTCGCTCCTAGCTGGCCAGCCGCAGCCGCTCGGGGGCCTCGGCCAGCCGTGCAGGCGTCTCGGTCGGCGGCTCCGGGGCTTCGGCCAATCTTGCAGGCGTCTCGGCCAGGGCCTGCAGGCGATCCAGCAGCGCGGACTCCTCCGCACACTGCAGCAGCGTCACGCGGGCGGCCTTGGCAAGCTCGAAGCCGCGCAGGTAGCCGACCAGGTGCTTGCGGAACTCGATCAGCGCCTGGCGCTCCGGCTTGCTCTCGCGCATCAGGCGGTAGTGCTGCGCCATCGTCTGTACGCGCTCGGGCAGGCCGGGGTGGCGCCGCTGCGGGTCGGCCAGGAACACCCACGGGTTGCCGATGGCGGCGCGGCCGATCATGAAGCCGTCCAGGTTGCCCAGCCGGCGCAGGCCGTCGGCGTGATCGCGCACGTCGCCATTGCCCAGCACGGGCACGGGCAGGTGGCGCTTGAGCTCCTGGATCGGCGCCCAGTCCGCCGCACCCCCGAAGGCCTGGTCGTAAGTGCGGCCGTGGATGGTGATCAGCGAGGCCCCCGCGTCCACCAGGGAGCGGGCGAAGGGGATGAGCTGCCCGGCATCGCTCCAGCCCAGCCGGGTCTTCACCGAGACCTCGCAGCGGCAGGCGCTGGCGATGGCTGCCACGATGCGGCAGGCTTGATTGACATCCCGCATCAAGCCGCTACCATGTTGAGAATGAACGATTTTCTTGGCCGGACAGCCCATGTTCACGTCCA
>JBGOUY010000047.1:0-19070 GCA_041477795.1 bacterium
CGTGCAGCGCGTGAGCCAGTCCGCCAGGGCCGGCAAGGGCTCCAGCGTCACCTGCGCCCGCCGGGCCCAGTTCGCCACGGAGGCCACGTTCAGGTCCGCGACGCAGAAGTCCGCGCCCAGCAAGTAGGCGCGGCCACCCGGCGCACCCTCCAATGCACCCCCGAGTGCACTGTCCAGCACGGCCAGCGGTCCTTGCAGGCGCGCCTCGGCTTCGCGCGCCGCTTCCGGGTTGCGCTGCGCCTCCGGCAGGCCCGCGCGGTGCAGCAGCGCCGTGAGCAGCGCCGGCTCCAGCTCCGTCATCGCCCACAGGCTCCACTGATAGCAGCGCCCGCGATCCGCGACGCTGGCTGGCCAGAGCGCCGGGCCCGCCTGCCGGCCGTAGCGTTCCGCCAGGTACAGGTTGATCGCCAGGGACTCGAACAGCACCGTCCCGTCGTCCTGCAGGGCGGGGAGCTTGCCATTGGGATTGATGGCGAGGTAGCCGGGCGCGCGGTTGCTGCCGTCCTGGTAGCCCACCCGTTCGCGCCGGTAGGAGATGCCCAGCTCCTCCAGCATCCACAGGCAGCGCGCCGCGCGGGAGCGGGTGATGCCGTACAGCGTGATCATGGCAAACTCGGCAGGGGCTCCGGCGCGAGCGCCCCGGCCCCGGCCGCCAGGGGGTCGGTGGGCAGATGGAGCGCCAGCCAGGCTTCGATTCCTCCCAGCAGCGGGCGCACGCGCACGATGCCGTTCTTGCGGAGCTGCAGCGCCACCCGGGCGCTGGTGGCCTCGTTGGGTCAGGAGCAGTAGAGCACCACGTCGCGGTCGCGGGGAATCTCGCCGTGGCGCCGCCACAGCTCCGTCGGCGCGATCCGCAGCGCACCCGGGATGGCGTGGGGCAGCCGCTCCTGCTGCATGGGATGGCGCAGGTCCAGGATCAGCACGGGCTCGCGCGCCTGCAGCAGCCGGCTCAGCTCCTGCGCCGTGATGCGGGCCCCGCGCAGCCGGCGGATCATCCAGGCGCGCCGCAGCAGCTTGAAGGCGATCCAGCCCAGCAGCACCGCGACCAATATCACGCCCGCCGTGAGCCCCCAGGCGGCGAGCTGCTGCGCGATCCAATCGATGCGGTCGCTGAACAGGTAGCCCAGCCCCACGGTGACGCCCAGGAAGATCCCGGAGCCGAGCGACTCCAGCACGAGGAAGCGGGCCTGCGGCACGCGCAGCACGCCCGCCAGGGGCGGCGCCAGCGTGGCCAGCCCGGGCACGAACTTGGCGATGAGCAGGGTCGCCGAGCCGAGCCGCCCGAACATCGTCTCGGTCAGTCGCACGCACTGGTCGGGGTCCAGGCTGATGCGGCAGAGCAGCCCCAGCACGCGGTGGCCCTGGGACCAGCCGGCGCGATACCAGGCGTAGTTGGCGCCCACGCTGGCCAGCATCGCCAGCCCCAGCACGGCCGGCCCGCTCAGCAGGCCCTGACCCACCAGCGCCCCCGCCGCGAGCAGCACCAGGGCGCTGGGCAGGGGCAGGCCGGCCTGCTCCAGCAGCACGATCGCGAAGACCAATAGTTCGCCGTAGCGATCCAGGTAATTCACCAGCCAGGTCATGGGCGCTCTCGTCTGGACTCCAGTGTCGCGCAACGCTCGGTGTGGCGACGCGACCGGCCCGGCCGCGTCAGATCAGCAGCCGCCAGTTGAACAGCACGTGCAGCGTGGCGACGAGGGCGAAGTTGCGCTTCCACAGCAGCACGAGGCCGACCACAAGGCTGCCCAACCCGGCGATGAGCATGGCGCCGCCGGACTGAGGCCAGTGCAGCGCCGCGAAGTATGCGCTCAACGCGAGCAGCCGCAGCAGCGCCCCCACGGGCACGGCGAGCCGCGGCGGGGCAGAGGTGAGAGCGGGCGGCAGCCAGCGCCAGAACAGCCCGACCCGGAAGATCCACTCCTCCGCCACGGAGCCCAGCGCGATGCGCGCCAGCGTGGCGGGCTGCGGCCAGGCGTCGCCCTGCGCATAGGCCAGGTAGAGCGGCATGGGGTCGAACTGCACCGCCAGGTCGTAGAGCGGCACGGGCAGCAGCGGCTGGATCGGGGGGAAGTAGAGCAGCACCGTCGCGCCGGCCACCAGCAGCGCGAACCCCCACAGGCCGGCCAGCACGCCGCGCACCGCCCCGGCCAGCAGCGGGCGCACGCGCGGCCAGTCCCCTTCCCGGGATACGGCCAGCGCCGCCAGCACGCTGCCCCCGCCGAAGAACAGCAGCAGCCGCGGCCAGCCGGCGGGCAGGCCCCACTTCACCAGCGGCAGCCAGGCGAGCAGCAGGAAGGTCGGCCAGCGCCGCGCCAGCAAGCGGATCATAGGCCTGGGCGGGCGAGAAGGAAGAACGGGCGTACGGAGAGTTGCCGCGGGCGAGGCCGGCCCCCGCGCCGCACGGAGCGTGCCGTGCGGCACCGGGCAACTCAGCGCGGTGGCGGGTCAGACGAGCCGCGTGGCGACTTCGACCATGCGATTGGAGAAGCCCCACTCGTTGTCGTACCAGGCCAACACCTTGAGCTGGTTGCCGCCGATGACAACCGTAGAGAGCGCATCCACGATCGAGGAGTGCGGATCGCCCTTGTAATCCACGGAGACCAGAGGCTCTTCGCTGTAACCCAGCACGCCCTTCAGCGCGCCCTGGGCCGCCTCCTTGAGCGCGGCGTTGACGGCCTCCTTGGTCGTCTCCTTTTCCAGCACCACCACGAGGTCCACTATGGAAACGGTGGGCGTGGGCACGCGGATGGACAGCCCGTCCAGCTTGCCCTTCAGCTCCGGCATCACCAGCCCGATGGACTTGGCCGCCCCGGTGGTGGTGGGGATCATGGAGAGCCCGGCCGCGCGCGCACGGCGCAGGTCCTTGTGGGGCTGGTCCAGGGTCGCCTGGTCATTGGTGTAGGCGTGGATGGTCGTCATCAGGCCGTGGCGGATGCCGAACTTCTGGTGGATCACCTTGACGACCGGGCCCAGGCAGTTGGTGGTGCAGGAGGCATTGGAGACGAGGTTGTGGGCCTTCTTGTCGTACTTGTCGAAGTTCACGCCCACCACGATGGTGATGTCCTCGCCCTTGGCCGGGGCGGAATAGAGCACCTTCCTGGCGCCCGCGGCCAGGTGCTTCTCGCCGCCCTCGCGGGTGTTGAACTTGCCGGTGCACTCCAGCACCACGTCCACGCCCAGCTCCTTCCAGGGCAGCTTGGCCGGGTCGCGCTCCGCCGTCACGCGGATGCGGCGGTCGTCCACGATCAGCGTGCTGTCCTCCGCGGCCACCTCGCCCGGGTACGTCCCGTAGTTGGAGTCGTACTTGAGCAGGTGCGCCATGGTCTTGGCGTCGGTGATGTCGTTGATGAGGCGGACTTCGAAGTTCTTGTTGCCGCGGGCCGCACGCAGCACGTTGCGCCCGATGCGGCCGAAGCCGTTGATGCCGATGGCGGTCATGGTGCGCTCTCCTTCTCCTCCCGGGCAGGGCGGGCGCCGCGCGGGCGTGACCCTGAGCGTGATGGACTACCCCCTTCCAACTGTCCGCTTGAGTCTGGCTTCAATCTATCACGCGGCCGGGCGGGGCACCAGACGCGGCCGGACGGGGAACCAGGGGCGGCGTGGGGAAGCACGCGGATGCCGGGGCGGAATCCGTCTCGCAGGGGCGTGGGCTTCGGCCGGCGCCCTGGCCCCACAGCGACAGGGCGGATGTCAGCTTTGCTCGACGGCGGGGAGGATGCGGCCGCGCACGCGGTAGCGCACTTCGAGCAGCCGCGGATCGGTCTCCTCCAGGTGCCAGGCCACGACCTCCACCCCGAAGGGCGGCGCCGTATCGACCTGGATGCGCAGGCGCTGGCCGATGGTGGCTTTCACGTTGGAGTAGAAGTCGATGCGCTCGGGCGAGATGTCGATCAGCTCGATGCCGGGCGTGCCGCCGATCCAGAACGAGATGCCCTTGGGCTGCAGGCGGGGGTGGCGGCGCGTGTCGCTCCGCCCTCGGCGGGGCGCGCAGACGGGCGCCGAGCGCTGGAGCAGACCGTCGTAATCGCGTTTCCAGTCGCGTTCGCTCATGGGGCGATGTCGCAATCGAGCCAGGAAAGCTGCCGGAGTGCGTCCAGGATAGCCCCCCGGCGCGGCGGCACCTAATGGAATTGTTGTGGAGCCGCCAGCACCGCGCGCCGCCGCTGCCCCGCCCCGGCCGCCCGGGGCGGGATCATCATTGCGGAGCCGGGGCGGCCGGGGCCGGTGGAGAGGGGGCCGGGTTTGCGGGCGCCTGCGGTGCCGCGCCGGGCGCGGGCGTGGCCGGCGGCGAGACCTCCTTGGGCTTGGGCGAAGGCTTGATGGTGAACGGCAGCCCCTCCGAGAAGGCAGTGCGGCCGGACTTGCTCTCGCGCCCCTCCACGCGCCAATAGAGCCGCTCGGACTTGGTCTTTTCCAGCAGGCCCTGGGCCATCGCCGGGAGCTCGCCCTCCAGCGGCACGATCTCCTTGTCCTTGCTCCATTTCTCGCCCTGGGGCAGGTCGAACGTGTTGGCCGGATCGCTGAACTTGGCGTCCGTGCTCACCTGCACCTTGAACTCGTCGAAGCGCAGGCTGTCCCAGCGGAAGAGGAACAGGCCCTGCTCCTCGAAGGCGTAGTTGGCCTCGGGGAAGATCTGCTTGATCCGCGTGAGGCGGATGGGGTCGGTCGTGACGGTGTTGTTCGTCTCGTCCAGCTCGTCCACCGTATCGGTCGAATCGACCGTCAGGGCCACGCGGTATTCGCCCAGCAGGGCCGTATCCGGCAGCACCGTCTCGAACTCCATCTCCAGCTTTTCGCCCGGCGCGAGCACCTGCACGGTGGTTTCGGAAATGGGCTCCAGGCGGGTGGGCGTGCGCGTGTTGGAGTACATGACGCGCACCTGGAAGTTGCGGGCCAGGTCACCGCCGACGTTGCGCAGGTCCGCCTTGATGTGCAGCGTTTCGCCCAGCAGCAGGCTCTTGGGCGACACGGTGAGGCGCTCCCAGAGCAGGTCCGGCTTCTCGAACTTCAGGCCGCTGGGGGCCAGGAAGTTCGGCGCGGTGATGTGCGCCTCCTGTGCGGCGGCGGGGCGCGACGCGACGCGGCCGGCACCCACGACGAAGGGCGAGAGAAACACCGGGCCGCCGGGAATCATCGGCCTCTTGAAGTCCGCGGTCAGCACCTCGAAGCGCACGACGAAGTCGCCTTCCACCTCCGGCGCGCGGAGCTTGAACAGGTAGCGCTCCTCGTCCCGGGCGGGCAGGGTCACCTGGCGCAGCATGGGCGAGCCCACGCGGCGGTCATGCGCGTCGCGCAGCTCCACGCGCAGGCCCACCGGCACGGCCTGCGTGTTCGTGTTGGCCAGCTTCACCTGGAACAGCTGCGTGGCGGCAGGCCCGATGCGCGCCTCGCTCAGCACCAGCGCGCGCACGTTGATATTCTGCCCGGCGCCGTTCTGCCCGTCCTGGGCGGCGGCCGGCGCTGCGCCCAGCAGCGCCATGCCCAGCACCAGCAGTCCGATGAGTCGTCCGTGTCTCATGGGTTGCATCTCCCGGCGATCACTGCGAGGACGCGGCGGGCGGATTGAGGGCGTCGTTGCGGTACCAGTAAAGCGTGCCCTTTTCCGTACCCAGCACCAGGTCCATGTCTCCATCTCCGTCAATATCGACCAGTCGTGGGCTCGAGCCGGCGGGGAAGCGGATGCCCTTGAAGTAGTCCGGGCCGGGCGCCCATCCCTGGGGATGCTTGCGGTCCTTTGCGACCCGCGTGAACAGGTTCACCCGCCCCTGATCGGAGCCGATCAGCAGGTCGGGCATGCCGTCGCGGTCGATATCCCCCACGAACGGCGTGGCCGCCACCCCCACGTCGATCCCGAGGAAGCGGCGCTCTACCAGCTTGAAATTCAAAGAGTGCGCCCCGCCCTCACGGATGAAGGCCCAGAGGTGCCCCGAAAAGTCCCCCACGAGCAGGTCGGTCAGGTCGTCGTCGTTGATCAAAGCCACGGCCGGCGCGGCATAGCGGCCCACGTTAATGTTCGTAAGGGCGTCCTTGACGCGGGTGAAGGCGGGCGCATTTTTCTTGCCGGTGTTGCGATAAAACCACACTTGGCCCGCTTCCGTCCCGACCAGCAGGTCCAACAGGCCATCGCCGTCCAGGTCGGCCAGGGCCGGGGAAGGATTGCCTCCGCCATCGAAGTCGCCCAGGTTGTCGGCCGCCTTCTTCCACTTGGGTTCGCTGGCGCTGCCCTCGTTGTGGAAGTAGACGAGCCGACCCTCCGCCGTGCCCACGACGAGGTCGACCAGGCCGTCGCCGTCCAGATCGCCGAAGGCGGGGCGGATGCGGCCCTTGAACTTCAGGCCGCCCAGGGCATCGGTGGCCAGCGTGAAAAGGGGCGTCAGCGGCCCGCTGGGCGGCGCGGCGATCTCCGCGGTCGCTCCAGGGCCGGAGGGGGCGGGCGCCGGGGTCGACTCCACCAGGCCGCTCAGCCCGCTCTGCGATTCGAAGCCGGGACGCACCGGCGCCGCTGCCAGTGGCGCCGCCGGGAGTCCCGCGGCGGCGGCCGAGTTGGCGCCGGCCGCCCCACCGCTGGCGGCCGTCGGCTGCGCGGCCTGCGGCGGCGGGCCGCCCCGCACGCCGCGGTCCAGCCAGAGCTGCACGTTGCCGTCCGCGTCGCCGATGAGCAGGTCCGGCTTGCCGTCCCCGTTCAGGTCCACGAAGTGCGGCGTGCTGTAGCCGTTGGTGTGGAAATCGGCCCACGGATTGGCCACCACCTTCCAGGCCTTCAGGTCGGCGTTGCCCGGCTCGTTCTGGTTCAGGTCCAGCAGCAGCGTGCCCTTGCGGGAGCCCACCACCAGGTCCGGCTTGCCGTCCCCGTTCCAGTCGAAGAAGGCCGGCGCCGCGCTGATGCCCACGTCCACCTCGCCGAAGCGGGTGCTGGTGAGGCGGAAGTCCGGCGCGCTGCGGGTGCCCTCGTTGCGATAGAAGATCACCAGGCCGCGCCGGTTGCCCACGAACAGGTCGGGGGTTCCGTTGCCGTCGATGTCCACCGCCACGGGCACGGCGTCGTTGCCGACGTCGATGCCGGCAAAGTTGGTCGTCTCCAGGGTGAACTGGGGCTCCTTGGTGGTGCCCACGTTGTGCATCATCCAGATGTGGCCATCCGCTCCGCCGATCAGCAGGTCCAGCTTGCCGTCGCCATCCAGGTCCACCAGGCAGGGCGCGAGGTTCTCGCGCCCGGTGCCGGCCAGCAGGTGCTCCTGCTTGACGTGCCAGGCGGGCTGCGTGTTCGTTCCCACGTTCTCCAGCCACAACAGGCGCCCGCCCCGGTCCCCCACGATGAGGTCCACCTTGCCGTCGCCGTTGAGGTCGCCCGAGGTGATCACCACTTGGCGCATGTCCAGACCCATCCGGCGGATGTTGAGCACGTTGCCGGTGACCTTGAACACGTCCAGCGGACCATTGGCGCCCTTGTAAGTGTAGAGCGTCACATTGTTGGTGCTGCTGCCGACGAACAGGTCCGGGTGCCCGTCCGCGTTGGCGTCCAGGAAGGCTGGCGCGGCGAAGCCCCCGTCGTCGATGGCCAGGAAGCGCTCCTGGCTCAGTCGCCAGTCGCCGACCAACCGCGTGCCCTTGTTCTCGTAGTAGGCGATGGTGCCGTTGCTCTTGCCCACGAACAGGTCCAGGTCACCGTCGCCGCTCCAGTCGACCAGCGCGGGTGCGGCGTTGCTCTCCGGCGCGATGGAAAGCAGCCGGCGCGGGAGGGGGCGGCAGGGCGGCTCATCGTCCGGCAGCGCATTGGGCGCGGGGAACTCCACGCAGAACGCCGCGCGGCGTTGCGTGCCCTGGTTCACCAGCAGGTACACGTCACCAGCGCGATTGCCGATCACCAGGTCCGGCGAGCGGTTGTTGTCCACGTCGGCGAAGAAGGGCACCAGGTTCCGCCCGAAGCCCTTGCCCAGGAAATTTGCGGAAACCAGGACGAACGCCGGCAGAAGCGGGCTGCCCACGTTGCGGTAGAACATCAGCCGGCCATCGCCGGTGCCGACAAACAGGTCCAGGTCGCCGTCCTGGTCGATGTCGACCAGCACCGGGGCGGCGTCTCCGCCCGTGTCGATCACTTCCGTGGGCGGACCCTCCTCGCCCGGCTTGAGGGCGCGCAGGGCCGACAGGTTCTCCTCGACGAGGCGCCACTGCGGGGCCGCGGCGGTGCCCACGTTGCGGAAGTAGTCGATGTGGCCGTCCTGCTTGCCGACCAGCAGGTCGGGCAGGCCGTCGCCATCCAGATCCCCGAAGGTGAGCTTGCCGAAGTGGATCGAGCTGTTGTGCAGCAGCGCCTCCTGGCCCTCCCACTGCCCGTAGAACACGCGCTCCCAGCGATGTTCGGGCAGCGCCGGCGCCGCGGGCGCTGCCGGCGCTGCCGGCGCGGTGGGCGCCACGGCGGCCGTCTGCGCGGGGGCCGGGCCGGGCCGCAGCGCCAGCAGCAGCAGCGCGCCGCCCAAGCCGGTCAGGCAGAGCAACGCCAGCGCGAGGGTGCGCGGGAAGGGACGATGGGGCGGCTTGGCACCAGCGGTGCGCATTGCAGACGGGGCTCGGCGATCGTCGGATACGGGCGGCGGCCGCCCGCAATATTCAGTTATATCAGTGCGATTATCACGCACGGGCGACCCTGTCGATGCAGGATTGGGCCCAAATGCGTCGCTCGCGCCGCGTCGCTCCGCGCGTCGCGCTGCGTCGGCGCGGGGAGCCCCGCCCCGGCGGCCCGGTGGGGCGACAACGCTGCGGCGGTGGTGAGCGGCATGCCGGAGCCCCCGCTTCCTGGCGCATTGCCCGCCCCGGGGCCCTGTGGTGTAATGGGCTCGTGCCCGGCGCGGCTCCTGGTGGGCCGCCGCACGGCGCAGCGACCTCGATCCGGATACCCCCTGCAACCGCCTGGGGTCGCTCACCCGACTCGCGCTTCTTCCCGCACGGACCATGGCGGAGCCTGCAGCACCCACCGTCGACCTGGAACGCCTGGGCGGCGAGGAAGGCATCGCGCGCTGGGTGCGCCGCTTCTACGAGAAGGTGGCCGCGGACCCCGTGCTGGCGCCGCTGTTCGCCGATCTGGAGCGGGCGCGCAGCCGGCAGCACGACTACTTCGTTGAGCTGTTCGGCGGCCCCCAGCGTTACACGGAGCGGCACGGCAAGCCCTTCCTGCGCTTCAAGCACCGCACCTTCCGCATCGGTCAGCCCGAGCGGGACGCGTGGATGCGGCTGGTGATGGAAGCGTTGCGCGAGGAGCCGCACGACGCGGCCCTGCTGGCCGAAGTGGAGCGGCGGCTGGCCGCCATCGCCGATGCGATGGTGAACTACCACCCGCAGCGCCAGGACGCCTACTTCTTCCAGCGCTGAGCGGGAGGCCGCCCGGCTCAGGGCGTGGCGGAGGGAAAGGCCAGCTCGTAATAGGCGAACAACGCGCTGCAAAACAGGTCGAAGGTGTCCGGCGCGGGAAAGCGGGCGATCTCCTCCAGCGTGCGCATCAGGTCGTCCCAATCCTGGAAAGTCTGGTAGGCCTCGTAAATCTTGATGCGAATGCTATCCTCGTGGAACTGCTGCAGCAGCTCTTCCACCACCGTCTTGAATTCGCTGGGGCGCTCGCGCAGGCGCATCAGGATCGCCTGGAAGAACAGCTCCACCATCCAGGGCAGGCGCCGCAGGTCGCCCGGCAGCTTGTCGGGCCCCACGTACTGCGCACGGCTGGGCGGCGGCGGGGGGTGGGGCAGGTTGCGGCGCTCGTAGGGTGCCTCGGCCTGGCCCGGGGCCAGCGCGTAGTGCCCGTGCCGGCCGAAGAAGCGGAACAGCCGTTGCAAGTCTGCCGGGGAGCGTTCCAGCTTGCGCGCGGCGGGCGCCAACGCCCGCTCCAGGTATGGATTCCGGGTCTGGCGGGAAAGATGATAGATTGCGTCCGATGGGTCGAACGCGATTTCCCGCGGTGGGGGACTCTGCACCTGCCGGAACATCCACAGCAGGTCCCGCGTGATTGCCCGGTTTTGGCTGCGATCCGTCACAGGAATGGCGTCCGGCTCGAGTGGGAAGCGTTGCCTTGTCTCGATCCTAGCATCTTCGGTGCCAATGCCTTGCGTCGTGTCCCGCCTCAATCATAGCCGTCTCGCCGCCGCCCTGGCGGGTGCCGGCCTGTGCCTGCTGGTGGGGCTGTGCCTGCTGGCGGGCCTGTACCTGCTGGTGGGGCTGGGCGGGGGCGTGGCGCTGGCCGCGCCGGACGCGCCGCCGGATGGCGCCGCCGCCGATGCCCGCGCGGCCGTGCTGGCGCAGGCCTTCGGCGCGCCCTGCGGCGAAAGCCTGCCGCCGTCGCCCGTGGCCCTGGTCGCCCCGCTGGACGGTCTGTACACGAAATTCCAGCAGGCGCGCTGCCTGGCCGCCGCCGGCAAGCTGGCCGAGGCCGCGCAGGGCTTCCGCGCCGGGCTCGAGGTGCCGCTCGCCGTGCCGACCCTGTGGCGCTGGGAGCGGGTGCAGGCGCTGGTGCTCTCCAGCGAGCACGAGGCGGCCCTGCGCGAGCTGGAGGGGCTGCTCACCAGCAATCCGGATCCGCTGCTGATCGACCGCGTGCGCACCCTGATGACCGCGCTCGTGCTGCAGCCCGGCAGCGCGCCGCGCGAGCGGCAGACGAACTACCTGGTGACCTACCTGGAGCACGTCACGCCGCAGTCGGATGACTACGACCTGCTGCTGCGGCTGTGGGAGTTGACCGACCAGCCGGAGCGCAAGCTGCTGCGCGCGGCCGTGGCGGTGCTGCTGTGGCGCAATCCCAAGGACGAGGACGCCGCGGCCCGCTGGGCGCCCCTGCCGGCCAGCGCCATGACCCCCGACGCCTTCCCCGCGACCGCCGCCGACTACTACGGCCGCGCCGAACGGCTGTTCTCGCTGGGCCTGTTCGAAGAGCTGGCCGCGGAGCTGGAGACGCCCACCCTGCCGAAGCTGGAGCCGGTTTACGCCAAGGCCCTGGGTCGGCTGTACTTCCGCGCGCTGATCCGGGGCGAGCTGCTGCAGCGCGCTGCCGTGCAGGTCAACACCGATTCCGTGATCGAACGCTTCGCCTTCGACCGGCGCCAGCAACTGGTCTGGGCGATCCGCGTGCAACTCAAACGGCGCAAGATCGGCGCGGTGCTCAAGTACCTGGCGGAGCTGGAGGCGCTTTCGCCCAAGGACGAAGACCTGCCGACCTTCTACCTGGAGCTGCTCAAATACAACCAGGGGCAGCACGACGCCGTCACGATGAATTTCTGGCTGGACCGGTTGACGCAGACGTTCCCCGCGGCCCAGGAGACGTCGGACGGCTACTGGCAGGTGATCTGGGACCGGATCGAGCACGAGGACTATGAGACCGCCCAGCCCCTGCTGACCAAGGCGATCGAGCACGGGGCGGCGTTCCATCCCGTCGATCAGGCGCGGCTGTACTACTGGAGCGGGCGGCTGCAGATGCTGCAGGGCGATGAGACCGCCGGCGCGGCCACCTGGCACGACCTGGAGGAGCGCTTCCCCTACGGCTATTACACGGTGATGGCGCAGTGGAAGCAAAGCGGGCAGAAGCTGGTGCTCACCAACGGGCTCACGGAGGCGGACGGCTCGCCTCCGCATCCATTGCCGGCCCCCGAGATCCAGGAGTTGTGGTCCGTGCCGCCCTTCCCGCAGGCGCTCTTCCTGTTCTCGGTCGGCGAGAACGACCTGGGCACGGCCCTGCTGCGCGACGTGGTGGGCCAGCGGCTCTCTCCCAAGGCGCTGGAGGAGGCGGGTGCGCTGTTCTTCTACCTGGACCGGCACTATCTGCAGCTGCGCCTGCTGGCCAACCATGCGCTGGACGAGATGCGCCGCAGCCGGCCCGACGACACGCCGCTGTGGCACCGCGCCTTTCCCCGCCCGCACTGGGACGTGGTGCGGCGCCTGGCCGTGGAGCAGCAGATCGACCCGTACTTCGTCTTCGCGATCATGCGGGAGGAGAGCCGCTTCTTCTCCTCCGCCTATTCCCGTGCGGGGGCGAAGGGCCTGATGCAGATCATGCCGGATACCGCGCGCATGATGGCCAAGCGCAACGGGCTGGCCTACGACGAGGATCGGCTGCACATGCCGTCGCTCAATATCCCGCTGGGGGTGCTGTACCTGAAGCGGGTGCTGCAGCGCTTCGACGGCAATCCCTTCTATGCCGCCGCGGCGTACAATGCGGGCCCGGGCAACGCCCAGCGCTGGGTGAAGCGCTATGGCGACCTGCCCCTGGACGAGTTCGTGGAGCGCATCCCGTTCGGCGAAACGCAGCGCTACGTCAAGCGCGTGATTCTTTCCTACCTGGTGTACCGCAAACTCTACCGCTGAGGGGCGCGAGCGCCCGTCGCACCCGGATTTGGGCGCGCTGCGCCCCTTGACGTGCCCACGAACATTCACTACATACTTTCTGCTATACTGCTGGGCAGGTCAGCGCGGAGCCGCCGCAGGCGCGGTGGCACGCACCGCGGGACGGTAGCCCGCGGGGCCTGCGCAGCGACAATCCTGAAACGCGCATGCGCGGCGGCGCACGGACGGCGCGGGGCCCAGGCCCCGCATCCGTGGCGCCAGGCGGGCTCTTGCCGCACGTGCGAAATCGCAACTCAGCCTGGAACGAATGGGAGTGCAGTGATGCTGAAACCCTTGCAGAACCGCTTGCTGGTGGAACGTCTGGAAGCGGAACAGACGACCTCCAGTGGCATTATCATTCCCGATACCGCCAAAGAGAAGCCCCAGCAGGGGCGGGTCGTGTCGGTCGGCCCGGGCGTGCGCGACAAGCAGGGCAAGCACGTGCCCATGGAGGTGGCGGCCGGCGATACGGTGCTCTTCGCCAAGTACGGCGGCGCGGATGTGACCATCGACGGGAAGGAGTACCTGATCATGAAAGAGGACGACATCCTCGGGGTCATTTCGGGCAAGGCGGCCGGCAGGTCCGACGCCAAGACGAAGAAGAAGAAGAAGTAGCCTGGGCCTGGCGACGGCAGCATGCGGGCAATTGAACCGGAGCGGGGCCGGCCCTCTCCATGTTGGGACGACCCCAGCAGCGGAAGGAGCGCTGACCTGGCAGGATCGGGTTGGGCAGCCGGAGCGCCGGATGGGGGTGCCCCTTCCGGCCGCTGTCGCCGCGCCGGCAGCCTGGGAATGTTGGCTGCACCCGCACGCGCCAGCTCTCGTTCCCACAGGGGAACGCACCCAATAACCTCCTCGCCGGCAGCAGCGCGGGGCGCAAAATCTCCCGAGGCGACGCAGCGCATTGCCCTGCGCAGCCGGGCCGGCAGCCGGCGCGCGGCGGGGCGCTGCCCTGCAGGGCCGACGACTCTCCTGCGCCACGGCGCATAAGGACGGACTCATGATCGAAGTGCGCAGCCTGGTCAAGAAGTTCGGTGAGCACACGGCGGTGGACGGCATCTCGTTCGAGGTCACGCCGGGCCAGGTGCTGGGCTTCCTCGGCCCGAACGGCGCCGGCAAGTCCACCACCATGAAGATCATCACCGGCTACCTCCCGCCGACCGCCGGCACCGTGTTCGTGGGCGGCATGGACACGCAGCAGCAGTCCATCGCCACGCGCCGGCTGATCGGCTACCTGCCCGAGCACGCGCCCTCCTACGCGGAGATGACGGCGGCGGAATTCCTGCGCTTCTGCGGGGAGGTGCGGGGCTTCAGGGGGGCCGAATGCGACAGGCGCGTGCAGCACGTGGTCGAGCTGACCTCCCTGCAGGACGTGCGCAACCAGATCATCGACACGCTCTCCAAGGGCTACCGCCAGCGGGTCTGCTTCGCCCAGGCGCTGCTGCACGACCCGCCCGTGCTGATCATGGACGAGCCCACCGACGGGCTGGACCCCAACCAGAAGCACGAGATGCGCGAGGTGATCCGGCAGATGGGAGCGGACAAGACCATCATCCTCTCCACGCACATCCTCGAGGAGATGGAGGCGGTCTGCAATCGCGCCATCATCATTTCGCGCGGCCGGATCGTGGTGGATGGCACCCCGGACGATCTGGCCGCCATGTCCCGCCATCACCATGCGGTGATCCTGCGCACCCGGGTGCGCGATCGGCTGGAGGAGCGCCTGCGCGCAGTAAGCGGCGTGGCCTCCGTGGAGGTGGTGCTGGGGCGTGACGGCGGGCCCGCCAGCTACACGATCTTTCCGCAGTCCCAGCGCGTGATCCTGCCGGAGGTGACGCGCTTCCTGGAGGACAACCGCATCGAATTCGACGAGGTCTTCGCCGACCGCGGCCATGTGGACGAGGTCTTCCGCGACGTGACCCTCGGCGCCGCCGGCGCGCAAACTGGGGGAGCCAAACCGTGATGCAGCCGATGATCCCGATCATCAAGCGCGAGCTGATGGGCTACTTCCGCTCGCCGGTGGCCTATGTGTTCATCATCATCTTCCTGGTCTCCACCACCGGGGCCACCTGGTACCTGGGCAACTTCTACGATTCCAACGAGGCCAGCCTGGAGCTGTTCTTCTTCTTCCATCCCTGGCTCTACCTGATCCTGATCCCGGCCGTGGGCATGCGGCTGTGGGCGGAGGACCGGCGCCAGGGCACCATCGAGATCCTGCTCACGCTGCCCGTCAGTCTGGTCACCGCGGTGCTGGCCAAGTTCATCGCGGCCTGGCTGTTCATCGGCGTGGCCCTGCTGCTGACCTTCCCCATGGTGGCCACCACGTACTACCTGGGCGATCCGGATGCCGGCGTGATGCTGACCGGCTACATCGGCAGCTTCCTGATGGGCGGGGCCTACCTGGCTGTCTCCTGCTTCACCTCCTCGCTGACCAAGAACCAGGTGGTGAGCTTCATCATCAGCTTCATCCTCTGCCTGGTGCTGGTGCTGCTGGGCTGGGGAGTGCTCACGCGCACGCTGCAGGACCTGTTCCCGGTCTGGCTGTCCAACCTGATCTCCCAGTTCAGCTTCACGACCCACTTCAACGGCATCCGCCGCGGCCTGATCGACTTTGCGGACGTGGTCTACTTCCTGTCCCTGATCGCGTTCATGCTGCTGGCCAACGTGCTGGTGCTGGAAAACAAGAAGGCATCCTGAGCCGCGAGGAATCGTACCCATGACGTCCAAAGGCAAACTCGCTCCCCGGCTCATACCGCTGGCCGCCTTCGCGATGCTGCTGATCGCGCTGATCGCGGTGAACGTGCTGGCGGCCTTCGTGCCGCTGCACCTGGATGTGACGGAGGAGGGGCTGTACACGCTGTCCAACGGCACGCGCCAGATCCTCTCGGGAATCAAGGACCCGATCACGCTCAAGCTCTACTATTCGCAGAACCTGCCGGACATGCCGGTCGCCTTCACGACCTATTCGACCAAGGTCATCGAGCTGCTGCACGGGTACGAGTCCGCGGCGCCGGCGCACCGGCTGCGGCTGGAGGTCTACGACCCCGCGCCGGACACCGACGACGAGGAGTGGGCCACGCGCTACGGCCTCAACCCGGCCCGGCTGCCCAACGGAAGCAACCTCTATTTCGGCTTGGTCGTCGTGGCCGCGAATCACGAGGCGACGGTGCCCTTCTTCGATCCACGGCGCGAGAAGTTCCTCGAGTACGACATCTCCGAGGCCATCGCACGCGTGCAGGAGGCCAAGCAGCCCAAGATCGGCGTGCTCTCCGACCTGCCGATCGGATACGCGGGCGGCCAGGTTCCCGGGCAGCAGCAGGGCAACTGGGCGATCCTGCAGGACCTGCAGAAGTCCTTCGAGGTGCAGTCGCTGGATCCCAATTCCCTCGTGGAGATCCCCGCGGAGCTGCGGCTCGTGCTGGTGGTACATCCGAAGCTCGTCCCGGCGCGCATTTCCTACGCCCTGGACCAATTCGTGCTGCGGGGCGGCAAGCTGATCGTGCTGGTCGATCCCAATTCCCGGCTCGACCCCAGCGGCGGCGGCCAGTTCGGCGCACCCACCAACAGCAGCCTGGACGACCTCTTCAAGGCGTGGGGCATCAAGTTCGACAAGATGCAGATCGTGGGCGACATGCAGCTGGCGACGCGCGTCAACTCCGGCCAGTTCGGGCTGATCGATTACCCGATCTGGATCACGCTCACCCCCAAGTTCCTCAATCACGAGCAGGTCATCACCAGTGAGCTGGAGGAGCTGACCTTCATCGATGCGGGGCGCTTCGAGACGACGCCGGACTTCAAGCTCACCTTCACGCCGCTGGTCAGCTCGTCGACCAATTCGGGCATGGTGGATTTCAGCACCGTGCGCTTGTTCAATCCGCTGCAGGTCTCCAAGGCGATCAAGTCCGACGGCAAGGCCAAGGTGCTGGCCGCGCTGGTGACCGGCAAGTTCCCCTCCGCCTACACGGACGGGCCGCCCAAGCCTCCGGAAGGGGCGAAGATCGGCAAGGAGGAGCAGGAGCAGCTCGCCAAGCGCGCGGCGCAGCACCTGAAGGAAGCCAAGGCTGAGACCAGCGTGGTGCTGATCGGCGATGCGGACTTCATCGGCGACCAGTTCTCCGTGCAGCAGGTGAACTTCTTCGGCAACGTCGTCACCCGGCCTATCAACGACAACCTGAACCTGGTGCTGAACGCCGCGGAGTTCCTTTCCGGCAATCAGGCCCTGATTCACATCCGCTCGCGCGGCAAGTTCTCGCGGCCCTTCACGCGGTTGGCGGCGCTGCAGGTCAAGGCGGCCGCCCGCTACACGCAGCAGGAGCAGCGCCTCTCCGACAAGCTGGAGGAGGTCAAGAAGAAGCTCGGCGAGCTGGAACGCCAGCGGCCCAAGGGCTCGGACCTGATGCTCTCGCCCGCACAGATGGATGCGGTGCGTCAGTACCGCCTCGAGGAGCAGCGCACGCGCCACGACCTGCGCGAGGTGCGCAAGGTGCTGCGCCAGGACATCGAGCAGCTTGGCAACGTCCTGCTGGCGATCAACCTGCTGGTGATGCCTCTGCTCGTGGCCCTGCTGGGATTCGTGATCATCCTGCGTCGCTCCCGGCGCAGTGGAGGCAAGCGATGAAGCTGAAAGTGCTTGGGCTGATGAGCGGCATTCTGGTCGTGCTGGCCGTGGCCGCGTACGCGGTGAACCGCTGGATCAATACCCCCGGCAGTCTGGGCCGCGTGGGCCAGACGCTGATGTCCAACGCCGACCCCGCCCTGGCCCGGCGCATCGATATCGTCTCGCCGGATCAGACCGTGACGCTCGCCTCGGCCGATGGCTCCCTGTGGACCGTCGCGCAGCAGGAGAACTTTCCGGTCGACACCAAGAAGATCAAGGGGCTCTTCCTCAAGCTCACGACCCTGAAGGTCGCCCATCAGGTGACGGACAATCCCGACAAGCTGGACGACCTGGGACTGCTCACCCAGTCGGAGAACGGCGGCAAGCTGCAGCCGGACAAGACCGGCAAGGTGCTGACCGTCGCGGACAAGGACGGCAAGCCGCTGTTCCAGCTCCTCCTGGGCACCGACCGGCACGGTCAGGGCGCCATGGGCTTCGGCGGCACCTACATCCGCTATCCGCAGGAAAAGGGGGCCTATCTCATCAGCGATTCGGTGCTGGTGGACTGGCGTCCGGAGGACTGGATCGACAATGCCGTGCTGGAGCTGGACGCCGACAAGTCGCTGCATACGCTGCGCGTGCGCGTGCCCGGCCAGCGGGAGGTGTCGCTGAGCCACGCCAAGGCGGGCGATCCGTGGCTGCTGGCCGGGATGCCGGACAGCGAGGTGGATCCCGATGCGGTGCGGCGCGTCATCAACCAGCTCGCTGGACTGAATACCTACCGGGTAACGGCGGGCACTACGCCCCCGGCCGAGACGGGCCGACAGAAGGTCGGCCACGTGGGGTTCGAGCTTTTTGACAAACGCCGGTTCAGCGTGGATGTTGGGGAGGCCAAGGGCAAGAACGACTTCCGCTACCTGTCGATCCGCGCCGGGCTGGACCCCTCCGTCAAGGACGAGACGCTGCACGGCTGGGTGGATGCGTTCAATACCCGTTTCGGCGGGCGGCTGCTGGGCGTGTATGATTGGGATGGCAGCCGCATGCTGCAAAGCTGGAGCGACTACCAGAAGAAGAAGCCGGCCAAGAAACCCTAGCACCGACCGACGCGAGGCAGGAGACGATGGCGAGCCGCATCCCGGAAGGCGCCTACCTGAAGGACATTTCCGCCCATTACAATCACCTCACCATCTCGCGCCACCTGCGTCAGTTCTCCGTGCTGGATGCGGAGACCTGGGGCGAGGTGGTGGTGAGCGACGGCGACGTGGACCTGTACCTGCAGCCGCAACGCGAGCCCATCCACTGCACGCCCAGTGCGCCGGGCATCATCCCCGTGAATACGCCCTTCCGCATCGAGAGCACGGGCCGTCCCGTGCGCTTCGACATCCGGTACTATCACGAGCCCAAGCTGCGGGATGGCGGGGACCTGGCCGTTCTGCTGGCGGCCAGTTCCGCCCAGCGGCATCGCGCCAAGACCTGAGCCGCGGCAGCGGGCCAGCCGCGGCCCCTCAGCCGCGGAAGTGCGCCTGCAGCGCCGGCTTGCCCCGCAGGTCCACGTTCCAGCGTCGCAGCAGCTTGACCAGCCGCTCCGGGGCGAAGTCCAGTTGCACCAGCGCCATGCCCCCGTCGAACTTCTCCCCATAGTGCTCGATCAGGCCGTCGCGCAGGCGGAAGCGGCTCATGCCCTCGGCCACGACGCGCTTGCCGGCTGAATCGCCCCGGCTGGAGGTGTAGCTGAAGTTCCACGCGCAATACCCGAGCTTCCCGTCGCACACCGCGTCGAACGCGTCCCACTTGAACGCCTTGGCATCGCCCCAGAAGCGCTGCTCCAGCATGGCCTTGATGGCGGGGCGCCCCTTGAACTCGCCGTAGAACGTGTCGTGGTAGACGCCGTCCTCGGTGAACAGGCTCGCCAGCCGGGTGCCGTCCGCGGCCTCCACGGCGGCGGTGAACGACTTGAGCAGCGCGGGGAAATCCATCGGCTCTCCTTGGTGGCCGGCCGGGCTCAGCCCAGGCGGATGGTCATGTTGCGGCCGGCGCCGCCCGCGCCGCCATCGAACCAGCGCGCAGTAATGACCTTGGTTTCGGTGTAGAACGCCACGCCATCGCGCCCGTGCAC
>JBGOUY010000363.1:0-3839 GCA_041477795.1 bacterium
CGGCTGCCAGTAGCCGACGTGCTGGTGGTAGAGGCGGTTGATGAACTGTTCGCGCATCACCAGATACGGCAGTTGCACGTCGGGGTAGTCCCGGATGAACGGCGGCACGAGATTGGCTCGCTGGATCTGCGCGCGGGTCTCTCCCCTGGCCACGCGGAGCAGCACCTCGTGCAGCAGCCAGGCCAGGTGCCGCTTCAAATCCGCCAGCAGCGCGGGGGAATTGAAGATCCGGCTCAGCGGCTCGTGCCCATGGCGCAGGTGCTTCGGGTTCAGGCGCACCACCAGGTCGATCGCCTCGAGCATTCCTTCGGGATTGCCTTCGTTGAGGAATGGCGCGCCGAAATACGGCATCGCGAAGTCTCCCACAAACAGCACGTCATCCTCCGGAACGTAAATGAACATGCCGTCGGACGTCTCGCCGCCGGCCACCGGAAACAAGGCGATGCGCGTGCCGCCGATCTTCAGCTCGGTCGGCCCAGACACCAGCACGTCCGGCCGGAAGTCCGCCACGTTCTCCAGGCGGAAGTCGGTGCCGAAGAAATAGTGGAAGCGTCCGACCGGAGCCTCCAGGTCGTTGCGCAACTCGTCCGCATAGTTGGCGCGGGCGTAGAACTTGACCCCGGGGGCGATGCTCCGGAAGAAGTGGTGTCCGCCGACGTGGTCCCAGTGTGCGTGCGTGATCAGCACCGTGGTGAGAGGCGGCAGCCCCGCGTAGCGCTCCTTGAGTGCCGTATAGACCGCCTGCGCGGCAGCGGGCCGCGTGCCGGCATCGATGGCGATGAGCTGGCTGCCGTCGCGCGACACGACGAAGTGATAGTCGGTAAATTCAAACCCGCTCAGCGCGAAGACCTTGCCCGGCACGATCTCGGTGATCTGTCGGCGGGCGAAGACCAGCCCCGTGCGCGCGTTGACGGCGAACGGCGTCAACAGGAGCGCCGCGCGCTCGAAGCCGGGATAGCCGCTCAGGGCCAGCCAGCGGCGGGCCCCGTCGGCGTCGCCGGCATCGCGATCGAGCGCGGCGAGCTGGAAGTACGCTTCGCGCAGCCAGCCGCCATCCGGGGCTTCGGCATCGTGCTGCAAGCACCACAGCAGGTCTTCCCGCGCGGCCGTGCGCGTGTGGAAACGCTCGGGAAGCTGCGCCCCCACGACGCCGGAAATCCAGCGCACGACGTAGATCTGGCCCTGGCTCAGGCGCTTGGCCTCCTGCAGCATGGCCACGGTCTCGTCCACCCACGCGCTGCGCCGCAGCAGCGGGACTTCGCCGGCCTGCGCACCGCGCAGCAGAGCCAGGGCGGCCAGGTACAAGGCGCGTTGCGGCCCGGGCATCTCGCGGCCATGGCGCTCCAGGAAGGCGGAAAAGTAGGCGCTGCCCGCAGCGGCCTGGTTCGCGTTCAGGAACTGCGCCATCAGCAGGAAGATCATCTGCGGATCGCGTGCCGGTCCCGCGTCGTTGATCGTCTTGAGATACTCCAGCTCCGCGTGGAAGGTGCGCGGCGGCTCGGAAGGCTGCGTGGCGCACGCTGCTGCCAGCAGCGCCAAGCCCGCCAGGCCCAGCGCCAGGCGGTGCTGGATTGATGTATGTATATACATGTAATGCTCCAAAAAAGGGTTACGGTTCTTCGTAAAGCCCGTGCAGGGCTTTGAGATGGTCGGAGAGATCGGCCCAGCGCGCCGCACCGAAGCGGGCCAGTAGTTGCGTCTGGGATTCGCGCCACAGGCGGAGCGCCGCGGACAGCCGGGCGACGCCCCTTTCCGTCAGGGACACGGTGCGAGTGCGGCGGTCGGGGCCCTGGCCGAACTTCAGCAGCGCCCCCTTCTCCAGCGGCCGCACGGTGCGTGACAGCGTCGTCTGATCGAGCTCCAGCAGCCGTGCCAGTTGCGTCACGGTGGGGGAGCCGGCCAGCGCCAGTGCCACCAGCAACGAGAATTGCGGACCGGTCAGGCCGGCCGGGCGCCGCATGCGGTCGTACTGCTGGTTCACCAATCGCGCCGCCCGGCGCAGCTTGATCGCCGCGCACTGCTCCGCCACTTGCCGGCAGAGCGCGAGGTCGAGCCCTGGGGATTTCTCCCTAGCCATGCATATGTATATACATTCTTTGGATCGGCGCGTCAATCCGGCATGGCGGAAAGCGCCGGGTTGCGCTCCAACAGGATCGACAGCCCATCGGAAAGCTGGGTCATGCGGCCCAGGAACAGGCTGCCCTTGGCCAACAGCATGACGCGCCGGTAGCGGCCGTCGCGCAGGCCGTCCAGCGCGTGGCCGAGGAAGGGCAGGGCCGAGGCGATGTGCCCCTGCGTGGGGGCGAAGCCCGGCATGCCGTGCCGCGCCACGAAGGCCGGCAGCGCCGCCGGCGCCAGCTCGCCACCCAGCTCGCCACTGCGAGCGGCCAGGGCGGCGAGGACGCGGTAGTTGAGCGCGGGCACGTCCCCGCTGCCCGCGGGCTCGGTCAGCTCCGGGTTGTGCAATTCGGTGGCGTACTTGTCCACGTCCGCGAAGCGCAGGCCCAGGCCGGCCAGGGGCGCGGCCACCAGCGCCGCCAGGATCGCCTGCGGCGAGGCGCCCGCGGCCACGGTGTGCCGGCCCAGCGCGTCCAGGCGCATCCGCGGCGAGCGGCCGTCGTCCGGCCCCACCAGCACGGCCACGGCGGCCAGCGTGTCCTCCAGGATCGGCTGGTCGTGCTGCAGGTGGCCGCCGTACTTCATGCCCAGCTTGGCCAGGGAGCAGCCGCCGATCACGGCCACCTGGGGAAAGACGCCCGCGGCCACCAGGCCGCCCGCCAGCAGCAGCGCGTGCAGCGGCCCGGCGCAGAAGGCCTTCACGTCCGCCCCGGTGGCGCCGGAGAGGCCGCACAGCTCCGCCACCGCCTTGGCCAGGTTGCCCCCGCCGCGCTGGTAGCGGTCGCCCACCGCCTCCTCGCCGCTGTTGAGCACATAGCCGACGGTGTCTCTGCCGGCGCGCGCGGCGGGCGGGTCGGCCAGCAGCCCGGCCAGGGCCAGGGCCGCGCTGGCCTTGCAGGCGAGGTTCTCCAGCAGCACGTCGGGCGCGAGCGTGGCATCCTGCGCATGGTCGCCGCGGATGATGCCCACCACGCGTCCGTCCGCCAGCGCGAGCGGCAGCACGGGCAGCGCGCCCGAGGAGCCGCCCGGCTGGCCCGCGTGCAGACGCGCCTGCAGCTCCGCCGCGGGCAGGCCGGCCCCCAGCCGCGCCAGCAAGGCCGGCGTGCAGAGGGGATGGCGCTCCAGCGCGGGGCGCACCTCCGCCACGAAGTCCGCCGCGAGCGACACCAGGTCGGCGGCATCGGCGATCTTGAGCCAGGCCAGGAATTCCGCTTCCGGCACGATCTCGCCGTGGGGCCCGCGGCGCGAAGGTGCGGGGGCAGATCCATCCGGCCGCGCTGCAAACCAGGGCCGCGGCAACTCGGCCAGGGCGTCGGGATGGAGGTTGCCGAGCAGCACCTGATGGGGCGGATAGGCCAGGGCGGCGTCCCAGCCGCGCAGGTGGGCCCGCAGGCGCGCAGCCAGCGCGGACTCCGTCTCTTTGGCCGTGCCGGCGGCGCCCGCCGCGGTGGCTTCCGCGCTGGCTGCGGCGGCCAGGTCGCGCGCGGGCTTGGAGCCGTACTGCACCAGCCCCGGGGTGTGCGCCAGCAGGAAGCGCACGCCGCGGATCACGGGCAGGGACGCGTTCGGGTTCATGGGCAAACGGCGAACAAGAGGCCGAACTGAGTTCGGGGGGGGGGGGGGGGCGCGCCCCCCCCCCCCCGCCCCCCCCCGCGCGCGCGCCCCCCGGCCCCGCGCGGTGGGGGGGGGAGGGGGGTGGGAAGCAGCCCCCAGCCACCCCC
>JBGOUY010000268.1:0-6086 GCA_041477795.1 bacterium
GAAGCTGGCTGCGCAGGGCGTTCATGATGGCTCCGTGCGGGGCGGACCGGGCCGGCGATTCAGGCCGGCCGGCCCCAGTAGACCTTGCTGACGTAGGTGAAGGCGACCTGCCCCCCCTGCTGGTGCGCAGCGAACAGCGCATCCAGCGCGGCCAGCATGGGCGCGTGGCCGGGGTGGCCCGGCGGCGGCGTGTAGGACGAGGAGAGCAGCCGCCCGCGCAGGCCCTCGCGGTCGAAGCGCTGGGCGTTGGGGAAGGTCTCCAGCCGGTAGCGCTCGTGGCCGAAGAAGCGCTCGTAGGCCACCGCGCCGATCTTGCGGTGCCCCACGTCCTGATATTCCGGCGCGTGCTCGCGCAGCAGCACATCGTAGGCGCGCATGAAGTCCGAGCCTTCCGCATTGCGCTCGTTCCAGACGATGGCCGCCTGCCCGGAGGCTTTCAGGATGCGGCGGAACTCGGCGCGCGCCGCGTCCGCATCGAACCAGTGGAAGGCCTGGCCGGCCACGGCCCAGTCCACCGAAGCAGCGGGCAGGCCGGTGGCCTCCGCGGTGCCGTCCACGCTGTGGAAGCGCGGATAGGCGGCCAGCAGGGCCTCCGCCGCGGCGCGCATCTCCGCGTTGGGCTCCACGCCGTGCACCGTGCAGCCGTGCTGCAGGAACACCTCGCTGAGGAAGCCGGTGCCCGAGCCGATGTCCGCCACGACGCTGTCCGCGCGCAGCCCGGCCGCCTGCGCCAGGTGCGTCACCAGGGCGGGGGGATAATGCGGGCGATAGCGCACGTAGAAGTCCACGCGGTCCGAGAAGCGCTGCGTGGGGGCGCGGGAAGAGGCGGTCGGAGCTGTCATAGGCACTCGCGACGGGAGGTGAGGGGCGACGGCCTCACCCTAGCGCGTCCCGCGGCGCCGCTCAATCGGCGGTGCTCAAACTCCAGCGGCGGGTGCGCGTCCCCGCAGGCAGCGCCGGCTGACGCGGCCAGCCAGCGCCTCGGCGCGGGGATGCGCCAGCACGGCCCGCACGCGGCGGCTCACCGGTCTTATTTGATCGCATTGACATCGCTCCTGAGTCGCAGGAGAAAGGACCCGCCCGGCACTTCCGCCACGCCGGCTGAGGCGCCGCACCCGCCAGGCCGCCCCGCGCGGCAGCGGGGATGCGTCTGGTGGCGCCCGTCCGGGGGGAAGGCCGATGCACTTATGCCTTGGGGGGACCTGTCATGAAGCATCTGTTCGTGTGCTGCGACGGCACCTGGAACTCGCCGGATAGCGTGCAGGACGGCGTGCCGGTCGTCACCAACGTCTACAAGTTCTACAACGCGATCGAGCGCGACCCAACTGGGGTTCCGCGGCAAGAACCCTACTATCACTCGGGCGTGGGCGCGGAGGAGGGCGGCAGCTTCATCGCAAGAATGAAGAACAAGTTCCTGGGCGGCGCCTTCGGAACCGGGCTGGAGCGCAACATCCTCAGTGCGTACAAGTGGCTCTGCGACACCTACGAGCACGACGCGGACCCGGTGCGCTGCGACCGGATCTTCATGGTCGGCTTCAGCCGCGGCGCCTTCACGGTACGCAGCCTCTCGAGCTTCCTGTGGGCTTGCGGATTGCTGCCGCGCGAGGGCGGCGCGCCGGTCGCCTATGCCGCCGTGCGAGCGCGGTTCGAAGCGTACAAAGCGTACAAGCAGGCCGCGCGCAAGGCGGACGAGGCGGGTCGGCAGGCGCTCACGCGGACGTGTCGGGCGGACAACGTGGTGCCGAAAATCCACTTCCTGGGCGTGTGGGACACGGTGGGGGCGCTGGGCATTCCGCGCAAGCTGAAGTGGGCCAGCATCTTCGGCAAGGATCACGAGTTCAACGACACCAGCCTCAACGACGCCATCGTCAACGCCTATCACGCGCTGGCGATGGACGAGCGCCGCAGCAACTTCACGCCGACGCTCTGGGCCACGCAACTTCCGCCGGGCGCGCAGCGCACGCTGGTGCAGACGTGGTTCCCCGGGGCCCACGCGGACGTGGGCGGCGGCTACAAGGAGACCGGGCTCTCCGACGTCGCCCTGAAGTGGATGCTCGACAAGGCGGCGCTCCATGGCGCGGTGTTCCGCAAGGCGGCGGGGGCCGTCGTGGGCGACTCCTCCGGCGTGATCCACAATTCGGCGCGCGAGATGAAGGACATTCTGGCCACGCAGCCCCGCGCCGTGCCGCTGCTTGCCGCGCTGAACCAGGAAGGCGCGCCTGGCCTCGCGTTGCCGTTCGGCCAGGGCTTCCATGCCGGCGCGTTGCGCCGGCAGACGGACCCGCCGCTCAGCCAAAGCCCGTTCTGGCTGACGACCGTGCTCGCCCCGCAGACCCCGCAGACAGTGGAGGTGTTCGCGCGGGACTTCTGGACCTTGACAGGAATCTACCTGCGGCAGGGCGTCAGCTATACGTTCCAGGCGGCGGGCACCTGGCAGAAAGGACGCCAGGTCTGCGACGCGAACGGTTATCGCAGTCTGGCCGCCAGCCTGTGGCGCATGCTGCCCCGGGTGGCCAAGCTGCGCGTGCCGAACCTGCGGAAGCTGGCGCTGGTGGGCGTGCTCATCACGCCGGGCAATCCGACCATCGCGGGCGACCCCGTGCAGGTGACGCGGGTGTTCGCGGGCGATCCGGGCGGAAAGGCCGTGACGGCAGCGGTGAGCGGCTACCTGTATTGCTTTCCGAACGACGTGCAGCCGTTGGTCAAGGAGGCCGCCTTCTACCAGGACAATCGCGGCAGCCTCACGCTGACGGTGACGCGGCAGTGAGCCGCGGGGCGCCCGGCACTCACGCGCCCAGCCGCGCGCGGATCAGGCGCAGGCTGGCGCGGCCGGCCAGCGCCTCGGCACGGGGATGGGCCAGCACGGCGCGCAGGTCGGCGGCGCTGTCCGCATCGGGCAGGGCCTCGATCAGCGCCGGCGTGCGGCTGGCGGCGCGCGCCGCCGCGAGGGACTGCTCGAGCACGGTGCCGCCGCCCCATGCGCCGATGGCAAAGAGCCCGGCGGGGTCGCAGCGCACGCCGATCAGGTAGTAGCCGCCATCGGGCGTGGGGCCGAAGACCACGTCCGCCCCGGCCGCCCAGGCGACTGCGCCGCTCAGCGCATCCGCGGCCGCGTCCCACTGCGCGGCGGAGAGTAGCGGCAGGTCCGAGCCCACCAGCAACGCAGCAGCCGGCGCGGGGGCGCCGCGCCGTGCCCGGCGCAGAGCGTGCTCCATGCGCGCACCCAGGTCGATCCCGCGCTGGTTGTGCAGCGCATAGTCGTTGGGCCAGGCCACCCCCGCGCGGCGGAAGGCCGGCTGGGAGGCCGGCGGCGTGATGAACAGGTGCAGGCCCACGGGGATGCCCTGCCGGGCGGCGCGGGCGCGGGCCCAGGCGCGGCCCTCGGCCAGCAGGTCGTTGAGGCAGGCCACGTGGACGTCCCGCGCCTGCTCGGGAGTGAGCGGCGGGCAGAGGCGCGTCTTGGTGCGGCCGGCCACGGGCGCGCGACTGAACAGCACGAGCTGCAGGCTGGCCAGCGGCGCGAGCGGCGCGAGCGGGGCGAGTCCCGGCCCTGCTGCTTCTCCAGCCGCGCTCATCGCACGTCCCCGTAGCCCGCGCGCAGGCGCTGCAGGTCGCCCCCGCGGCGGGCGCGCCAGTAGATGCGGCGGAACTGCCACCAGGTGCGCCAGAAGCCGCGCTGGTCCCAGCGCCGGCCGGAGGTCTGCACCGCCGTGCGCGCCAGGCACAGCCGCACGCCCGCGCGGCGCAGGCCCAACGTGAAGGCGTAGTCTTCCAGGATTGGCAGGTCGGGGAAGCCGCCCTGGGCCGCAAAGCGCGCGCGCGTGCAGAACAGCGCCTGATCGCCCAGGGCCACGCGCAGCCAGCGCGTGCGCAGATTCGCGCCCCAGGCGAGCAGGGGCAGCAGCGGGTGCCGCCCCACGATGCGCAGCCGGAACGCCCCCGCCTCGCAGCCCCGCCGCGCCGCGCGTTCCAGCTCGGCCTGGAAGCCGTCGGGCAGGCGCGTGTCCACGTGCAGGAACAGCAGCCACTCGCCGCGCGCTTCCCGCGCGCCGCGGTTGAGCTGGCGGGCCCGGCCGCGCCCCTCGCGCAGCACGCGGCAGAACGGCGCGGCCCGCTCCGCCGTGCCGTCCTCCGAGCCGCCGTCCACCAGCAGCAACTCGGCCTCGGGCGCCTGGGCGCGCAGGCGCTCCAGCGCGGCCGTCACGGCGGCGGCCTCGTTCAGCGCGGGCAGCACGATGGACAGCGAGGCGAGGGCCATACGCGACCTCCAGCGCGGGGGCTGGCCGGCGTCCCGGAGATTCGCTTCCCGAGCGGCCTCACCGGGGGCCTCCCCCGGCCCGCTGCCGCGGGCCTGCCCCCTCCCAAGGAGGGGGCGAGCGAGCCGGCCTGCGCACGCTCGCGGCAGCAACGGGGCGGTTCCCCCCTCCTTCGGAGGGGGTCAGGGGGGCGGCCCTCGGAGAGGCCGCCCAGACTATCCGGGGCTGAGCTGACGCAATACCGTGATTGCGCAATTTGCGGTTTCGCTGTTGCCCCACAGCATCCTAGCGCGGCTGCTGGCCCGCGTCCTTCATGAGCGCCTTGACCTTCTCGCGGATCGCCTGCAGCGCATCGAAGGCCTTGGCGCGCGCCCCGCTGCGCAGGATCGTCAGGTGCACGATGCGGTCGCCGGGGCGGATGCGGCCCACCACGTCCAGCCCCTGCACCACCTGGCCGAAGACTGAATGGCGGCCATCCAGCCACGGCGTGGCCTTCTGCGTGATGAAGAACTGGCTGCCGTTGGTGTTCGCGCCCGCATTGGCCATGGAGAGCACGCCGGCCCTGTCGTGCTTGAGGCGGGGCGAGAACTCGTCGGGGAACACGTAGCCCGGGCCGCCGCGGCCGTCGCCGAGCGGGTCGCCGCCCTGGATCACGAAGTCCGGCACGACGCGGTGGAAGGTCAGGCCGTCGTAGAAGTGCGTCTTCCTGATCTGGCCGTCGCTGGGATCGCGCCAGGGCATGAGGCCCTCGGCCAGGCCGACGAAGTTGCCGACGGTCAGGGGCGCCTGCTCGTCGTACAGCCGCGCCACGATGACGCCGCGGCTCGTCTCGAAGCGGGCGTAGAGGCCGTCGGGCAGGGCCTCCTCCGCACCGGCGGCGGTAATTGCCGGCGGCAGCAGGGCCGCGAGCAACAGCAGGGCCGCGGTCAGCAGCGGCAGCAGCCCGGCCGCCGTCCTCAGGGATCGGACGAGCGCCAGCCGTCCGGCGGGGGGACGGGTGAGGGGACGGTTCGGGCGGTCAGGCATCGCAGACGCGCGCTGCGGGGTTCGGGACGGGGCGGGCGCGGCTTGCGCACCTGCCAACGCTCGACTTCAGCACATCGGAGCGGGGCTTGTCACGATGGCAGCGTGGGGCGGAGCGGGCCGCGGGACGGCGTGCCGCCCCGCAGCCGTTTGAACGGCCGACGAGACTGCGTGCGGCATCAGCCTAGTTCGCGAACCACTGGGCATCCATGTTGCCGCCCCAGATCTTGCAGGCGGCACTTGTAAGTTGGTCGTTTTGCACGTTCGCATAGAAGGTGAACGTGGCGGGGAAGGAGCCCCCCGGGTTGACTGTGAACAGGCGCGCCATAAAGAGCGGATACGCTTGGAAAGGACTTGGCTGCGGAAACGCCTCGATAAATGTGGCGCCATCGCCAGAGAATACAGGCGCCGCCGTCAGAGTGGAGACAATTTGGGCATTCATCGAGGCGTTGACGTGCGTGGTTTCCGTACCGCACTCGGCAGTCCCGTTGAAGGAGACGCGGATCGTCCCTGGCCCCGGCACCGTAATACTCGCTGACTGCACGTTCACGACGAGCAGGCCACCCGCAGTTGTCGTAACGCAGCCCGTCACACCGCAGTTGGCGACGCCGGCGATGAGGGGCGTGTTCTCCTTGTCCTGCTTGGTGTTCACGGCCGTCGCAAGGGCGCTGAAGTTGGCGTTCACCGCCGAGGAGCTGATGGTGGTGCTCGGCGTGAAGGTGGTGAGCGTGCCCACGTCGGAGCCGCGTGCGACCACGACCAGGGTCATCAGCACGGCCAGGATGAGGATGCTCTTGATGCGCTTCA
>JBGOUY010000282.1:0-5619 GCA_041477795.1 bacterium
AGGGCGGGTTGTCGCACTGCATGCAGGGGCGCGGGATGAACTGCGTGCGCAGGTCGGGGTACGTCCCCTCCGTCTCGCTGATGACCTTCATCCACGAGATCGCCCGGCTGCGGCGGTACTCCTTGTCCTCGATGAACGGGACGTTGTTCTCCACCTGGCAGGCCACCACGCAGGCCTGGCAGGCCGTGCACTTGTCGAGGTCGATCACCATGCCCCAGCGCGACATCACGTTCTCCTGATCACGCCTTCACCACCCGCACCCGCGTGCCGGCCCAGAGCGGCAGCCCCCTGAGCGGGTCCACACGCGGAGCGAGGATGTCGTTCGGGTTTTGCCCACGATCGCGGGCCCAATGGCCGTAGGCCCGGTGGCCCCAGCCATAGGGCATGTTCAGCACCTGGGGCGCGGCGCCGACGAAGGTGCGCGCCCGCACCTTGATGCGGCCCTGCGCCGACTCCAGCCAGACCCAGTCGCCGTCCGCAATGCCCAGTCCGGCGGCGGTGTCCGGGTTGATCTCCAGCCAGCTCTCCCAGCCGTTCTCCAGGTGCACGGCCGGTTCCTGCACCAGCCAGGGCTGGTTGGCGCCCTTGCCGCCGGCCAGGGAGATCAGCTTGTAGGTGTTGAGCAGCAAGGGGAACTCGGGCGTCGCGGCCGCCGTGGCGGCGCTCTCGAAGTGCGGGAGAAACAGGTCGTCGCCGCGCGCCTCGATGCCCAGGCTCACGGCCAGCGCGGTCAGCGCGGCCGCCGGATCGGCCGGGGGCGCGCCCGTGGCCGCCCGTGCGGCCCGCTGCAGGTCGCGCTGCAGCAATTGCGAGAAGAACTCGAACTTGAGCGACGGCGTCTTGATGAGCTGGCGCGGACCCACGAAGGTGTCGTTCGGGTCCCACCAAGCCCCTCGTTGCAGCAGCGCCTGCCAGAACGCGTCGAAGTCCTCGAAGTTCTGCTGCCAATAGCCCTGCCGGGTCAGGATGGCCTGGAATGCCTCGTCCTGGGGCGGTGCCACGATATGACCCCGTTCCGCCTGGTAGAGGCCCTGGGCCGCTTCGCGGAGCAGGTCGCGCTGGTGCTGCCAGGGCAGCGCCGCCGCCACCGGTGCGCCCAGCCCGCGGCCGATCTGCAGCAGCACGTCCTCGGTGGCGCGGGTTTCATAGAGGGGCGGCACGACCGGTTCCCCGATGCCGAACACGGTGATGCCGGCCAGATGGGTCACCTCGTCGTCGCGCCAGCGCTCCAGGTAGGTGCAGTCCGGCAGGATCAGGTCAGCCTGCTCCGTCGTCTCGTCCATGAACGGCGAGAAGCTGACGATGAAGGGGATCTTGGCCAGCGCCGCGGCCCATTCCTCCCGCCCGGGCAGGGAGAAGAGCGGATTGGCGTAGTAGAGCAAGAGCGCATTCAGCTCGTAGGGATCGCGCGCCACGATGTTGTGCGGCAGGCGCCCCATGCCAAATTCGCCATACAGCGCCGGCCGGCCCGCCGGCCGATCGATGCGCGCGTGCGCCAGCCCGGCCTGGGCGACAGCGTCCAGCCTGGGCGCCGGCCAGGGGGTGAGCGGCAGCGTGCCCTGGCGCACCACTCCGCCCGAGCGCCCGATGGAGCCCACCAGCGCATTGAGGCTGTGGATGGCCATGCGCGTGTAGAGGTCGTTGGGATGGAACGAGGGCCCGCGCTGGCCGATGGCCACCGCCGGCTTGCTCGCGGCGAAGCCCCGCGCCACCTGAAACAGCCGCTCGACCGGAACGCCCGTGAGCGCCGCCACCTTCTCGGGCGAGTAGTCTTCCAGCACCAGCGTCTTGAAGCCGCGGTGACGGACGCCGGACGGATCGTCCCAGTCCTCGAAGCCGAAGGCGTTCTCTCGCACGAAGTCGGGATCGAAGCGCCCTTCCTGGATGATGATGTAGGCCAGTCCCAGCGCCAGCGCGGCGTCCGTGCCGGGATGGAGCGGCAGCCACAGGTCGGCCTTGGCGGCGGTGACCGAGTAGCGCGGATCGACCATCACGAACTGGGGTCGCTCGCCTCCCGGCAGGGCGTGGAGCTGCCCATAGGCTTTTTGCTGATTGACCGTGGAGATCCAGCTTTCCAGCAGGCCGCACCCGAAGGACAGGATGTAGCGGCTGTTCGCAAGGTCGTAGGCCAGCGGCCCCTGCACCCCCTGCGTGTAGTAGTCGGCGGGCGCGCTGCGGTCGGGCTCCAGGCAGCGCAGCCGCAGGTAGTTGGGCGTCCCGTAGGCCTGGCAGAAGCGCTGCAGGAGCGGGTCCACGAGCCCCCGGTACTGGCCCCCGAGCACGGCCAGGGTGTGGGCCTTGCTGCCGGAGCGCAGGTCGTGCAGGCGCGCGCCCACCTGCTGCAGGGCCTGCTCCCAGGAAATCGGCTTCCAGCGCCGGCTGCCCCGGGCGCCGTCGCGCTGCAGGGGGGAGCGGATGCGATCGGGATCGTAGAGCACCTGCATGCCGGCCAGCCCCTTCATGCACAGCCCGCCCTCGTTGACCGGGTAGAGCGGATTGCCCGCGATGTGCACCAGGTTGCCGTCCACCACGCGGGCCAGAATCCCGCAGCCGCCCGGGCACTGCTGGCAGATGGAAACGCGGAACTCCTCCTCGTGGTTGCTCCACGCTTCCAGCAGCTCGCGCGGGGTCTGCACGCCCCGGCCGAGCTCGTTCAGGGTCGCGGTGGCGGCCGCGGCGCCGCCCACACCGGCGAGGAATTGTCGTCTCGAAATCTTCATGAGCGAACCGAACGTTGGGGCCGGCTCCCGGCAGAGCTGTTAGCGGTGACAGCCAATGCAATCGGTGGTGGCGGGCGGCGCGGGCTGCACCTGGCTGACGATCTGTTGGCGCTGTTTGTCTGCCAGCGCCGTGCCGGCGACCTGGGCCAACGCATCGACGAGGTTTGCGCTGGTAGGGAAGCGCTTGTTCTCGAAGTCCGGCAGCGCATCCTGCAGCTCCGCCGGCAGGTCGGCGGCCTGCAGCGTCTGCACCGCGCGCGGCGTCAACGCGACGGCCTTGGATTGGTGGCAGTCCAGGCAGAACTGCATGCGGATCGCCACCAGGGGTGCGGCCGGGGGCGCGGTCATCTGGGCGATCTCGCCATGGCAGACCTTGCATTCCACCTTGGCCACCACCACGTGGCGCTGATGGGAGAAGTGCACGAAGTCCGGCAGGGAGGTCAGACGCAGCCAGGGAATCTCCCGCCGCTCCTCGACGAATTTCAGGATCTTCGCCGCTTCCGGATTCTCGGTCATCGGGTACAGGTGGCACAGCGCGCAGCGGATCAGCGGCGGCCGGCCGGCCACCTCGCGGGTCGGGTAATACAGGTGGCAGAATTCGCACGTCATCAGCTTGGTGTGCACGGAATGGTTGAAGCGGATTGGCTGCTGGACGGCCGCGCCGCCGGCTCGTGGAAGCAGCCAGAAGACGGCCACGATCAGCAGCACGACGACCGCTCCGGCCAGGCCGGCCGGCAAGCCCTTCCTGAGTCGCTGCAGGGAACGCCTGCTGGGTGCGTTCATGATGGGACTCTCGCTCACGACCGGGCGCCGCGTTCCTGACGGGCGTGCGCCGCCACGGGTCCGTCTGTGCTCACGGGGGACGGCGACGGTGGCTGCCCCCGCCGGGTCCAAGTGGAACGCCTGTGCGATACCGGGCAGGCGTTGGGGGCTCGGCCGCCCGCAGCACGCACGTCTGCGCAGCCGTCCGCACCTACTGATAGGTTGCGCGCGTCACGCCGCGCCGGTTTGTGTGTGATGAAAGGGGTAGGTTTCGGGCGAGCTCTCATGACTGCTCTTCGCCATCCTGTTGCCCCCGACTCCGAATCGAGAGCATGACTGCTGGCGGGCCGCCTCCCAACCGCCCGCGGTGCACAATTGCTCCGTTTTTACCCTGCTCCAAGAGCGCCGCCTTGACCTGGATCAAGAGCGAAGCTCGATCTGGATCAAGCTGCAGCCGCTGCGCGGCGCAAATGCGGATGCCGAGCGGCGGAGCGGCCGGGCGGGTGTCCGCGCTCCGGGTGCGTCGCGCCGACAATTCAGCACCGAACGTGCGCATATGGGCCGTTTTCATCGTGGACACCTACCCGCGATTGAGAGAAAGATGCAGGGGGCGGCTCGATCGGGCCCCTGGCCGCTGCCGCGGGATGGCGGAGCGGGCCAGCCTCGATCGTCGCGCCAAACGCACGCGGGCCACGAGCCGCTGCGGGGATATCCGCGGGCGGGTCAGGCGCCGGCAGATCAGTGTCCATTGCATGCGGGGACGGACATGGGAAACTTCGGCATGGTGGGAGTGGACTGGCAGGAGCGCATCAACTGGGAGCGGCTGCGCACGTACCGGCTTGAAAGCGCACGGGCCCGCATGAAAGCGCACGGGCTCGGGGCACTGCTGCTGATGTACGACGAGAATTGCCGTTACGTGACGGGCACGCTGACGCCGGGCTGGAACCGCCTCAAGCCGGGGCTGCGCTATGCGATGCTGTGCGGAGACGGTGCGCCGGTGCTCTTCGAGCAGGGCGACATCGGCTTCCAGATCCAGCGCCATGCGCCGTGGATCCCGGTCGAGAACATCCGCTGGTCCTATGCGTGGATCAAGGGTGCCGCCGGGGCGGCCTCGCAGCAGCAGGTCAAGAAGTTCACCGCCGCCATCGTCCAGGAGATGAAGCGCTTCGGCGTGGCCGGGGAAAAGCTGGGCGTGGACTTCATCGATATCAACATGCTGCAGGCCTTCAAGGACGCCGGAATCCAGTGGGTGGACGGCATGACCCCGATGATGGAAGCGCGCGCCATCAAGAACCAGGACGAGCAGGAGTGCATGCGCATCGTTGGCGCGATCGGCGATGCCGCGCACTGGGAGACCATGAAGTTCCTGAAGCCTGGAATCACGGAAAACCAGGTGACCGCCCACATCATGCAGTTCCTGTATGCGATCCCCGGCATGGAAGACGTGGAGGACGTGATCGTCTCTTCCGGACCCAATACCTGGCCCAACTGGCGCAACTTCTCGGATCGCATCATCAAGCCGGGCGACATCGTCTTCATGGATCTGGCGGCGCTCACCTGGAACGGCTACAAGTCCTGCTATTATCGCACCTATTGCGTGGGCAAGGAGCCGTCCAAGGAGCAGAAAGACTACTACGCCACGGCGCTGAAGTGGCTGTACGACTCGATCGGAGCGGTGCGCCCGGGCGTCACCACGCGAGACATCGCGAGCAAGTGGCCCTCCGCCAAGGAGGCCTGGGGCTATGCGGAGGAGGACCAGGCGGCCGCCAACCTGTGGGGCCATGGCCTGGGACTGGCGCAGTACGATATGCCGGTCATCTCCCGCATCTGGTCGCTCGATCACCCCGTGGAAATCAAGGCGGGCATGGTCTTCGCGCTGGAAACCCAGCACGGCAAGATGCACCAATGGGGCGTCCGGATCGAAGAGATGCTGATCGTGCACAAGGATCGCACCGAAATCATCTCCAGCTTTCCCGTCAAGGAGATCACGGTCGTCGAGCCCTTGCGGGGTTACGGGGATCATGTGGGGTAGCAGCAGCCCGCTGGGGATGGCCGATGGGTGGGAACATGCGCGTGGCGGTGCTCAAGGCGCCCCGCCAGATCGACGTGGTGGCGCGCCCGATGCCGGTCGCCGGCG
>JBGOUY010000150.1:0-10277 GCA_041477795.1 bacterium
CGACGCGGGAGACGGAGAAGCCGTTCCTGATGCCGATCGAAGACATCTTCACGATCTCGGGCCGCGGCACGGTGGCCACGGGCCGCGTGGAGCGGGGCATCGTCAAGGTGGGCGATACGGTGGAAATCGTGGGCATCAAGCCCACCACCTCCACGGTGGTGACGGGCGTGGAAATGTTCCGCAAGCTGCTGGATGAAGGGCGCGCCGGCGACAACATCGGCGTGCTGCTGCGCGGCACCAAGCGCGAGGAGATCGAGCGCGGCCAGGTGCTGGCCAAGCCCGGCTCGATCACGCCCCATACGGATTTCAAGGGCCAGGTCTACGTGCTGACCAAGGACGAGGGCGGCCGCCACACGCCGTTCTTCAACAACTACCGCCCGCAGTTCTACTTCCGCACGACGGACGTGACGGGCATCGTCAACCTGCCGGAAGGCACCGAAATGGTGATGCCCGGCGACAACGTCGCGATCACCGTTTCCCTGATCACCCCCATCGCCATGGAACCCGAGCTGCGCTTCGCCATCCGCGAAGGCGGCCGCACCATCGGCTCGGGCGTGATCTCGGAAGTGACGAAGTGATCGCCAGCGCCCAGGGGCGCAGCGGCAAAAGGGAGCGATGACGCAGCGAATCAAGGTCCGGTTTAAGGCGTACGACTACAATCTCCTGGACCAGACGGTGCGAGAGATCGTCAACGCCGTGAAGCGCACCGGCGCGGAGGTCAACGGGCCGATTCCGTTGCCCACCCAGCGCACCGTGGTGACCGTGCTGCGCTCGCCGCACGCGGACAAGAAGTCGCGGGAGCAGTTCGAGACCCGCACCCACAAGCGCTTGATGTACATCATCGATCCCACCCCGCAGACGATGGACGCGCTGATGCGTCTGGACATCTCGGCGGGGGTGGACATCACGATGAAGCAGGACTAGCGCGGGCAGCATCCCGCAGGGGCAGGCAGCGCAGACGGCGCGGGGCGTTCCCCGCGCGCCACTGAGGTGTGAAGCGATGGGCCAGGTTGCAGTCATCACGATGGATCGCTCCAAGTCGCAGCCGCTGGAGCTGTCCGACGCGCTCACCGAGGCGTCGTACAACCCGTTCCTGATCAAGGACGCGGTGGTGTACCAGCGGGCCAAGCTGCGCCAGGGCACGCATTCCACCAAGACCCGCAGCCAGGTCGCCGGCAGCACGCGCAAGCTCTACCGCCAGAAAGGCACGGGCTCGGCCCGCGTGGGCGACCGCGCGGCGACCCAGCGCCGGGGCGGCGGCAGGCCGCACGGGCCCAGGCCGCGCAGCCATGCCATCAAGCTCAACAAGAAGGTGCGCAAGTCCGCCCTGCGCGGCGCCGTGGCGGAAAAGCTGCGCCAGGGCCAGCTGGTGGTGGTGGACGCGATCGAGCCCAAGACGCACAAGACCAAGGAGTTCGCCGCGACGCTGCAGTCGCTGGATGCGCTGGATGCGCTGATCGTGACCCATGAGATCGGCGAGAAGCTGGCGCGGGCCGCGCGCAACCTGCCGGGCGTGGTGGTGGTGCACTTCGGCCAGGTGAACGTGTACAACCTGCTGCTCTACGACAAGGTGCTGGTGACGCGTCAGGCCATGCTGGCCCTGCAGGAGAGGCTGACCGCATGAACATCCGCATCCTCAAAGGGCCGCACCTGACGGAAAAGACGGTCATCCAGAAGGACACGCACAACCAGGTGACCTTCCTGGTGGACCGCGACGCGAACAAGATCGAGATCAAGCGCGCCGTGGAAGGCCTGTTCAAGGTGACCGTGCTTGACGTGCGCACGATCAACACGCTGGGCAAGAAGAAGCGCATGGGCCGCTTTGCAGGGCGGCGCCCGGACTGGAAGAAAGCCATGGTCACCCTCAAGGAGGGCGACCGCATCGAATACTTCGAGGGCGCCTGAGCCGCCCCTGCCGGGGCGCGAGAGCCTGAAGGCTGAGAGAAGCACATGGCCATACGCAGATACAACCCGACTTCGCCTGGGCGGCGCGGCATGAGCGTCGCGGACTTCAGCGAGCTCACCACCGCGACGCCCGAGCGCTCGCTGCTGCGGCCGCTGCGCAAGAAGGGCGGCCGCAACAACCACGGCCACATCTCCGTGCGCCACAAGGGCGGCGGGCACAAGCGGCGCTACCGCATGGTGGACTTCAAGCGCGACAAGCTCGGCGTGCCGGGCCGCGTGGCCAGCGTGGAGTACGACCCGAACCGCAACGCCCGCATCTCGCTGGTGATCTACGCGGACGGCGAGAAGCGCTACATCCTCGCGCCGGCCGGGCTGGCGGTGGGCGAGCACGTGGTCTCGGGCGAGGGCGCGGAAATCAAGGTGGGCAATGCGCTGCCGCTGCGCAACATCCCGCTGGGCACGCAGGTGCACAACGTGGAGCTGAAACCGGGCAAGGGCGGGCAGCTCGCCCGGGCTGCGGGCACGTCGGTGGTGCTGGCGGCCAAGGACGAGCCCTATGCCCAGATCCGCCTGCGCTCCGGAGAGATCCGGCGCGTGCGGCTGGAGTGCATGGCCACCATCGGCGAGGTGGGCAACGCGGATCATTCGAACATCGAAGTGGGCAAGGCGGGCCGCAGCCGCTGGCTGGGCATCCGCCCGACCGTGCGCGGCGTGGCCATGAACCCGATCGACCACCCGCACGGCGGGGGCGAGGGCAAGACCTCCGGGGGCCGTCACCCCGTCTCGCCCTGGGGCACGCCCACCAAGGGGTATCGCACGCGCCGCAACAAGCGCACCCAACCCATGCGCGTGCGGCGCCGGGCCAAGTAGGGCGGGCCAGACGCAGGCGGGTTCTTTGGAGCTGGATTCGCAGGAACTGGAGGCATCGTGCCGCGATCGCTGAAGAAGGGACCCTTTGTTGACGATCACCTGCTGATCAAGGTGCAGCGGGCCAAGGAGACGGACGACCGGCGCCTGATCCGCACCTGGTCGCGGCGCTCGGTGATCCTGCCGGAATTCGTGGGGCTGAACCTGGCCGTGCACAACGGCAACAAGTTCATCCCGGTGTTCGTGACGGAGAACATGGTGGGTCACAAGCTGGGCGAGTTTTCGCCCACCCGCACCTTCCGCGGACACACCACCAAGTCGGATCGCCGCGCCGCCCGCCCGACCGCCTAGGCTGGCCGCGCAACCAGGTAAGGACCATGGCAGAGCAGAGTGAACAACGCGAATACCGGGCCGTCGCCAAGAACGTGCGCATCTCGCCGCGCAAGGTGCGCCTGGTGGCGGATCTGATCCGGGGCAAGAACGTGGTGCAGGCGCTGGGCATCCTGGACGCGACGCCCAAGCGCTCCTCGCCCGTGGTGAAGACCCTGCTCAAGTCCGCGATTTCCAACGCGGAGCAGCAGAACCAGGAGCTGGACGTGGACAGCCTGACGGTGCGCACGGTGTTCGTGGATGCCGCGCCCACCCTGAAGCGCTGGCGGCCACGCGCGATGGGCCGGGCCACCCCGATCCGCAAGCGCGCCTCGCACATCACGCTGGCGGTGGGTTAACCGTATCAATTGTACCGTATCAACCGTACCGCCGAACGTTAGGAGCAGCCTGTGGGGCAGAAAGTCAATCCGATCGGGTTCCGGCTGGGGCTGACGAAGAACTGGACCAGCAAGTGGTTTGCGGACCACCGCACCTACGCCAACCTGCTGGAGCAGGACGTCAAGCTGCAGCGCTACATCAAGAAGAACCTGAAACACGCGGGCATCTCGCGCGTGGAGGTGGAGCGCGCGGCGCAGAAGATCCGCGTGACCATCTTCGCCTCGCGGCCGGGCATCATCATCGGGCGCAAGGGCGAGGCGGCGGATCAGCTCAAGGCCGACCTGCAGAAGCTCTGCAAGACCGACGTGACGGTGAACATCAAGGAGGTCAAGCGGCCCGAGATCGATGCGCAGCTGATCGCCGAGAACATCGCCACGCAGCTCGAGCGGCGCATCGCCTTCCGCCGCGCCATCAAGCGCGCGCTGGCCTCGGCCATGCGGCTGAACATCCAGGGCTGCAAGATCATGGTGGCCGGGCGGCTGAACGGCGCAGAGATGTCCCGCACCGAGTGGGTGCGCGAGGGCCGCGTGCCGCTGCACACGCTGCGCGCGGAAATCGACTACGGCACGGCCGAGGCCCTCACGACCTATGGGCTGATCGGGGTGAAGGCGTGGGTCTACCGCGGCGAGGAATACCAGCAACCGCGTCTGCTGCGCCGGCGTGCCGGCGGCGGTGGCGGCGGCGGCGGAGCGAGGTGAGGAACGACCCATGTTGATGCCCGCGCGGACCAAGTTCCGCAAACAGATGAAGGGCCGCATGCGCGGAAACGCCACCAGCGGCAACAAGCTCAACTTCGGCTCCTTCGGCCTGCAGGCCGTGGGGCGGGGCCACGTGACGGCGCGGCAGATCGAGGCCAGCCGGCGCGCCCTGACGCGCGAGATGAAGCGCCGCGGCAAGATCTGGATCTGCATCTTCCCCGACAAGCCCATCACGCGCCGGCCGGCCGAGGTGCGCATGGGCGGGGGCAAAGGCGCGGTGGACCACTGGGCGGCGGTCGTCAAGCCGGGCCGCATCCTGTTCGAGATGGACGGGGTGGAAGAGGCAGTGGCGGTGGCCGCGCTGCGCCTGGCGGCCTACAAGCTGCCCATCAAGACCACCATCGTGCGGCGCGGAGCCTAAAGCCCATGACCGCCACCGAGATGCGTCAGCTCAACACAGTCGAGCTCACGGCCCGGATCACCGAATGGCAGGAAGAGTTGTTCCGGATGCGTTGCAACAAGTCCATCGGCCAGACGACGAACACCAGCACCATCGGCACGATGCGCCGCCAGATCGCCCGCGCCATGACGATCATCAACGAGATGGAACGCAATGTCGCAAGCCAAGGCTGAGTCCCCCCAACGCACCTCCCGGCGCAAGGTGCGCCAGGGCGTGGTCGTGAGCGACAAGAACGACAAGACCATCGTCGTGGTGGTGGAGCGTACGGTGCGCCACCCGATCTACGGCAAGGTGGTGCGCCGTTCCAAGCGCTACCACGCCCACGACGAGGAGAACGCCGGCAAGATCGGCGATGTGGTGCGCATCATGGAGTGCCGGCCCCTGAGCCGCCTGAAGCGCTGGCGGCTGCTGGAAGTGGTGAGCCGGCCGGCGGCGGAAGCCTAGCCGGCGCGCCGGAAACGGGCCCAGACGAGTGAAGATCGCTGAAGAGGCGAAAAGGCAGCCATGATCCAGATGCAGACGTACCTGCGCGTGGCGGACAACACGGGCGCCAAGCAGCTGATGTGCATCAAGGTGCTGGGCGGCTCAAAGCGCCGCTATGCGACGATCGGGGACATCATCGTGGCCTCCGTGAAGGAGGCCGTGCCCAACAGCCGCATCAAGAAGGGCGACGTGGTCAAGGCCGTGGTCGTCCGCACGACGAAGGAACTGGGCCGGCCCGATGGCTCGTACATCAAGTTCGATGAGAACGCCGCGGTGCTGATCGACGCCAAGAAGGAGCCCATCGGCACGCGCATCTTCGGCCCGGTGGGCCGCGAGCTGCGCTCCCGGCAGTTCATCAAGATCCTTTCCCTGGCCCCCGAAGTGCTTTAGGGCGGCCACGGACAGCCGGATGACGACATGAGCGGTGCAGCGCAACCGAAACTGAAGAAGGCCCGGGTCAAGAAAGGCGACCAGGTGCAGGTGATCTCCGGCAAGGCCAAGGGCCAGCGCGGCGAGGTGCTGAAGGTGGACCTGCGCCGCGGGGTCGTGCTGATCAAGGAAGTGAACATGGTGCAGCGGCACACCAAGCCGCGGCGCCAGGGCGAGAAGGGCGGGATTCTGCCCATGGAAGCGCCGATCCACCTATCCAATGTGCTGAAATACTGCGACAGCTGCGGGCGGGGCGTGCGCAAGCTGTGCGCGAAACCGGCCGATTGCCGCTACTACGAGGCGCGCAAGAAGTAGGCGCGCCGCGGGGCGCTAGCGCCCCCACGTCATGATCGAGGAGCCGTGTCCAGGCTGCAAGAAAAATACAAGCGCGAGATCGTGCCGGCCCTGCTGAATGAGTTCAAGTACAAGAGCTCGATGCAGGTGCCGGGGCTGGTCAAGATCACGGTGAACATGGGGATCGGCCAGGCCTCGCAGAATGCCAAGGTCCTGGAATCGGCCACGGTGGAGCTGACCAAGATCACCGGGCAGAAGCCCATGGTGCGCCACGCCAAGAAGTCCATTGCGAACTTCAAGCTGCGCGAGGGCATGCCGGTGGGCATAATGACCACGCTGCGGCGCAAGATGATGTGGGAGTTCCTGGATCGCTTCATTTCCATCGCGCTGCCCCAGGTGCGGGACTTCCGGGGCCTGCCGCGGCGTTCCTTCGACGGGCGCGGCAACTACACGGTGGGCGTGCGCGAGCAGATCATCTTCCCGGAGATCAGCTTTGACGACGTCGACCAGATTCGCGGCATGAACGTGACGCTGCACACCACCGCGAAGACGGACGAGGAGGCTCACCGGCTGCTGGAACTGATCGGGCTGCCCTTCCGCAAGAACTAGGGGCGGGCCCGCCACACAGGACGAATCGGCGGCCCCCCGGGGCCGCGCAGACGCGAGACCGAGCAAGCAAGGAGTTATGGCCAAGAAGAGCATGATTGCCAAGGCGAAACGCCGCCCGAAATTCAAGGTGCGCGGCCATAACCGCTGCCGCTACTGCGGCCGCCCGCGCAGCTTCATCCGCAAGTTCGGGATGTGCCGCATCTGCTTCCGCCTGCGGGCGCTGACGGGAGAACTGCCGGGCGTCATCAAGGCCAGCTGGTGACGCGCAACACGCTGTCCGAGGAGAGCAACACGCGATGTCCATGACGGATCCGATCGCCGACTTCCTGACGCACATCCGCAATGCGCTGATGCGCAAGCACGCTTCGGTGGACAGTCCCTCCTCCAAGCTGAAGGTGGAGATTGCGCGGGTGCTGAAGGAGGAGGGCTTCATCGAGGATTTCCTGGCCTATGCGAACGAGCGTGGCTTGCCCCGCATCGAGGTCACCCTGAAGTACGACAAGCGCGGCGACAGCGTGATCCGCGGTCTGGAACGGATCAGCAAGCCGGGGCTGCGACGGCACAAGGGATACAGCGGCCTGCACCCGGTGTGGAGCGGGCAGGGTATCGCCATCCTCACCACGTCCAAGGGAGTGCTGACGGACGTGGCCTGCCGCGACCGCAAGGTGGGCGGCGAGGTGCTGTGCCAGGTTTGGTAACCCGCGCGGAGACCCGCGTGGCAGCCGCTCCGGGCACTTGCCCGGCGCACAAGACGAGCGAAGCGGAAGAGCGATCATGTCCCGAGTAGGCAAGCGACCCATCGCCATCCCCAAGGGGGTGGAGGTGAAATACCTGGAACGCGTGGTGCACGTGAAGGGCCCCAAGGGCCAGAACGAGTTCCACATGCCCGAGCTGGTGGAGTTGGACGTGGCGCCCGCGGAGATCCATGTCAAGGCGGACTACCTGAACAATATCCGCGCGCGCACCCTGATGGGCACAGTGCAGGCCTGTCTGGCCAACATGGTCGAGGGCGTCTCCACGGGCTTTTCGAAGCGTCTGCAGCTGGTCGGCGTGGGGTATCGCGCGCAGGTGCAGGGCCAGAACCTGGAGCTGCAGTTGGGCTTCTCGCACCCGGTCAAGTTCGCGCTGCCCGGGGGCGTGAAGGCGCAGATCGAGGGCAACAACAACCTGATCGTGCTCTCCAGCCACGACAACGTGCTGCTGGGCCAGACGGCCGCATCGATCCGGGCCATCCGTCCGCCCGAGCCCTACCAGGGCAAGGGCGTGAAGTACGAACACGAACGAGTCCGGCGCAAAGCCGGCAAGACCGGCAAGAAGTAACGCCGAGGGCGTAGGCGCAAATGGCAACGATGACGAGCCGCTACGAGCGGCGCATAAAACGGCGCTTCCGGATCCGCAAGCGCGTGGTGGGCAGCATGCAACGGCCCCGGCTGAGCGTGTTCCGCTCGGCGCGGCACATCTACGTGCAGGCGGTGGACGATCAGGCGGGCCGCACGCTGGCCGCCGCATCCACCGGCGAGAAGGATCTGCGCGGGGGCATCCAGGGCTACACGGGCAACAAGGCCGCGGCCGGCGTGGTGGGCAAGGCCATTGCCGAGCGCCTCAAGAAGCTGGGCATCGAGGCGGTCGTGTTCGACCGCGGCGGCAACCGCTACACCGGTCGCGTGCGGGCCCTGGCCGAAGGCGCCCGCGAGGCCGGACTGAAGTTTTGATCGCGCGGAAGTTCTAAATCGTGCCCCGCGCACCCTGCATCCAAAGAGGTAAGCTTTGACGGAACGAACCGGAGATCGCCCCGATCTGATCGAAAAGGTGATCAAGATCAGCCGTGTGGCCAAGGTCGTGAAGGGTGGCCGGCGCTTCAGCTTCAGCGCGCTGGTGATCGTGGGCAATGGCCAGGGCCGCGTGGGCTTCTCGCTGGGCAAGGCCAACGAGGTGACCGAGGCCATCCGCAAGGGCATCGAGAAGGCGACCAAGAGCATGAAATTCGTGACGAGCGAGGGCCGCACGATCCCGCACTCGATCATCGGGCGCTTCGGCTCGAGCCGCGTCATCATGAAGCCGGCCGAGGCCGGTCGCGGCATCATCGCCTCCGGGCCGGTGCGGGCCGTGATGGAGGCCGTCGGCATCTCCGACGTGAGCGTCAAGACGCTGGGCTCGAACAATCCGCACAACGTGCTGAAGGCGGCGCTGCGGGCCCTGTTCGAGCTCAAGTCCTTCGACGAGATCGCCGAGCGCCGCGGGGTGCCGGTGGAACGGCTGCGGCCCGCCAAGGCCAGCCCGGCCGCCAGCTAGCAGCGCCAGGACAAGGAGACGCCGCCCGTGAGCAAGGTGAAGGTGAAGATGGTGCGCAGCCCGATCGGCTGCCCGCCCGATCAGCGCGCGACCCTGCGCGGCCTCGGGCTTTCGCACATCAACCAGGAGCGGGAGCTGGAGGATACGCCGGCCGTGCGCGGCATGATCTTCAAGGTCAAGCATCTGATCGTTTCCGACCCGCCGGAAGCGGCGCAACGCAGGCACTAGCAGGCAGGCCGATGAAGCTGCACCAGTTGGAAAAACCGCCCGGCTCGACCAAGCGCCACAAGCGCAAGGGGCGCGGCACGAGCAGCACGCTGGGCAAGACGGCCGGGCGCGGCCAGAAGGGCCAGCGCGCCCGCGGGCCCTCCAAGCCCGGTTTCGAGGGCGGGCAGACCCCGCTGCGACGGCGGCTGCCGCGGCGCGGCTTCACCAACGTGTTCAAGACAAAGTTCCATATCATCAACCTGCGCGACCTGAGCAAGCGTGCCGCCCTGGCGGACATGGCGGAGGTCAAGCCGGAGGATCTGGTCGCGGCCCGCGCCATCAGCGACACGAACCGGCCCGTGAAGGTGCTGGGGATCGGAGACATCGCGCGTGCCGTCACCGTGCACGCGCACCAGTTCAGCCGTTCGGCCGCGGAGAAGATCCAGGCGGCGGGCGGTAAAGCGGTTGTAATCGAGGGCTGAGCGACGCCATGCTGAGCACATTCCAGAACGCATTTCGCATCGAAGAGCTGCGTAACCGCATCATCTTCACGCTGCTGATGCTGGTGGTGTTCCGGCTGGGGGCGCACATCCCCACGCCCGGCATCGATGCGCAGGCGCTTGCGGCGTTCTTCCGGGCTCAGCAGGGGACGATCTTCTCGTTCTTCGACATGTTCTCCGGCGGCGCCCTCAAGCGCCTGACCGTGTTCGCGCTGGGCATCATGCCCTACATCAGCGCGTCGATCATCCTGCAGCTCCTGACGGTGGTCTTCCCCTACCTGGAGCGGCTGAGCCGCGAGGGCGAGGCGGGGCGCAAGAAGATCACCATGTACACGCGCTACGGCACCGTCGTGCTGAGCGTGATCCAGGGCTTTGGCATCGCCGTGGGCCTGCAGAGCATGTCCGCGCCGGACGGCGCGCCGATCGTCATCTCCTCGGTGCATCCGTGGGGCTTCCGCTTGATGACCGTGATCACGCTGACGGCGGGCACGGCGTTCCTGATGTGGATCGGCGAGCAGATCAACGAGCGCGGCGTGGGCAACGGCATCTCGCTCATCATCTTCGCGGGCATCGTCGTGGCGATCCCCGGCGACAGCATCAACTCCCTGCGCATGGCGCAGGCCGGACAGCTCGCCCCGCTGACCCTGGGCCTGGTGGTGGCCATCATGCTGGCGGTGATCTTCGCCGTCATCTTCATGGAGACCTCCACGCGCAAGATCGCCGTGCAGTACGCCAAGCGCGTGCAAGGGAACAAGATGTACGGCG
>JBGOUY010000391.1:0-3260 GCA_041477795.1 bacterium
GAGGCGGAGCTGTTCGCGCGGCTGCGGCGCGATGCCGTTGGCCAGGACGAAGGGCTGGGGGCGGCCTGGGTGCGGGACGCCGCGCCCTACGGCGGCGCGCTGGCGCGGCTGGCCCGCTACGAGACGATGCTGGAGCGCAACGCGGCGCGCCTGCTGGCCGAGTTGCGCCGCTTGCAGGGCGAGGGCCGCACAGGAGAGAACCGCGCTGCCCGCGACGCCCGCGCGGAGCAGGCCGGGCAAGGCGAGTGGTGGGAGCGCGCGGCGGCGGCGTGGCCGGGCGCGCCGCCGATCACGGTGCGGCGGCCGGAAGCGCCTGGCCCGCAGTTCCCCTCTCCACCCGGTGGAGAGGGGCGCCCGGCGTCAGCCGGGCGGGGTGAGGACTCGGCTCCGGCCCCGGCGGAATTTCCAAACGAAGCCGAAGGCGTTACGAAGCCCCGCCTCGGCGAGCCGAGTCCCGCGGGCCCTGCCCTGGGCGGGGCGGCGGGACGGCCGGCATAGGCCTGCAGGAGCCGGTGCAGCACGGCGCCGCGCGTGTGGCGCGCCTGGTTGAGCATGATCACGAACGGGCGCCGCACGCCCGCCGGCGCGGGCAGGAAGCCCGCCAGGGTGTATACCCCGCTGAGGGTGCCGGTCTTGGCGGGAATCGTCAGCGGCGCCTTGCCGTAGGGCTTCAGCAGCTCCGCCCAGGGATGGAAGGCGTCCACCACGCGCAGCATGCCGGTCAGCGCGATGTGGTTCTGGCGCGAGAGGCCGGAGCCCTCGATCAGGGTGAACTGGTCGGGCCGCAGGCCGATCCGCTCACGCAGGAAGCGCCGCACCTGCTCCACGCCCGGCTCCAGGCGCGCCGGCTCGCCCGCCGCCTGCAGGGCCATCGCCAGCACGATCTGGTTGGCGATGAAGTTGTTGGAGAACTCCAGCATGCCGCCCACCACCTCGCGCAGGGGGCGGCTGGAGCGGTGCACCCAGACGGGTTGCAGCCCGCCCGGCACGCGCCCGGTGCGAGACGGGCCGCCGATGCGCGCGCCCGCCTGCGCGAAGATAGCCCGCGCCAGCTCGCCCGCGTAGCGCACGCCGGGCACGCCCTCGGCGGTGAAGTTGATGCGCTGCTGGCCCGGCCCCAGCCGGCGCCCCAGCCGCTCCGCCAGGGGCGTCAGCGGCGTCTGCGGCTCGGCGGAGGTGACGTGGCCCGTGGCGTCCACGTCCACGAACACCGTGTTGAAGTTCGCCACCAGCGCGCCCAGCTTGGCGTCGTAGGGATTGAGGGTCTCCGAGGCGCCGTCCACCTCCAGCTCCGGCGCGAACGCGCTCTCGTCCAGCACCAGCGCCGCCACGGGCGCGCGGAACTGACCCGCCGCGGCCAGCTCGTGGGCGAGCAGCGTCCACTCCTCGCTGACCAGCATGGGGTCGCCGTAGCCCCGGATATAGAGCAGGTCGCCGTCGCGGTAGACCTCGGTCTTGAAGCGGTAGTCCTCGCCCAGCACGTGGAAGGCGGCCTGGGCCGTGGCCAGCTTGAGGATGGAGGCCGGCACGTAGGCGCCGGGCCGGTACACGAACACGGCCTGCCCGTTCTCGCCCACGGCCACGCCGCCCTGCTCCACCAGGGGCGCCAGCGCGCTGCGCAGGCCGGCGGGCTCCGCTGCGGCCGGCAGCGCATCGGCCGCCGCCGCCACGCCGGCGCCCAGCGCCAGCGCGAGCGACAGGGCCAGCGCCGGCAGCAACGCCCGCGCGTGCGACAGCGCCATGGCGGGCAGCCGCCAACGGCGCGCACGCAGCGGCGCGCGGCCGGAGCGGGACACTGGGGCCAGAGGGCTCATGTCTGGCAGGTGGGGCAATAGAACGTGCTGCGCTGCTGCTGCACCAGCCGCGCGATGGGCGTGCGGCAGGCCGGGCAGGGCTGGCCGGCCTTGCCATAGACGCGCAGGAAGTTCTGGAACTCGCCGGTCTGCTCATCCACGCGACGGTAGTCGCGGATGGTCGTGCCGCTCTTGTGGATGGCCTTGCGCAGGATGCGCCGGATCGCGCGGTACAGGCGCGCCACCTCCGCCGCCGCGAGCGAGGCCGCCGGCCGCAGCGGCGACAGGCGCGCGGCATAGAGGATCTCCGCCACGTAGATGTTGCCCAGGCCGGCCAGCTTGCTCTGGTCCATCAGCCAGTGCTTGAGCGGGGCGCGGCTGGCCGCCAGCGCCGCGGCCAGCCAGGCCGCCGTGCAGCGGGGCGAGAAGGGGTCCAGCCCCAGCGCAGCCAGGCCCGCGTGATCGGCCAGCCGCTCCACCACGGCCAGCGTGCCAAAGCAGCGCAGGTCCTGGAAGATCAGCACCGACCCATCGTCCAGCTCGAACCACGCGCGATGGTGCGGCTCGGGCGCGGGCGGGGGCCGCGAGACGATGAACTTGCCGGTCATGCGCAGGTGCCCCACCAGCCAGGCCTCCGGCTCCAGGTGGAAGAGCAGGAACTTGCCCCGCCGCGCCACGCCCCGCACCCTGCGCCCGCGCAGCGCCGCCCGGAACGCCGCCGGCGGCACGCCGCCCAGCGCATCGGCGCGGAAGATGCGCACGTCGCGCACGGTGCGGCCCGGCAGCGCGGCATCCAGCTCGCGCACGATCGTCTCGACTTCCGGCAGTTCAGGCATGGGGCCGCTGCGGGTCTAGCGCTTCTGCTTGAGCCACTGTTGCACCAGCATCGCTGTGGCGCGGGGATCGGCGCGGGCCTGGGTGATCGCGGCGTTGCGGTCGAACCCGGCCTCCTCCTCGCTGGGAATCTCCAGCTCCTCCTCGTCGAGGGTCTGGGTGTAGTCCGGAATGGAGAAGGACACATCGGGCTTGTGCCGCACCATGCGCAGCAGCGGCCGCACGATGTACAGGGCGATCGCCAGCACGGCCAGGCTGGCGAAGAACCAGCGCAGCAGCATCAGCACGGCAGTCTGCGACATGGCACCTCGGTTGCGGCAACGGCAAGGGGCCGGCGCCGTGCCGCCATTCTATGGCAAGCGTGGGGGGAAGTTAAGCGGGTGCTACCCCATGGAGTCGGACAGTGTTGCGCAAGCTCCATCTATCTTGATATGTGGTTAACTGTGGTAATCGGCGCCTTGGCAGGGGAGGGCGCCGCCAAATCTTGGAGACCGGGCTACGGTGCAAGACCGTTAGCGCCCCTCCAGCATTACAGCCCAGCGCAAGATCGGCTTTAATCGGTGCGCACATCTTCAGCGGAGGCAACATGGCACGGAAGCCAAGAGACACCTACATCGCATGCACCGTTTATCC
>JBGOUY010000119.1:0-12192 GCA_041477795.1 bacterium
CGTGGGACCCCACCCCGCACGCCGCCTTTGGCAGCGTGCCGCCCCTCCCCCTGAGCTATGGGTTCGCCCCGCAAGCGGGGCTCACGGCAGGGAGGGGCTGCAAGGCTCATTCCAAGCGGATCTGCGCAGCCAGGAAGCCCCACTGCTCTGCCTAGCGGAGCAGGGGGGTTGGGGGGATGAGGTCCCGCGCCGGCCGATCCGTTGCGGCGTGCGACGACTTTGCACTTGTCCTGGGGCGGACTCCACCCCGTCCCTAGGCGGTGGCCTGCGCGAGCACCTGGGCCACGGCGCGAGCCACGAGGGCGCGGCCGAGAGCGACCTTGTAGCCATTGCCGGCCAGGGGCATGGCGTGCGTGAAGGCCGCGCTGGCGACCTGGGCGGCCAGCTCCGGAGCGGGCTTGGCGCCTTCCAGCAGCGCCGCCGCATCCGGGCAGGGCCAGGGTACGGGCGCCACGCCGCCCAGCACCAGCCGCGCGTCCCGGATGCGTCCGCGGCTGACCTGGCAGCCGAAGGCGGCGCTGACGAGCGGGAAGTCCCCGGCGGTGCGCTCGCGCGCCTTGAGGTAGCTGCCCTGCCAACGCCTGGGCCGCGGAGGCAGCAGCACGGCGGTCAGCAGCTCGTCCGGCCCGAGCACCGTCTCGCGCGTGGGGTCGCGCTCCGGCCCGGCGAAGAAGTCCGCCAGCGGCAGCACGCGCTCGCCGCCCGGCCCCTGCACGCACGCGCTCGCCTCCAGCGCCAGCAGGACCGGCGCCAGGTCCGAGGCGTTCACGGCCCAGCAGCCCTGGCCGCCCATCACGGACAGGTACGGCTGGTGCTCGGAATCGTGCGCGGGGCAGCCCGTGCCGCCTTTCTTGCGGCAGGCCAGCCAGGGACTGCGGTAGTGCAGGCAGCGCGGGCGTTGGCACAGGTTGCCGCCGAGGGTGCCCTGGTTGCGGATTTCCGGCGTGGCCACGCCGCGCGCGGCCTCGGCCAGGATGCGGTATGGCCCGCGCAGGCGCCGCTCGCGCTCCAGCGCGTCCAGGGTCATCCCCGCGCCGATGCGCAGGCCGCCCGCGGCAGCGCGCACGCTGCGCAGCTCGGCGATGTGGGCCAGGCTCACCAGCCGCGCAACGTGGGCCGTGCCCTCCTTGAGCTCGCCCAGCAGGTCGCTCCCGCCCGCGATGGCGCGGCTGTCGCCCTCCCCCAGCAGCGCGAGGGCCTCGGCGAGGCTTGCCGGTTCGGCAAAGGCGAAGGGCTTCATGCGCGGCCTCCCGCGCGGCCGGCGCCGGCCGCCAGGGCCGCCAGCACGCGCCGCGGCGTGAAGGGCACCTCGTGCAGCCACACGCCGGTGGCATTGGCGACGGCATTGGCGACGGCCGCCAGCACGGGCACGACCGGGGGCTCGCCCAGCGCCTTGGCACCGAAGGGGCCCGCCGGATCCGGCCCGGCCGGGAAGAGCACCTCGATGGGCGGGAAGTCCACGATCGCCGTGCTCTTGTGCTCCAGGAAGCTCGGGTTGAGCGTCACGCCGCTGGCCTCGTCCAGCAGCAGCTCTTCGCGCAGCGTGATGCCGAGAAACTGCAGCACGGCGCCGGAGACCTGCCCGGCGGCCAGGCGCGGGTTGACGATGCGCCCCGAATCGTGGGCGGCCACGTAGCGCACGATGCGGATGCGGCCGCTCTCCGGCTCCACCTCCACCTCCACGAAGTGCGCGCCGAAGGAGTTGACGATGTGCTCCGTGCTGCCCGGCGTGAGGGAGGCATGGCCCACGACCGCCTCGGGCAGGCCCGCCAGCACCTCGGCCATGCTGACGCTGCGGCCGCCGCCGCGCGGCTGGAAGCGCCCGCCCGCCAGCACGGCATCGGTCACGCCGAGCTGGGCCGCCGCATGCTCCAGCAGGCGGTTGCGCGCGCTCTCCGCGGCCAGCTTCACGGCGCTGCCGGTGGAGAACGTGGTGCTGGAGCCGGCGGTGATGTGGCCGGGCGGCGTGCGCGCCGTGTCCGCCAGGGTCATCGCGATCTGCGCCGCAGGCACCTGCAGCACCTCCGCCGCGATCTGCGCCAGCACAGTGCTGGAGCCCTGCCCCACGTCCACCACGCCCACGCTGAGGGCGACCTGGCCGTCGGGCGCGATGCGCACCTCGGCCTGGGCTTCGCGCCCGGTGCCGCCCTTGTACAGGCCGATGGCGAGGCCGATGCCGCGCCGGCGGGCACCCGTGGCACTGCCGTTGGGGCGGCGCCGCTCGCGCCAGCCGATAGCCTGCGCGCCGGCCTCGAGGCACTCGCGCAGGCCATTGCTGGAAAACGGCACGCCGCCCTCCACCGGCTCGTCGGGCAGGAGCTGCCCGGCGGGCGTGCTGCGCTGGCCGGGCTGCCCGCCCGGCGGCACGTGGAAGCGCAAGCGGTAGTCCAGCGGGTCGAGCGCGAGCGCCGCGGCGATCTGGTCGATCAGCACCTCCAGCGCGAAGTGTCCCAGCGGTGCGCCCAGGCCGCGGAAGGAGCCGCCGGCCGGACGGTTCGTGTAGGCCGAGACCCCCTCGTAGCGCGCGTTGGGGCAGCGGTAGAGGTAGAGCGCGCCCTGCCCGATGCGCCGCACCACGTTGCGCCCGGAGGAGACGAAGGCGCCCAGGTTCATCACGCTGCGCAGCTCGATGGCCGTCGGGGCGCCATCGGCCGCCACGCCGATGCGCAGGTGGTTCAGCGTGGACTGCCGGTTGCGCCCGCCGATGAACTCCTCGCTGCGGCCGTACTCGATGCGCACGGGCCGCCCGGCTTTGCGCGCCAGCAGGGCCACAATGGACGCCAGCCGCCCTTCGTCCTTGTTGCCGAAGCCGCCGCCCATGTTCGTGCAGATCACGCGCACGTTGCCCGGGGGCAGGCCCAGCACGCGCGCGAGAGTCATGCGATCGGGAACGTGCACGGCGCGGCTGGTCTTCCACACGGTCACGCGGTCGCCGTCCCATTCGGCCAGCGCTGCGCGCGTCTCCATGCCCACCGGCCCGTGCACCTGGGTGCGGAAGGTGCCTGCGAAGACGCGGGTCGCCTGGGCGAAGCCCGCTGCCACGTCCCCGCGCTGCAGCACCAGGGGCGCCCCGCCCAGCAGGTTGCCGCCGGGATGGATGGCGGGTGCGCCGGGCGCCAGCGCCGCCTCCGCTTCGAACACCGCCGGGAGCGGCTCGTAGTCCACACGGATCAGCGCCAGCGCATCCTCAGCCGCCGCGGCGCTCTCGGCGGCCACCGCGGCCACCTCGTCCCCCACGAAGCGCACGACGGAATCCAGCACGGCCAGGTCCGTGTCAATGCGCGCCACGGGTGCGTCGCGGTAGGTCAGCACGGCGTGGACGCCGGGCGCTTGCTCGGCCGCGCTGGTGTCGATGGCGCGGATGCGCGCGTGGGGGTGCGGGCTGCGCAGCAGCTTGCCGTAGAGCATGCCCGGGCGCTTGAGATCGGCCGTGTAGCGCGCGGCGCCCCGCACCTTGTCCGGCAGGCCCTGACGCGGGACGGCTTCGCCGACGCTGTGCAGCGCGGATTCCTGGGGCGTTTCCATCGCGGGGCCTTGCTGGTGGAGAGGAATCGGTTGGGCGTTCAGTCGCAACGCTGCAGCCGCGAGCGGGAGGTCAGCGTTTGGCCGGCTGCCGCTCGCGCGCCTGCAGCACGGCGCCGACGATGGCGTCGTAGGCATTGCAGCGGCAGATGTGGCCCACCAGCGCCCAGCGCACGGCCATGGCATCGGCCTGCGGCGCGTCCCGCAGTGCCGCGTAGGCTGCCACGGCAAAGCCCGGCGTGCAGTAGCCGCACTGCCCGGCGTCGCAGGCCACGAAGGCGTCCAGCAGCGGCTGGAAGTCCGGCCGCGCGGCCAGCCCCTCGACCGTCAGCACGGCGTGCCCCGCCGCCTGCACCGCAAGCAGATGGCAGGCGTTGACCGGACGCCCGTCCAGCAGCACGGTGCAGGCGCCGCACTCCCCGCGCTCGCAGGCGGGCTTGGCGCCGGTCAGGTCCAGGCGCTCGCGCAGCACCTCGAGCAGGGTCGCGCGGGGCTCGACCTGCAGGTCATGGCGCTTGCCGTTGACCCGGAGGCGGATCGCCATCGTCGTGGGAGCTGCGGGGCGGGCGCTCATCGTCTCCTGTGCGTGCGGGGTGCTGGCGTGCGGCGGCCGGCGGGTTGCGGCGCGCGGGCCGGGCGGAGCGGGCCTGTCACCGCATACCAGCCCTGCGGCGCGCAGCGCAATCCCCTGGAATTTCAAATTGACCCACCACCCGGCCCCGCGCCCCCGGCCAGCGGGCGGAATCGCGCCGCCCGATGCCCTCACGCCCGCTGGTGCAGGCGCTGGTCAATGCCCATCATGACGATGCTGACGAGGGTCGCGAACAGCACGAGAATCAGCGTGACGGACATGATGGTCTCCATGTCGTGCGTGCCCATCGCCACCATGAGCAGGAAGCCCAGGCCGCGTTGGGAGCCGAACATCTCGCCCAACAGGGTGCCGACCAGGGTCAGCGCCAGCCCCACGCGCAGGCCGGTGAAGACCTCCGGCACGGCGGCGGGCAGCAGGATCGTGCGCGCCATCGCCCAGGGGCCGAGACGCAGCGAGCGACCCGCGCGCAGGTAGACCGGTTTGAGGGTGCGGATGGCGTTCATGGAGAAGATGGCGATCGGGACGATGCCGTGAATCGCCCCAAAGGCCACCTTGGCCGGCATGCCGATGCCGAAGAAGAGCAGGATGATCGGGTAGAGCGTGATCTTGGGGATGGAATAGAGGGCGACCAGGATCGGCTCGGCCACCTCGCCCGACAGGCGGTGCGCCCCGAGCAGCAGGCCGATCGCCAGGCCGCCCGCGATGGCGATGGCGTAGCCCTGCAGGAACGCCAGCCCGGTCTCCTCGATGTGCGGCCAGAAGCGCGGGGAGACGATCAGCCGGCTCGCGGCCACGGCCGTCTCCCACGGCGAGGTCAGCGCCACCTCCCCCGCATAGGCGTAGAGCAACTGCCAGATCCCGCCCAGGGCCAGCACCAGCAGCAGGATATCGAAGCCCTGCCGCATCAGCGATCGCTGCGTCATGGCGTCCTCAGCGGCCCGTCTGCCGCTCCAGGAAGCGCTTCTCCCAGGCGTAGAGCGACATGTTGATGAAAGTGGAGATGAGGATGATCAACACGATCAGCGGGTACATCACGTGGTTGTCGAAGTTGTTGTAGGCAAAGTTGATCTCGTAGCCGATGCCCGCGCCGGAAAGGATGAACTCCGCGGCGATCACCCCGATGAACGAATAGGCCACCGCCAGCTTGAGGCCCGTGAAGATGTACAAGGTCGCATAAGGCAGGAAGACGCGGCGGGTCGTGGCCACGCGGCCCATGCGCAGCACCTTCGCCGTCTTCAGCAGCACGGGCGGCACGCGGTCGAAGCCGTTGAGCGTGTTGATGATCATGGCCACGACCGCCAGCAGGAAGCCGATGACGATCTGCGGCGTGCGGTTCAAGCCGAACAGCACGACGAACAGCGGATAGAACACGAAAATCGGGATGGCGTAGTAGGACGACAGCAGCGGATCGACCACACGCCGCACGCGTGGCAATACGAACAGCACCGCGCCGGCGAGGAAGCCCACGACGATGGCGAACAGCAGCGCCGTGGCCACGTTGACCAGCGTCTCCGCGACGTGCTGCAGCATTTCCGCCGAGGACAGCAGCGGCAGCAGGTCGGCGAGCATCTGGCTGGGCGGCGTCATGGTGAACGGCTTGATGACCCCGCCCCGGCAGAGCGCCTCGATGAGGGCCACGGCCACGCCGATGACCGCCATGCGGAGCCAGTTCACGCGCCTCATAGCCGCCTCCCATCGGCTGCCATGGCCTTCATGGATTCCTCGCGCAGGCGTGCCCACAGGCGGCCCGTGATCTCCGCGAAGCCGGTCTGCTCGACGATGCGGCTGTCCCGCTCGCGCGGCCAGCCCGTCGCGACGATCTCCAGGAAGCGTCCAGGCCGCGCGGACATCACGCCCACGCGATCGGAAAGCATGGCCGCTTCGTCCAGGGCGTGCGTGATCAGCAGCACGGTGGCCCCCGTCTCGCGCCAGAGCCGCAGCAGCTCATCGCCCATCAGCAGCCGCGTCTGCTGATCCAATGCACCGAAGGGTTCATCCAGCAGGATCAGGCGCGGCTGCAGCACCAGCGTGCGGGCGATGCACACGCGCTGCCGCATGCCGCCCGAGAGCTGGGCAGGGTAGGCGCCTTCGAACTCGCGCAGGCCCATCAGGCCGATGGCGAACTCCACGCGGCGCCGGATCTCGGCCGGGTCCATGCCATTGTGCCGCAGGCCGAAGGCGATGTTGTCCCGCACGCTCAGCCAGGGGAAGCTGGCGTCCTCCTGGAACACCACGCCGATGCCATCGGGCACCTGGCCATTGACGGGCCGATCCTCGAATACCAGCCGCCCCTCGCTGAGGGGCTGCAGCCCGGCGACGATCTCCAGCAGCGTCGACTTGCCGCAGCCCGAGGGGCCGACCACGGAGAAGAACTCGCCCCGCGCCAGCGCCAGGTCGATCTTGCCAAGGGCGTGCAGCGGAGCGCGGCCACCCGTGCCGGGATAGATCCGCGTCACGCCCTCGAGCACCGCGTGAGGAGTGGCCATGGAGGCTGCCGTCGCGCCGGCCATCCCGCGCCTACTTCTTGCTCTTCAGGTCCGCGGGCAGGAACTGCTCGTCCACCAGCTTGGCCCAGTCCACATCGCCTTGGATGGAGCCAACGGACTTTTCCACGTTGATCATGTTGTTCATCGGCTCGTAGCGGATGTCGCCCGGCCCCCAGTAGGGGTATCCCGAAGGTTGGGTGCTGGCGATCAGCCGCTCCAGGATCTCCTGGGTCACGGCCACGTCCAGCTTGTATTCCGGGGCGATCAGCTTGGCCGCCTCGGCCGGGTGCGCATAGATGTACTCCACCGCCCGGCGCCGCGCGCGGATGACGGCGCGAATGAAGTCGCCCTTGCTCGCCGCAGCCTCCTCGGTGGTCACGCCGACCACGTTGTTCAGCGGCGGCAGCACCTTGGTCGCCTCCACCAGCACGCGGTACTTGTCCTTGTTCTTCGTATACATGGGTTCGGCCATCGGGGCGACGTCGATGCCGCCCTTCTCCAGAGCGACCAGCATGGGGCCGAAGCCGCCGGTCATGACCAGCTCCACATCCGCGGACTTCAGGCCGAGCTGCTGCACAAGCAGTATGTCCAGGGCTTGTGAGGTGGAGCGCGGATTGGTGAAGCCGAGCTTCTTGCCCTTGAGCTCCTTGATGTCCTTGATGGGCGAATCGGGCATGACGATCCAGGAGAACTCGGCGACCGTGTGCGCATTGCCTGAAATGATCTTCAGTTTGGCGCCCTGCTTGGTGGCCGCCACCACCGAGGCCAGGCTCGACTCGCCATAGGCCAGGTTCCCGCCGATCAGGTTGCGGATCGTGGTGCCGCCGCCGGAGGAGCTGAGGATGCCCGTGACGTCCGCGCCCTCCTGCTTGAAGTACCCCAGCGCCTTGGCCACGGCGAACGGCATGCCGTTGACGGTCACGCCGTAGTTGGATGCGACGATCTCCTCCGCCTGTGCCGTCACGCCGGCGATCGACGCGATCAGCAGCGCGGCCAGCAAGACAAGGGCGCTGCGCAGCAGTGTGAGCCTGGACATGGTCAAGCCCCTCCTGGATGACATGAACGTCAATACCAATCTGTAGCCGGTAAGGGATGACCATATACCAGGACCCGCCCGCATGGAAGCAGCGCGCCCGCCGGCCGCCAACGCCCTGCCCGGCCGGCCGCGCAGGCGGCAGCGGGTGCCGCGGGAGCGCCGCCCCAGTTGAATCCCGGCGCGATATGGGATAGGGAGAGCGCACGGAAGCAAGGCCCCTGGTGGCATGCCACGAGGCGGCCCCTTCCACCGTCCAGACGACCTGCGGACTTCGGCTGACCCAACTCCCAACCCCCAGGGGTGCCATGAAACCCGTCTCTCTGCTGCATCGCGCCGGCCTCGGCGCCCGGGCGCTTCGGCGCGGGGCGCTGGGCCTGCTGCTGGCGGTGCTGGTCGCGCTGTGCGTGGCGCAGCCCGCGCAGGCGCAGGAAAAGACCATCAAGGTCGGTATCGTCGCGTACCTTTCCGGGGCAGCCGCCGGGCCCTTCGGCATTCCCGGCCGCAACGGCGCCGAGCTGATGGTGGATGCCATCAATAGCGGCTCCCTGCCCGCACCGTACAACACCAAGGGCATCGCCGGCGCGATGATCGAGCCCATATTCGTCGACGAGGCTGGCAGCACCACGCAGGTGGTCGAAGCCTTCCGCAACCTGGTGCAGCGCCAAAACGTGGATGTGGTGGTGGGCTACATCTCCAGCGGCAGCTGCCTGGCCCTCGCCCCGGTGGCCGAAGAGCTGAAGATGCTCATCGTGTTCTTCGACTGCGGCACGCCGCGCATCTTCGAGGACGCCAGCTACAGGTACGTGTTCCGCACCAGTGCGCACTCCACCATGGACGGCATCGGGGCGGCGCTCTACATCCAGGCCAAGTTCCCCAAGACGAAGAACTACGGGGCCATCAATCAGAACTACGCCTGGGGCCAGGATTCCTGGCGGGACTTCAAGGCCACCATGGAAGTGCTCTTCCCCAAGGACAAGGTGACCACCGAGCAGTTCCCCAAGCTCTTCGCCGGGCAGTTCAGCTCGGAGATCTCGGCGCTGCTGGTGAGCAAGTCGGACGTGGTCCACTCCAGCCTGTGGGGCGGTGACCTGGAAAGCTTCATCTTCCAGGCCGGCGCGCGGGGCCTGGAGAAGCGCTCCAAGCTGGTCATGACCACGGCCGAGGGCTCCATGTTCCGCCTGGGCGCCAAGATGCCCGATGGTATCGTGATCGGCGCGCGTGGGCCCTACGGCGTGCTGGCCCAGGACAGCGAGCTGAACCGCTGGCTGCAGAAGAGCTATATGGAACGCTATGCGACGCCGCCGGTCTACCCGTCCTACCAGATGGCGCAGGCCTTCCTGGGCCTCAAGATCGCCTATGACAAGGCCGCGGCGGCGCTGGGCGGCAAGTTCCCCAGCCGCGAGGACGTGATCCCGAAGTTCGAGCACCTGAAGTACGAGGCCTTCGGCACCACGGTGGACATGGCGCTGGGCAATGGGCACCAGGCCATCACGGAAACGGCGTACGGGCGGTATAAGTTCGACAAGAAGACCGGCACGGCCACCATTACCGATGTGGTGCGCTTTCCGGCCGAGTGCGTCAATCCGCCCGAAGGCGTCAAGAGCGAGGACTGGATCAAGGGCGGCATGAAGAGCACCAAGTGTAAGTAGCGCCCCGGCGCCGGCCGCACCGATTGCACCGAGCGGCCGGCCATCCCTGAGTTGCCTCGCGTTGCGCGCGGAGCGGGCCGCCCGGCCCGCTCCGCTGCCGTTCCCGCCCCCCCTAGGGAGGCCGCTGGTGCCATGCTCACGTTCATCGCGATCAGCGTGGATGGGCTGGTCTACTCCTCCTGGCTCTTCATCGTGGCGGTGGGCCTGACGCTGATCTTCGGCGTGATGAAGATCCTCAACGTCGCGCATGGCAGCCTGTACGCATTCGGCGCGTACACGGCGGCCACGCTGGTCGGCCTGTATTTCAACGCCGATTTGCCGCCCGCCGGCAGCTTCGTCGCCATGGGCCTGGCCGCGCTGGCGGTGGGCCTGGTGCTGGGGCTGGCGTTGGAGCGCGGCCTGCTGCGCTTCATGTACGATCGCGACCCGATCATCATCGTGCTGGTGACCTACGCGGTATTCCTGATCCTGGAAGACACGATCGTGCTGGTGTGGGGCACCAGTCCCTATTACGCCTTCCAGCCCTATGCCCTGTTGGGCAATACGGATGTGGGCGTGCTCTCCTTCGCCAACTACGACCTCTCGCTCGTGGGCCTCTCCGTGGTGGTGGGCGGAGCGCTGTGGTGGGGCCTCACGCGCACCCGCTCCGGCAAGCTGCTGCAGGCGGTGATCCACGACCGGGAAATGGCCCAGGCGCTGGGCATCAACGTCACGCGCTTCTTTACGGTGACCTTCGTGCTGGGCGCCATCCTGGGCGCCCTGGGCGGTGCCGTGACGGCACCGCAGATCTCCGTGGCCCCCGGCATCGGCGTGGAGGTGATCGTGATCGCCTTCGCCGTGGTGGTGATCGGCGGCATGGGCAGCATCCCGGGCGCCGCCATCGGGGCGCTCATCGTGGGCATGCTCCGCGCCACCGCGGTGCACCTTTTGCCGCAGGTGGAACTGTTCGTCATCTACGGCGTGATGTCGCTTGTGCTGGCCCTGCGGCCGGAGGGGCTGTTCAGCCGCGCCCAGGCCCGGAAGATCTGATGATGGCGACCCTGCTTTCCCTGCTGCGCTGGCTGGGCGCGCTGGCCGCCATGGCGCTCTTGGGCTGGCTTGTGCCGGAATGGGCCGCGTTTCTGCTCACCCTGGCCCTGGCCAAGGGGCTGGTGGTGCTGGGGCTGCTGATCCTCTGGCGCACCGGGCTGGTGTCCTTCGGCCAGGCGCTGTTCTTCGGCTTCGGCGGATACGCCGTGGGCCTGCTGGGCGGTTATGCCGGGCTCAGCGACATGGTGCTGCTGACGGCCCTGGCCACCGTTGGCGCTGGCCTGCTCGCGGCCCTGGTGGGGCTGTTGTTGGCGCGCTACCGGGACATCTTCTTCGCCATGCTCTCCATGGCGTTCTCGATGATCCTCTACGGCATTCTGGTCAAGACCGAGCTGCTGGGCAGCACCGACGGCTTCAACGTCGTCCAGCCGACCTTCCTGGGCTACGCACCGCAGGGCGATACGCTGCGGGTGATGATCTACCTGTGGACGGTGCTGCTGTGCGTGGGCGCTGCCTATGGCGTGCAGCGCTACCTGGAATCCACCATGGGCCAGCTCGCCCCGGCCATCCGGGACAACGAGCTCCGCGTGGAGTACCTGGGCGTCTCAGTGGTTCGCATCATCTACGTCAAGGTGATCATCGCCGGGGCCCTCGCCGGGGCGGGCGGGGCCATCACCGCGTTTGCCGTGGGACACATTGACCCCGACGCCATGACCTACTGGACCGTCTCCGGCGAGTTCGTCTTCGTCACCATCCTCAGCGGCACGGGCAGCATCGCGGCGCCTTTCCTGGGCTCGATCCTGTTCGAGCTGATCCGCACCTACGCCACCCAGTACTCGCCGTACACCTGGCAGATGGTGCTGGGCTCCTCGCTGCTGCTGATCATCCTCTTCCTGCCCAACGGCCTCTGGTCGTTGTTCGATCGCCTGCGCCGGCCTGCGCGGCCGGGCCTCTAAGGTCGCCATGCCACTGCTCGAAACCCGCGATCTCACCAAGACCTTCGGCCACGTCACGGCGGCGGACCGCATCAACGTGTCCATTGCCGAGCGCGAAGTGATTGGCGTGATCGGCGCCAATGGCGCCGGCAAGACCACGTTCGTCAACATGGTCACCGGCTACCTGAAGCCCAGCGCCGGCAGCATCTTGTATCAGGGGGAGGACATCACGGCGCTGACGCCGCGGCAGGTCACCCGGCGCGGCATCTGCCGGTCGTTCCAGGTGCCGCAGGTGTTCATGTCCATTTCTCTCTTCGACAACCTGCTGGTCGCCCTGGCCGCGGCGGAGCAGGTCCATCCGAACTTCTGGCGGCCCCTGCGGCAGCGGCACCTGCTCGACGCCGCGCAGGAGATTGTGGCGCGCTACGACCTGGGCGCCTACCGCGATCAGCAGGTGGCGCTCCTGCCCCAGGGCGTCCGCAAGCTGCTGGACATCGCCATGGCCATGGCGCACCGCCCTCGCGTGATCCTGCTGGACGAGCCCACCAGCGGGGTGAGCGTTCAGGAAAAGTTCGGAATCATGGAAGTGGTGATGGGGGCGCTGCGCGAGACGGGCGTGACCGTGCTCTTCATCGAGCACGACATGGAGATCATCGAGCGCTTCGGCAGCCGCGTGATGGCGTTCGTGGAGGGCAGCATCCTGGCCGATGGCCCGCCCAGCCATGTGCTCGCCGACGAGCAGGTGCGCCGCCACGTGATCGGCGAGGAGCTGCACCGCTCTCGTCGCAGCGAGCGCGGAGCCAGCCATGCTTGAGGTGCATGGCCTGGTGGTCAACATCGGCACCACCCCCATCTTGCGCGATGCAGACCTGGCGGTGCAGACCCGCGCCATGTGCGGGCTGATTGGCCGCAACGGGGCGGGCAAGACGACCTTCATGCGCAG
>JBGOUY010000058.1:0-17364 GCA_041477795.1 bacterium
GGTGATCAGCTTCTCGCGGCCTTTGGTCATCAGGTTGCGCACAGGCTGGTCGAAGTTGGATTCGAAGCGCAGATCGCGATTGGTGAGGATGCCCACCAGCTCGCGGCCTTGGGTAACGGGCACCCCGGAGATGCGGAAGCGCTCCATCAGCTTGAGCGCCTCGTGCACGGGGGCGTCCGGCGAGATGGTGATGGGATTGGTGATCATCCCGCTTTCCGAGCGCTTCACCAGGTCCACCTCGCGGGCATGCTGCTCGATGCTCATGTTCTTGTGGATGATGCCGAGGCCACCCTCCTGGGCCAGGCAGATCGCCGTGCGGTACTCGGTCACGGTGTCCATGGCCGCGCTGACCAGCGGGATGTTGAGCTGGATGTGCTGGGTGAAGCGGGTCGACAGATCCGCCTCGTAGGGGAGCACCTCGGATCGGGCGGGCACCAGCAGAACGTCGTCGAACGTGAGCCCGGTTTCAATGCGCTCAGTCAGCATCGGGGCATCTCCTTATCGATCCGGACGCGGCGCTCGTGGCCGCGTGTAGAGGTGGGCCCGGCACTCCTGCCCCGGCAGAATCCCTGTGCGCTGCAACAGGTTCTCTGGGTCAGGTGCGCCCGGTCCTCGGGTAAGCGGTCGGGCGGCGGGCATCCGTGCGCGCTCGCGTGGCGGTGGAACGGGCGTTGCGGGCGCCCCAGGCTGCCAAATAGGACTGGAATCCACCATGGCGTGTAGTGTAAACTGAACGATTCCATGAGGAGTTTCAAAAATACCATGTCCAAGGGCTGATGCAACAGCAAAACCCCCCCGCATCGGCTTATCTCTCCCCCCTCTTGACCGAGGCCCTGGCCCGCATCGAGGGGCGCCGGCCGCTGGCCCTGCACGGCCTGCAGGCCGGGGGCAAGGCCTGGCTGCTGAGCGCGCTGGCGGCCCGCATGAGCGCCCCGCTGGTCGTGCTGTGCGACTCCCTGCGCCATGCGGAAGCGCTGGCGGAGGACCTGGCCTTCCACGGACCCGCGCGCCCGGTGCACCTGTTTCCGCACTGGGACACGGTGCCCTATGACGGATGTTCGCCCAATAAAGACCTCATTGCCCAGCGCCTGCAAGCCCTGAGCGCCCTGCTGGAGGGCCCGGCGCCGATCGTCGTGACGACGCCCCAGGCCTGGCAGCAGGGCATGATCCCCCTGGCTGAGCTGCGCCGCCACACCTTCTCCCTGCGCCGGGGCGAGCGCTACCAACGGGCCGCCCTGCTGGAGCGCTTCACGGCCGCCGGCTACGTGCGCGTCGACCTGGTGGAGGCCGCCGGTGAGTTCAGTGCCCGCGGCGAGATCGTGGACGTCTATCCGATCCAGCTCGAACACCCCCTGCGGCTGGATTTCCTCGACGACGAGCTGGAAAGCCTGCGGCAGTTCGAGGTGGCCTCGCAGAAGTCCTTCGAGGAGATGGAGGCGGTAACGGTGTACCCCGCCAGCGAAGGCGTGGTGACGGCAGAGACCGCCGCCCGTGCCCTGCGCCGCGTGCCGCACTTCAAGAGCCAGCTCCAGCCGGAATACTACCGCCAGCTCGTGCACTATCTGGAACAGGGCACGCCCTACCCCGGCTTCGAGCAGATGCTGGGACTGTTCTACGAGCGCGTCTCCTGGCTCGACGAGGCCCTGCCGCCCGAGACGGTGGTCGTGCTGGACGAGCCGGCGCTGCTGCAGCAGACGGCCGAGGCCTACTTCGGCGAGGTACTGGGCGAGTACGAGCTGAGCCTGCGCCAGGGCAACCTGGCGCTGCCGTCCGAGGAGTTCTACCGCACCGTGGCCGAGGGCCAGCGCGCGCTGGAACGCTTCTACTGCATCCCCGCCCACGCACTGCGGCTGGAAGGCTCCCGCGCGGCGCTGGTCTGCCCCTTCGCCGACAACTCCAGCCTGCGTGCGCCGCCCACCTCCGTCGGCAAGATGGCGCACGCCTGGCTGGGCGACGTGCTGACCGCGCTCACCGCCTGGCGCAACAGCGGCGCGCCGGTCTGCGTGGCCGCCCGCTCCGAGACGGGCGCGGAGCGGCTGCGGCACCTGCTGGCCGAGTTTGAGGTGGGAGCGCGCCTGCTGGCGCCGGCCGAGGCCGGCCTGACGGCCCTGCTGGTGGGCACGGACGGGGCGGCCGGGCGCAACGGGGCGCCCGCGGCCCCCGCTGCGGCCCCCGCGGGCCAGGGCGGCGCGAACGGCGATGCCGACGCGGCGGAAGCCGCGCCGCGCGAGCTGCCGGACATCGTCGTGCTGACCGCCACGCCCAACCGCGGCTTCCGCGTGATCGATCCGGAGGGCAATACCCGCTTCGCCCTCGTCACCGAGGAGGAAATCCTCGGCGAGAAGACCCGCCAGCACCGGCTCAAGAAGTCCAAGCTGGCGCACTTCATCGCCTCGTTGGGCGAACTGAAGGAAGGCGACCTGGTGGTGCACGTGGAATACGGCATCGGGCGCTACGACGGCCTGCAGCGCCTGCACGCGGCGGGCGAGGAGGGCGATTTCCTCGTGCTGGCCTACGCGGGCGGCGACAAGGTGTACGTGCCGGTCTACAAGTTCCACCAGGTGCAGAAGTACACCGGCGTCGACGATGGGGCGCCGGCGCTGAACCGCCTGGGCGACGGCAATTGGCAGCGCGCCAAGGCGCGCGCGTCCAGGGCCGTGGAGGACATGGCCGAGGAGCTGGTGGCCATCTACGCCGCCCGCAAGGCGCGCGAAGGCCATGCCTTCGAGCCAAATGAAGCGATGATGACCGAGTTCGAGCAGGCCTTCGAATTCCAGGAGACCGAGGATCAGCAGGTCGCCATCGAGGAGGTGCTGGCGGACCTCGCCCGCACCACGCCCATGGACCGCCTGGTGTGCGGGGACGTCGGATTCGGCAAGACCGAAGTGGCCATGCGCGCGGCCTACCTGGCTGTGCTGGGCGGCAAGCAGGTGATGGTGCTGGTGCCCACCACCATCCTGGCCCAGCAGCACTGCGACACCTTCACTCGGCGCTTCGCGCCGTTCCCCGTGCGCGTGGACGTGCTGAGCCGCTTCCGCACGGCCACGGAGCAGAAGCGCGTCGTGCAGGCCTTCGCCGCGGGCGAGATCGACATCCTGATCGGCACGCACCGCCTGCTCTCCAAGGACGTCGTGCCCAAGGCGCTGGGCCTGCTGGTGATCGACGAGGAGCAGCACTTCGGGGTGGTGCACAAGGAGAAGATCAAGAAGATGCGCACGCTGGTGGACGTGCTGACGCTTTCGGCCACGCCCATCCCGCGCACGCTGCACATGTCCCTGATGGGCGTGCGCGACCTGAGCATCATCAACACGCCGCCCATGGACCGCACCGCGGTGCGGACGCGGCTGGTCAAGGCCAGCGACTACATCATCACCGAGGCCATCGAGCGCGAGGTGCGCCGCGCTGGGCAGGTGTTCTTCGTGCACAATCGCGTGGAGCACATCCACCGCATCGGCACCTACGTGCAATCCCTCGTGCCCCACCTGCGCGTGGCCATCGCCCACGGCCAGATGCCGGAAAAGCAGCTCGAGGAGGTGATGCTGCACTTCGTGCACGGGGAGGTGGACGTGCTGGTCTGCACCGCCATCGTCGAATCGGGCCTGGATATCCCGCGCGCCAACACGATCCTCATCAGCGATGCGGACCACTTCGGCCTCTCCCAGCTCTATCAGTTGCGGGGCCGGGTGGGGCGCAGCAACGTGCAGGCCTATGCCTACCTGCTGGTCTCGGCGGAAAAGGTGCTCACCGAGGTGGCGCAGAAGCGCCTGACGTTGCTGCAGGAGCTGAACGACCTGGGCTCGGGCTTCAAGATCGCCTCGCACGACCTGGAAATCCGCGGGGCGGGCAACCTGCTGGGGCGCGAGCAGTCCGGCCACATCAATCTGGTGGGCCTGGAGCTGTTCACGCACATGGTGGAGGAGGCCATCGCCAAGCTCAAGGGCGAGGAGGCCGCGCTGCCCGTGGAGGTGGACTGCAAGCTGGAGCTGGGCTTCCCCTACCTGCTGCCCGAAGACTACATCGCCAGCACGCAACAGCGCCTGGAGATCTACAAGCAGCTGGCGGAGATCCGCTCGGAAGGCGAGCTGTGGGAGGCCAGGCAAACCCTGGAGGATCGCTTCGGACACATCCCGGAGCCGCTCGCCAACCTGTTCGAGCTGATCCGCGTGCGTCTGCTGGCCCTGCGCTTCGGGCTGTCCGCGCTGGAGCGCAGCGGCGGTCAGCTTGTGGCGCGCTTCGGGCACCCGGAACGTATCGACGTGGAGCGCCTGATGGCGCTGGTGAACAACCCCGCCTCGGGCCTGCGCCTGCTGCCGGACCAACGGCTGATGCTGGGCCCCATGCCCGCCACGCCGCAGGCGGTGCTGGAGCGGCTCAAGACGATGGAGGCGATCCTGGTGCAGGACAAGGCGGCCTAGCCGGCCCACCGGCAGGCCAAGGAACGGTACCGATGATGCTCAGCAGACCTGCTCTTCGATCCGCAGGGCGCAGCGCGCGCGGCCCCGCGGCCCGGCCGCGGCTGCCCGTGGCACTGACCGCGGCGCTGCTGCTGGTCGCGCTGCTGGCGCTCGGCGCGTGCCAGAAGAGCCAGCGCCGTGCCGGCGGGGAGGAAGCGCAGGCGCGCCCCATCGCCACCGTGAACAACGAGAAGCTCCTCTACGAGGACTTCCTCAACCGGTACCAGCTCTTCCTGACCAAGTGGGACCGCTTCATCAAGAACGACCCGGAGAAGAAGCAGGAGATCAAGGAGCTGCTGCTGCAGCGGGCGATCGACAGCAAGCTGATCGACCAGGAGGCGCGCCGCAAGGGCATCGACGTGGACGACACGGAGCTGAACAAGCGCACGGTGGAGCTGTTGTCCTCCTCCGAGGACGCCGATGCGAGCTCGGCCGAGGCCGTGCTGCCGGCCGATGCGGTGGCCGAGTGGAGCCGCGAGCTGCGCCGCCGCCTGGTGCACGTCAAGGTGGTGCAGGAGGAGGTGGTGGACAAGATCCGCATCACGCCGGCGGAGATGCGCGCGTACTACGACAAGCACCACGACAGCCTCTATCGCCCGGAACGGGTCAAGGTGCGGCACATCGCTGTGGGCAGCCGTTCGCTGTACAATCGCGTGATGGGCCTGCTGGAGCACAACCACGACTTCGTGGAGCTGGTGCACCAGTACTCGATCACACCCGACCGCAACAATGATGGCGAGCTGGGCTTCGTGGAGCGCGGCGTGCTGCCGGTGGAATTCGACAAGGCCATCTTCAAGATGAACCGCATCGGCAGCGTCACGCCGCCCAACGATCCGGTGCAGACGCAGATGGGCTTCCACATCTTTCGCCTGGAAGGCCGCGAGCCGGAGGGACAGCTCAGCTTCCGTGACGCCCTGCCGGAGATTCGCCAGCGGCTGCTGAGCGAGAAGCAGCCCATTGCTTACCAACACTGGCTGGACAGCCTGCGGCAGAAGTCCACCATCCTCATCGACGAGGCGCTGCTGAGCGCCGAGTGAGCCATGCTGCAAGCGACTTCCCTTGAGCCGGGCGCCGCCCCGCGCGGGCGCGTGGCCGTCGCCATGAGCGGCGGGGTGGATTCCTCCGTCGCCGCGGCCCTGCTGGTGGAACAGGGCCACGACGTGATCGGCGTGCACATGAAGCTGCACGACGCGCCGGGCGCCGAGCGGCGCGACAAGTCCTGCTGCTCCCTCGACGACGCGCTGGACGCGCGCCAAGTCTGCGCGCGGCTGGGCATCCCGTTCTACGTGCTGGACTTCCAGGAGCGCTTCCGCGAGCGCGTGATCGACTACTTCGTGGGGGCCTACCGGGCCGGGCAGACGCCCAATCCCTGCGTGATGTGCAACCAGTCCATCAAGAACGCCACCCTGCTCGATGCCGTGCGCGAGTTCGGCTGCGAGTACCTGGCCACGGGCCACTACGCCGCCAAACGCCGCAATGCCGAGACGGGCGCGTGGGAGCTGGTGCGCCCCAGGGACCGCCGCAAGGACCAGACCTACTTCCTCTTCAGCACGCCGCGCGAGGAGCTGCCCTGGCTGCTCTATCCGCTGGCCGCGCACGAGAAGGCCGAGACCCGCGCCGTGGCGGAGCGGCACGCCTTCCTCACCTGGAACAAGCCGGACAGCCAGGAGGTGTGCTTCGTGCCGCGGGACTATCGCACCTTCCTGCGCGAGCGGATCGGCGCTGCGTTGCCGCTGCCGGGTGACTTCGTGGATCGCGCCGGGCGCGTGCTGGGCACGCACCAGGGGCTGGCGTTCTACACCGTGGGCCAGCGCCGCGGCGTCGGTGTGCAAAGCATCGGTGTGCAGGGCTCCGGCGTGCAGGGCGTGGGTGTGCAGGGCATGGCCCCGCTCTACGTGGTGGAGCTGCGGCCGGAGCGGAACCAGGTCGTGCTGGGGCCGGAAGCCGAACTCTACGCGGCCGGCGCGGACGTGCGGCGCGTGAACTGGGTCTCGCGCGAGCCCGTCGCGGCGCCCATCGCGGCCGACGTGAAGGTGCGCTACGCCCACGAGGGCACCCGCGCCCGGCTCGTGCCGGCGCCCCGGGCGGACGATGCGACCGCCGTGCGCGTGGAGTTCGCCGAGCCCGTGCGGGCCGTGACGCCCGGCCAGGCAGCCGTGTTCTACGACGGCGACGTGCTGCTGGGTGGGGGCTGGATCGTGGCCGCCCAGGGCTGAGCGCCGACCATGAACGTCGTGCTGATCGGCTTCATGGCCTCGGGCAAGACCACCGTAGGGCGCCGGCTGGCCCAGCGCCTGGGCTACGGTTTCATCGATTCCGACCAGTTCATCGAGGGCGAGCTGGGTTGCACCATCGCCCAGGTCTTCTCCATTCAGGGCGAGGATTACTTCCGCGCGCTGGAAAGCCGCATCGCCGAGCGGCTCAAGGGGCTGCAGAATACCGTCATCTCCACCGGTGGCGGCATGCCCGTCACGCCGGGCAACCTGCAGCGCCTGCGCGCAGCGGGCATCGTCGTCTTCATCAAGGCCAGCCCGGAGGACATCATCGCGCGGCTGGAGCGCGACACGCGCCGGCCCATGCTCAAAGGCGGCGAGCTGCGCGAGACGGTGCAGCGCCTGCTGGGCGAGCGCCTGCCCATCTACGAGCAGGCGCACCTGGTGGTGGAGTCCCACGGCAAGAGCGTGAATCGCGTCTGCGGCGAGATCATCCGCCACATGGGCACCGTGCACGGTGGCGAGCCGGGCGCCGGGGCCACCCCGCGGCCCTCTCCGGCGGAGGGCGCCTAGCCCGGCTGGCCGGTGCGGGCCGGCAGCGCCCCCTACACCAGCAGCGGGCCGGCCTCGCGATCCTCAGGCACCATGCAGTGCGAGGCGTGGTGGTGGAAGAGCTTCCACAGGCCAGCCTTTTCATCCCAGCCGAACAGGTTGGTGGAGACGACGCCGGAGGAATGGCGCTCCTGGCCCACCGTGGAGGAGATGCGCTCGAATACGGTGACGGTGCCCACGTCCCCGGCCAGGGTGGCTTCGGCCCCGCTGAGGTCGAAGTGGATCTCCACCGTATTTTCGATGATGCGCGCCCAGCTTTCCAGCACTGGCCGCCGGCCCCGCAGCGGGGCCCAGCCCGGGTGCACGCAGAACACCCGCTCGCTCTGCTCCCACAACTGTGCCATGGACGGGTAATCCAGCGCCTCGAACGTGCGGTAGAAGCGCTCGTTGGCGGCCAGCAGGGATTCCAGGGTGGGCGTAGCGGGCATGGCGGAGCCGGTGGGCGGGGAGCGGACCTACGCCTGCGCCTCGCGCAGGACGCGATGGTTTTCCAGGCGGATCGTGACGCGCGCGGCGTCGAAGTGCTCCAGCAGATCCACCGCGTGCTTGCGCGTGACGCCGGTGAGGTCCTTGAAGTCGATCACGGTGATCTGCTTGTGCTGCGCCAGGAACCCGCGCAGCTTGCGTTCGATGTCGCCCAGCGTGTCCGGCGTGTAGTACAGGTCATCCTTCACGCGCACGAGCTGGGCATTGTGCGTGCCCAGCTTGACGAGCCGCACGCCGGTCTTGTCGTCCAGCCCCAGGCTTTCGAAGAGGGCGCCGCAGCGCGGGGCCATGCTGCCGCCGGCGCGCACGGCCTCCACCAGGCGCGCCAGCAGATCCTCCTGCTGGCCGGTGAGCGACTTCTCGTGGCCGCTCAGGCGGTAGCTCTGGCCGTCCTGGGCGATGCGGCCGGTCTTGGCCAGGCGCTGCAGGAGCTGGCCCACTTCCTTGTCGTCGAAGAGCAGGGCCAGCTTGCCGCCCAGCTCCACGCGGCTCATGCCCTCGCGCTCGGGATGGGCCTTGTGATGGGCCGCCAGCACGCGTTGGATGAAGCTGCCGATGCGCTCCACGGTGGAGACGTGCAGGTACTTGCGCTCGGCCGGGTCCACGCAGAAGATGCGCCCCTGGCTGGAGAGCTTGTCGATGATGCGGCTGAACTGCTTTTCGCTCAGGCCGGCGCGGATGAAGCCTTCGCGGGCCTTCACGCCGCGGTTGCCCTGCAGGTAGATCACCTGCTCCACCAGCGCCTCCGGATCGTCCCCGGCCAGGGTGCGCAGGCGCTCGGCCAGGTCGGGCTTGAGGCGGCGGGACTTGTAGGGCGCGGGGTCGATCACGCGCCCGCCGCCCAGGGTGTAGATGGGCGAATAGTTGCGGATGATGAAGCGGTCGCCGAAGCGCGAGCTGACCTCGCGCTCCAGCCGCAGCTGCACCAGTTGCGTCTCGCCGGGCTGGAAGGCCGCCTCGTTGAGCAGCACCAGCCGCCCGATCACCTCCTGCGTGCCCAGGTGCAGGCGGATGCGCGTGCGCTGGGTCAGCTCGCGCGGCGCCTCCTCCAGCAGCTTGAGTTCCGCGTTGAGCAGGAAGCTGATGAGCAGGCTCTCCGGCTCGGCGAGCTGGTCCCCGCGCTGGATCTCCTCCTTGCCGACGTTGCCCAGGTTGATGGCGGCGCGCTGGCCGGCCTCCACCGCGTCGGCCGGCTGCCCGTGCACCTGGATCCCCCGCACCCGCACGGCCCTGCGCTGGGGGTACTGCGTGACGGTGTCCTCCTTGCGCAGCCGCCCGGCGATGACCGTGCCCGTCACGACCGTCCCGAAGCCCTTGATGGTGAAGGAGCGGTCCACCGGGAAGCGGAAGGGGTGCTCCAGGTGACGACCCTGCACCTGCGTGGTGAGCCTGGCCAGCGCCGCCTTGAGCTCCGGCAGGCCCTGCCCCGTGACGGCCGAGACCGGCAGGATCGGCGCATCCTGCAGGAAGGTGCCCTGCACGGCCTCGTGTACGTCCTCCGCGCACAGCTCCAGCAGATCCTCGTCCACCAAGTCCACGCGGCTCAGCGCGATCAGGCCCTGGCGGATGCCCAGCAGGTCGCAGATGTGGAGATGCTCGCGCGTCTGGGGCATCACGCCCTCGTCCGCGGCGATGACCATCAGCACGGCATCCAGTCCCGCGGCGCCGGCCAGCATGTTATGCACGAAGCGCTCGTGGCCCGGCACGTCCACGAATGCGATGACGTTGCCGGCCTCGTCGCTGTAGTGGGCGAAGCCGATGTCGATGGTGATGCCGCGCGCCTTTTCTTCGCTGAGGCGGTCCGCGTCGATGCCGGTCAACGCTTTGACGAGCGTCGTCTTGCCGTGATCGATGTGTCCGGACGTGCCAACGACCAGGTGCATGGCATCTGCGGCAATGCGGGAGTCATGCGGCGCCGGCGGACGATCAGCGCTCGGGTTCGGTGATAGTGCACGAGCCGTCGAAGAACACGCCCTTTTCCAGCACCAGCTCGCGCGTGCGGATGGAGCCCTTCACCGAGCCGGGCAGGCTGAGCTGCACGTGCTCGGCGGAATCGATGTCGCCCTCGATCTTGCCGCTGGAAATCACGGCGCGGGCATGGATGTCCGCTTCCACGTGGGCCGAATCGCCCAGCGTCACCACCGAGCCGCTGTGCACCGAGCCCTTCAGCTTGCCGTCGATGCGCAGGCCGCCGCGCACGTCCAGGTGGCCCTCCAGCTCCGTGCCTTCGCCCAGGAAGCTGGTGGTCTTGGCGTGGCGGTAATCCTTGCTCATGGCGATCGCTCCTGCTGCGGTCCCGGCGGGGCCGGGCACCGGTTCCGCCGCCGCCTCTCAGCCCACACGTCTAGCGCACGAGCAACTCGTAGAGGCGGTTGAAGTCGTCAAGGGAATAGTATTCGATCTCGATGCGCCCGCTGCCCGCCTCGCCGCCGCCCTTGCGGTGGATGATGACGCGCGTGGCCAAGCGCCGCTCCAGCATCTCCTGGACCGCCTGAAACTGCAACGCCTCGGCCGGAGGCAGCGCGGCGGCCGGCTGCGTTGCGCGCGCGGGACCCTGCCCAGCGCGGGCGCGCTGCACGAGCTGCTCGGTCTCCCGCACGGAGAGCCCCCGCTGCAGCACCAGGTGTCGCAGGGCCACCTGGCGCTCCGGCTCCGGCACCCCCAGCAGCGCGCGGGCATGGCCCACGCTGAGGCGGCCGTCGTCCAGGTCCTCCTGCAGCAGCGGCGGCAGCGCCAGCAGGCGGATCATGTTGGCGATGGTGGAGCGGTCCTTGCCCACCCGCGCCGCGAGGGCCTCCTGGGTGTAGCGGTACTGCTCCAGCAGGGTGCGGTAGGCCGCCGCCTCCTCGATGGGCGTGAGCTGCTCGCGCTGCAGGTTCTCCACCAGCGCCGCCTCCAGCAGGGCCTCGTCCGCAATCTCGCGCACCAGCACCGGCACGTCGCGCCAGCCCAGCCGCTGCACGGCCCGCAGGCGCCGTTCGCCCGCGACGAGCTGAAAGCGCCCGGGGGCGTGCGGGTGCGGCCGCACCACGAGCGGCTGGATCACGCCCTGGCTGGCAATGGAGCGTGCCAGCGCCTCCAGCTTGGCCTCGGGGAAGTGCCTGCGCGGCTGGCGCGGATTGGGCTCGATCTCGGCCAGCGGCAGGCGCTGCAGCCGCATCGCCGCCTCGTTCGGGGGAGTGGCGCCGGAGGTCATGGGCTGTTCCGGGCTAGCGGACGCCGCGGCGGATGCGGGCCTCGAGCGTCTTGATGCGCTTTTCCACGATGTCCGGGTTGGGGTACTTGCCCCGCAGCTCCGTGTAGGCCTTCAACGCATCGCGCATCTGGCCCTGCTCCTCCAGCGTATCGGCGATGAAGTACAGGGCGTGCAGGGCCGTCGGCGTTCCGGGGAAGTCCTTGGCAAGCTGGCGGAAGGCCCACAGCGCCAGGTCGAAGCGCTTCTCCAGGTAATAGCTGTAGCCCACCAGGTAATAGGCCTGAGGAAGCAGGGGCGATTGCGGGTCCTGCACCAGCAGGTCGCGCACTTCCATGCGCGCCTGGTCCATCTTGCCCATCTGCAGGTTGAGGCGGGCGATCTTCAGGTGCAGCCAGTCGCGCTTGTCCGCCAGATCGTCGGCCAGCAGGAGCTGCTGGTAGATCTGCAGGGCGCGGTGGCGCGTGTCCTTCTCCTGCTCGTAGACCTCGGCCAGGTTCTGCTTGGCCTCGTAGAAGAAGTGCCCCTTGGGGTAGGCGACGATGAGGCGCTGATACTGCCGGATCGCCTGCTCGGAGTCCTGGATGTAGTACTGGTACAGGCAGGCCGCCCAGTAGAGCGACTCCTCGGCCAGGGAAGAGCTGGGGTACAGCTCCGCGATGATGAGGAAATTGCGGGCGGCGTCCTGATAGCGCCCGCCATCCCACAGGCCCCGCGCGTTGTCCGCAAGCTGGCGCGCTTCGGAATTGCCCAGGCAGCCGGCGCCCAGGGTGGCGGCCAGCAGCAGCGCCAGCAGCACGCCCCAGGCGGCTGCGCGGCGCCGGGCCGGCGGGCTATTCGTCCTCCCCATCCGCTTCGGCAATTCCATTGCTCCCGTTGACCCCATTGCCGCCAGCCCCATTGCCGCCGGCCCCATTGCCCGTGGCGGCGCCGGGGCTCTCGTCCTCATCGCCATTCTCCACGATCTTGGCGATGGACGCCACGTGTTCGCCCGGTTCCATGTGAATCAGGCGCACCCCCTGGGTGAGTCGCCCGATCGTGCGCAGGTTCTTGAGCTTGAGGCGGATCAGCCGGCCGAGCTGGGTGATGATCATCACCTCCTGGTCCCTCTGCACCTGCAGGATGCCCACCACCGGGCCGTTGCGGGCCGAGGTCTTGATGGTGTAGATGCCCTTGTTGCCGCGGCTGCCGACCCGGTATTCGTCCACGCCGGACTTCTTGCCATAGCCGTTGGCGGTGAGGGTGAGGAGGGAGTTGCCCCCGCTCAGCATCTCCATGCCCACCACGGCATCGCCCACGTTGAGGCGGATGCCGATCACGCCGCGCGCCACGCGGCCCACCTCGCGCACCGTGCTCACCGGGAAGCGCAGCGAGAGGCCGGTGCTCGTGGCCAGGAACACCTCCTGCGCATCGGTGCAGAGCGTGGCGGCGATCAGCCGGTCGCCCTCGTCGATGTTGATGGCCCGCACGCCCGCGCGGCGCGGGTTGGCGTAGGCCTCCAGCGGCGTCTTCTTGACGATGCCCTTCTCCGTCACCATCAGCACCGAGCGGCCGGCGGCGAAATTGGAGACGGGCAGATAGGCGCGCACGGTCTCCCCCTCCTCTAGCGGCAGCAGGTTCACCACCGCCTTGCCCCGCGCCGTGCGGGAGGCGACCGGCACCTCGTAGACCTTCTTCCAGTAGACCTTGCCGAAGGAGCTGAAGATCAGCAGGTAGTCGTGCGTGGAGGCGACGAACATGTCCTCCACGAAGTCCTCTTCCCGCGTGGTCATGCCGATCTTGCCCTTGCCGCCGCGGCGCTGCGTCCGGTAGATGCTCACCGGGCTGCGCTTGATGTAGCCGGCGTGGGAGATCGTCACCACCATGTCCTCCTCGGCGATGAGATCCTCCGCGTTGAGATCGCTGGCGACGCCCAGGATCTCCGTGCGGCGATCGTTGGCGTACTTGGTGCGCAACTCGCGCGTCTCCTCGCGGATGATGTTCAGCACCAGCTCGCGGCCGGCCAGGATCGCCTGGTACTCGGCGATCTTGCGCATGACCTCGGCGTACTCGTCCTGGATCTTCTGCTGCTCCATGCCGGTGAGGCGCTGCAGGCGCAGCTCCAGGATCTCCTTGGCCTGCAATTCGCTCAGGCCGTGCTCGGCCATCAGGACGGTGCGGGCATCGGCCGGAGTGGGAGCGGCCTTGATCTGGTCGATCACGATCTCCAGGTTGGCCAGGGCGATGCGGAAGCCCTCCAGAATGTGCGCGCGCGCCGCGGCCCGGCCCAGGTCGTAGCGGGTGCGCCGCTCAATCACCTCGATGCGGTGGTTGAGGAAGAGCGAAAAGAATTGCGGCAGCGTCAGCACGCGCGGCTGCCCGTCCACCACCGCCAGAGTGATGATGCCGAAGGACGTCTGAAGCTGGGTCAGCTTGTACAGGTTGTTCAGCACCACCTCGCCGGAAAAGCCGCGCTTGACCTCCACCACCACGCGCATGCCCTTGCGGTCGGATTCGTCGCGCAGGTCGGAGATGCCATCCAGGCGCTTGTCGCGCACCAGCTCGGCGATCTTCTCGATCAGCCGCGCCTTGTTGACCATGTAGGGCAGCTCGTCGACGAGGATCGTCTCCTTGTCGGACTTGCCATCGGTCTCCACGCGCGCCTTGGCGCGCAGGGTGATCACGCCGCGGCCGGTCGAGTACGCTTCGTAGATGCCCTGCCTGCCCATGATGTAGGCGCCGGTGGGGAAGTCCGGGCCGGGCATCAGCTCCATCATGTCGGCAATGGAGGGGTTGTCACGGTGATCGATGAAGTACAGGAACGCGTCCAGGCACTCGCCCAGGTTGTGCGGCGGGATGTTGCTGGCCATCCCCACGGCGATGCCCGTCGAGCCGTTGACCAGCAGGTTGGGGATGCGCGACGGCAGCACCAGCGGCTCGATCAGCGACTCGTCGTAGGTGGGCTGAAACTCGACCGTCTCCTTGTCCAGGTCCGCCAGCACCTCGGCGGCCAGCTGCGTCATGCGCACCTCGGTGTAGCGCATGGCCGCCGGCGGATCGCCATCCACCGAGCCGAAGTTGCCCTGTCCATCGATGAGCGGGTGGCGCATGGAGAACTCCTGCGCCAGGCGCACGATGGTGTCGTAGACCGCCGACTCGCCGTGCGGGTGGTACTTGCCGATCACGTCCCCCACCACCCGCGCGGACTTGCGGTAGGGCCGGTTGTGGTGGTTGCCCTGCTCGTTCATGGAGAACAGCACCCGCCGGTGCACGGGCTTGAGCCCGTCGCGCACGTCGGGGATGGCGCGGCCGACGATCACGCTCATCGCGTACTCCAAGTACGACTCGCGCATCTCGTCTTCGATATTGACGGGCGTGATCAGATTCAGCTCGTTCGGATCCATCGGGCTCCTGTCCTGCGGGGTTGAGCGACGTACGAACCGGTGACGGCAGCGCGGGCGGGCGACGCAAGGAGGTGCGCCCGCGCCTGACAAGCGGCGCCGGTGTGTGCCGAGCGGGCGTCGGATGTCGGGGCGGGGGTGTGCAACCGGAGGGTGAGCGGTCTCCTTCCCTGGTGGCCCCGCGGTGACTTCCCGCGTCTCACCTGTCGTTGCAGGCTATCATACGCCGGCGCACAGGGCAATTTGACGCAGCCCGTAAAGGCCCGTCTGGCGCGGGTTGGCGGGCCATTACGAAGGTCGAAATGAGTCGGGCTGCGGCCCGGCGGAGCGGGGGCTGCGGGCCCTGCCGCCACAGGGGTTTCCATTGACTTGGAGGGCCGATCCGGGGTAGAAATGCGTTTCTGCTGTGTTTGCGCAACACTCTGAGCGGGCTGCACGCCATGTCGAGAATCTGTGCTATCACGGGCAAGCGAGGCCTTAATGGCCATCGCGTCTCCCATGCCAACAACAAGACCCACCACGTGCAGATGCCCAACTTGAAGAAGCGGCGCCTGTTCGTGCCGGAGTTGGGCCGCTACTTGACCGTCAAGCTGTCCGCCAAGGGCTTGCGCTGGCTGGACAAGAAAGGCACGTACCGCGCGCTCAAGGAAGCCGGCCTCCTGTAGGCCGGCGCTCCGCGCCTCACCGTCCCGAGGCCTGGCCCCTCCTGGGGCTGGCCGCATCCGTTCGCAGCCTCCCCCCAACCGGTTCGCCCCTGCCCGCGGTTCCCCGCCGGTGCGGCGTCGGAGTATGTCGTGCGACCGAGGCCCGCAGCCATGACCGGCCGCTGCCGCAATGCTAAGCTGGAAGCAGTTCCCCCCCCGTGCGTGTGCGCGGCCAATCGTGGCGGCCCTCGCCATTCCAGGAGTGCGGCGATGACCCAGCAGACCTTTGAACTGCCCCGGCTCAGCAAGGGCCCCTCTCCATCGGAGCGGCCGGGCAGCCGGCGTGCCCGCCTGCTGCGAGAGCTCAACATGAAGGGCTTCGTCCGCAGGATCGCGAGTGTGCTGGACTTCTGGTCCGGCTTGCCGGATCGCCGCACCGTGCCGCGCATGGAGCAGGTGCGCGAGTGGTGCCGCGAGGCCTTCGAGCGGCACGGGCACATCGCCGGGCTGATGGCGATCGCCAAGGTGGCCGATGCCTACCGGAAGATGAACGCCGCGGGCAAGGACGCCTTCTTCGCGCTGCTGCGCGACGAGTTCGCCGTGGACCCCGCGGCCCTGCAGCGGGCCATCGCCGACTTCCAGGCGCCCGGCAACGACGGCACGGAGGGCACCGCCGCACCCCGCGCTGGCATGGCCCTGGTGCGGCTCTACCAGGCCCTGGAAAGCCCGCGCCTGGCCTTGTTCGAGCAGTTCAACACCATTCCCTCCGGGGTGAAGTTCCTGGTGGACCTGCGCGCCGATCTGGCCGAGCGCCTTGCGCGCGACCCGGAGCTGGCCCCGCTGGAATACGAGCTGCGGCGCAAGCTGACCACGTTCTTCAACCTGGGCTTCCTGGAGCTGGAGCGGATCGGGTGGGAGAGCCCGGCGGCCCTGCTGGAAAACCTGATGCGCTACGAGGCGGTGAACCGCATCACCACCTGGGACGACCTGAAGCACCGCCTCATTTCCGACCGCGCCTGCTACGCCTTCCTGCACCCGGCCATGCCGTGCGAGCCGGTGATCTTCGTGGAGGTGGCGCTGGTGCAGGGCATGGCGGCCAACATCCAGCGCCTGCTGGACCCCGCTGCGCCGGACCTGCGTCCGGAGCAGGCGGACACGGCCATCTTCTACGGCATCTCCAACGCCCAGCGCGGCCTGCGCGGGATCCAGTTCGGCAACCTGCTCATCAAGCACGTGGTGGCCCGGCTGCGCGGCGAGGTGCCCAACCTGAAGACCTTCGCCACGCTCTCGCCGCTGCCGCGCTTCCGGGCGGACTTCCTGGACGCGGCCGTGGCGGACGGCAGCATGGTGGCGCACTTCACCCCCAGCGAGCGCCAGCGGCTCTGCGCCGTCGCGAATACGGACGGGCCGGCCAGCGCGCTGCGCACCCTGCTCGCGCTGCCCGAGTGGCACCGCACGCCCGAGCTTTCCGACGCCCTGCAGCCGGGCTTCCTGCGCGCCGCGCGGCACTACCTGAGCGAGCGCACGCACAACGGCCACGCCGCCTGCCCCGTGACCCACTTCCACGGCTCCAACGGCGCGCTGCTGGAGCGCATCAACTGGCTGGGGGATACCTCCGAGCACGGGCTGCAACAGTCGGCCGGGATCATGGCCAACTACCTCTACGAGCTGACCGCCTTCGAGGAGCACCAGAACGACTACCTGCGCGCCGGCCACATCGCCGTGAGCAAGGGCGTCAAGGCGCTCTGAGGGCGGAGGGCGCGTTGCGGCTAATCCCCGCCGGCCTGGCGGCGCGGGCGCGGGGACCTCTCCCCCGCTGCCTCACGGCAGCGTCCCCCTCTCCCAAAGTGAGAGGGGGAAACCAAATCCGTCTCGGTCGTGTGCGTACATGCAGTTGCCCCTCCCCCGTGGGGGAGGGGCAGCCCGGCAGGATGCCGGGCGGGGAGAGGTCCCCGCCTAATCCCCGCCGGCCTGGGCGGTGCGGGCGCGGTCCTTGGCGGCGAGGAAGCGCCGCTGCAGCTCCGCCACGCTGTGTCGGGTCTCGGCCAGCGTGCGCTCCTTGATTTCCTCGTAGCCGCGGATGCCGTCCGGCGACTCGGCGAGGGCCACGGCGAGGGCGTGGTTCTCGTGGGTCAGGTCGGGCAGCAGGCCCTCCAGCAGCCCTTCGTACCAGCCGATCAGGCTGCGCTCCAGGCGCCGGTGGGCGCTGCGGTTGAAGACGTCCAGCGCGCTGCCGCGCAGGCGCCGCATGCCGTACAGCAGGCGGAAGGCCGGGAAGAACCACGGCCCCAGCTTGATCTTGTTCTTCAGCCCCAGCTTGCGGAAGAGCGGCGGGTGCAGGTGCACGTAGCGCTTGAGCCCACCCTCGTACAGCTTCAGCAC
>JBGOUY010000208.1:0-7995 GCA_041477795.1 bacterium
CCCCGGCCCGAACCTGCGCCCCGGCCGCCCTGGCAGGTGCTGGTGGAAGACTACACGTTCGTCGTGCGCCGCACGGACGAGACGCACTTCGAGGTCGTGCCGCAGAAGCGCCAGCCGGCCGAGACGATCAATCCGCGCCAGCCCTTCCAGTTCAACCGGCAGCTCAGCGCGGCCGTCAAGCAGACGCGGAAAGGCATCGAGGAGAACCTGCTCCAATTCGTCGTGCTGGGGCGCCGGCTCGTGACGATCCTGGTGACTTCGGTGTTCTCCCTGTTCCTGGTGCTGATGCTTTCCGGCTTCCTGCTGCTGGCTCCGGAGCGCATCCACGCCTTCGCCCGCTCGCTGGTGCCGCCGCACTACCAGGGCCACTTCGACGACTGGCTGTACCGCCTGGACCACGGCCTGAGCGGCGTGGTGCGCGGGCAGGCCATCATCTGCCTGATCAACGGCACGCTCACCGGCATCGGCGTGTGGGTGCTGGGCGTGCCGTTCGTCCTGACGCTGTCCGCGCTGGCGGCCGTATTCTCCCTCATTCCGATCTTCGGGGTGCTGATCTCCACCGTCCCGATCCTGATCATGGCGCTCACGGTTTCGCTGCCGACGGCCCTGCTGGCGCTGGGGTGGGTGCTCATCATTCACTTCATCGAAGCCAACTTCCTCAATCCCAAGATCCTGGGGGATTCCGCGAAAATCCACCCGGTCCTGATCGTCTTCGCCCTGCTGGTGGGCGAGCATTTCGCGGGCGTCATCGGCGCCCTGCTCGCCGTGCCCTGCTTTTCCCTCATCCAGACCAGCTTCCTCTTCCTCAAGCACCAGGCGGAAAACCTGGACCGCGTGGAGGAAACGCAATGAGCCAGGCCAATGCGCAGATCTGGGGCGGGCACCTGGCCACGTCCCCCGACGAGCTGATGGTGCGCTTCTGCGCCGGGCGGGACGTCACCCCGCTGCCCATGGCCGATGCGGAGCTGCTGCCCTTCGACCTGTGGACCAACCGCGCCCACGCCATCATGCTGCAGCGCCAGGGCATCGTTTCCGCTCCGCTGCTCGCTGCCATGCTGGCGGCGCTGGAATCGCTGGAGAAGGACGCCGCCGCGGGCCGCTTCGCGCTCGATCCGGCCCTGGAAGACGTGCACGTGAACGTGGAGCGCTACGTCTCCCTGCGGGCCGGGGCGGAGGTGGGCGGGCGGCTGCACACGGGCCGCAGCCGCAACGACCAGGTCGTCTGCGACATGCGCCTCTTCCTGCGCGGAGCCGTGCTGGAGCTGGCCGAGGGCGTCGCCGCGCTGGCGGCCACGTTGCTCCAGCAGGCGCGCGGCCACGCGGAGACCGTGATGCCCGGCTTCACGCACCAGCAGCCGGCCATGATCACCACCTGGGGGCACTGGCTCTGCGCCCACGCGCAGGCGCTCCTGCGCGACCTGGAGCGCTGCCGGCTGGCCTTCGACCTGGTCAACCGCAGCCCGCTCGGCGCCGCCGCGGCGTTCGGCACCTCCTGGCCCATCGACCGGGAGCTGACCGCGCGCCTGCTCGCCTTCGACCGGCCGGACGGCAACACGCTGGACAGCATGTCCGCGCGCTGGGAGCACGAGGCGCAGCTCGCCGGCACCTATGCCATGGTGATGAACCACCTCGCCGTGCTCTGTCAGGACGTGATGCTCCTGGCGCACCCGTACTGGGGGATGCTGGCGCTGCCCGACGCGTACGTGACCGGGTCGTCGATCATGCCCCAGAAGCGCAACCTGGACCTGGCCGAGGTGCTGCGCGGCAAGACGGCCTGGCTCACCGGCATGGTGAGCGGCCTGCTGGCGATGCCCAAGGGCCTGATGAGCGGCTACAACCGCGACACGCAGATCACCAAGTACGCCATCCTGGACGTGGCGCGCGAGTGCCAGCTCGCCCCGATCGTGCTGCGCGGCCTGCTGCAGGGGATCACGGTGAATGGGGAGCGCATGCGGGCGCGCCTGGACGAGGGCTTCATCGCCTCCGCGGACTTCGCCGACGTGCTGGCGCGCACGCTGGGCCTGCCCTTCCGCGCCTGCTACGAGGTGGCCGCGGTGGCCGTGCGCAAGTCCGGCAGCGCCGGGCGCATCAGCGAAGCCGCCGCCCGCGACGCCCTGCGCGAGGCCGGCCACGACCCGGCGGCCGCCGCGAGCGTGCTGGCGGACCTGGGCGACCCGCTCCGCATCGTGGCCTGGCGCAAGCACACCGGCGCTCCCGCGCCCGAGGCCGTGCGGGCCCAGATCCAGGTGCTGCGCGAGGAGCTGGCCGCCCACACCAAGTTCCTCCCCGAGCGCAAGGCCGCCATCGAACAGGCCCACGCCCACTGCCGCGACTACCGGCCGTAGGGCCGTGCGGCGGCCTCCGGACCGCACCTCACCCCGACCCGGCTTGCGCCGGGTCTGCCCCTCTCCACCCGGCGGAGAGGGGCCAAGTCGCTCCGCGCGGATCGACCCCAAAACGGTGTAGGGGCATCGCATGCGATGCCCCTACGCTGCCGCGCCGCTTGCGCGGATAGATGGGTTGCTCGGGCGAGACGGCCGGCCGGGCCTCTCTCCGGCTGCCTCACGGCAGCCACCTCTCTCCGAAAGGGAGAGAGGAAAAGCCCGGCCTGCCGCGGGTCTCGGTTGTTCCCTGCTCCCCGGGGAGAAGGCGGAGCCGGCGTCAGCCGGCGGGGGCCTGTCCCGAGCGAAGTCGAGGGGATGAGGCCGCTCTCGCTACCCCTCCAGCGGCAGCGTGCGTTCGCGCGGATAGATGGGTTGCTCGGGCGAGACGGTGCTGAGGAAGAACGAGACGCGGTCGAAGCGCAGCGCGGCCCCGTCGATGGCGGGCAGGAGCGGCTGCACCGCCTCCCAGTCGCGGGGCTTGGGCAGGCGCACGCCGTGCCCCTTGCGGAAGCGCATCACGGTCAGGTGCGGGATGTAGCTGCGCAGGTGCTGGGTGTCGGCGAGGGAGAAGGGCGGCTCAGCCAGCCGCGCCGTGAGCGGCCACTGCGCCGCGGCTTCGTAGCGCTCGCCTTCCACGCACAGCAGCGCCGGCCGGCGCGGGCTGGGCCAGAGCCTGAGACCGCGCCAGGCGAAGTCCAGCCGCCGCCAGGCCCCGGCGGCCACCGCGGCTTCCACGGCCTGCCAGACCGGAGCGCGGTCGGGCGGCGCGAGCCGGGGGAAGAACAGCAGCGTCGCGTGCCAGTTCTCCGGCGGCACCAGCCGCAGCGGCCAGCCATGCTCCTCGGCCAGCGTGCGCTGCAGCGGCAGCAGCCGCTCGCGCAGATAGGCGCGGCTCGCGTCCGTCAGCTCGAAGCCCAGGAAGCAGCGCGACATGGCCTTAGCAGGATTCGGAACTACGCCGGTCTTACGAACTGCAAACAGCGCAACCACAGATTTCACAGATGACACAGATTGTCTTGTCCGGTGGTCAATCCGGCAGCGCGCGGCGACTCGACCCCGCAACCACAGAGCGCAATGCGCCATCGAGTGCGCGCTGCAGCGATGCTCCCTCCGTTACGCCGAACCCACTCGCCGTGCGTTCCTGCAAGGCGCGGGAGCCTTACGGAACTCTTCAGTCACGTTGAATCATCTGTGAAATCTGTGAAATCTGCGGTTTCAACGTCTTTCCGAATCCTGTCAAAACGGCTTGAGCACGGCCAGCCCCAGCACGCAGGCGGAAGCCCCCAGGATCGCCACGTGCACCGCCAGCGCGAGCACCCGCGTAGCGCGTGCGGGCCGCGCGGGCGGCTCGCTGCGCAGGCCCTGGCCGGTGAGCAGGCCCAGCCCGATCAGCAGCACGACCCCCACCAGCTTCCAGCGCAGCCAGCCCCCGTGCGCAAAGACGTCCCCCGCCAGCGCCAGCCAGGCGCCGCTCAGCAGCGTGACGCCAAGGAGCGGATAGTACACGAAGCCGTGCAGGCGCCGCTGCACGATGCGCACGCCCTGCCGCTGCCCCTCGCCGCGCAGACGCATCGCCATCACGACCAGGAGCGATTGCACGAACAGCACGCCCACCACCGTCGCCGCCAGGGTCACGTGCAGGATCAGCAGGGCCGTGTGCATGGTCGGGCTCGGAGCAGGGCGCCCGGTCGCGCGGGCGGTGCGCACCTCGTGCGCGGGAACCCCACTCCAGCACGGGGTCGCGCGCAGGGCAACCCAGCGGCTTGACGCCAGCGCCTGGGCACCTGGGCCAGCGGGCACCTGGAGCGGCAGGCTGGCGGACCGGCCGGCGCGCCGGGGCTGCGCAGCGCCGGCAGGATCGGCACACTCCGGCGGTCTCCGGCGGGTGCGCCGGCGCAGCAGGCTGCGGGCCCGCGCGAAAGGCTGCGGGCCGGCGGCTGCGCGCCACTCTCGCCCGTCCGCGCAGCGCCTTGTCCCATTCGCCGCTCCGCTTGTCCTAATCTAGCTTTCTGATCCGACTGAGGATTTGACGGGGGATGACCGGTCGGGTAGCCTGACCGGAAGCTGGCGGCCCCGACACCCCGCGGCCGCCCCATCCGCATCCGGAGCGCCCCATGCCGCTCGTCAAGCCCAGCGTCTGCCCGCTCGACTGTCCCGATACCTGCAGCCTCTCCGTCACCGTGGCGGACGATCGCGTGCTGGCCGTGCGGGGCTCGACGGCCAACCCGTACACGGCCGGCGTGCTGTGCAACAAGGTGACGCGCTACTACCCGGAGTTCGTGCACGGCGAGCAGCGCCTGCGCACGCCCCTCAAGCGGGTCGGCGGCAAGCCCGTCGGGCGCTTCGAGCGCATCTCCTGGGACGAGGCGCTGGACACCATCCACGCGCGCTTCACGGCGGTGATCGCGGCGCACGGGCCGCAGGCGATCCTGCCGCTCAACTACGCCGGCCCGCACGGCATGCTGGCCTACGGCTCGATGGACCTGCGCTTCTTCCACCGCCTGGGCGCGAGCCTGCTGGATCGCCGGCCGCTCTGCGGGGGCATCCGCAGCGAGGCCTACCACGGCGTGTTCGGCGCGGCGCCGGGCATCCGCCCGGAGCAGGTGGAGGATTCGCAGCTCATCATCGCCTGGGGCAACAACGTCACGCACTCCAACCTGCACCTGATGCCGCTCATCAACGCGGCCCGCAAGCGCGGCGCCCGGCTGGTGGTGGTGGATCCGCGCCGCACCAAGGTGGCCGAGCAGGCCGACCTGCACCTGCCCGTGCGGCCCGGCACGGACGTGGTGCTGGCCTGGGCCCTGGCGGCGGAGCTGGAGCGCAACGAGGGGCTGGACCGCGATTTCATCGCCCAGCACGTGCACGGCGCCGAGGCCTTCCTGGCCGCGGCGCGGGCGATCCCGCTGGCGGAGGCGGCCCGCATCACCGGCGTGCCCGCCGCCGACATCCAGCGCCTCGCCCAGTGGTACCGCGACACTTCGCCGGCGGCGATCAGCGTCGGCAACGGCCTGGAGCGCAACCAGAACGGCGGCAGCGGCATCCGCGCGATCTTCGCCCTGCCGGCCCTGGCGGGCAAGTTCGGCGTGCGCGGCGGCGGCGTCGTCAATGGCGCCGGCTACGCGTTCCCCAAGACCCCCGCCCGGCTGCAGCGGCCGGAGCTGGTGCCCCCCGGCACGCGCACCCTCAACATCGTGGACGTGGGGCGGCACCTGCTGGACCCGACGCTGGCCCCGCCCATCCAGGCCCTCTTCATCTACAACCACAACCCGGTGGTCGTGCATCCGGAGCAGAACCGCATCAAGCGCGCGCTGGCACGCGAGGACCTGTTCATCGTGGGCTGCGACGTGCAGCTCACCGACAGCCTGGCCTATGCGGACATCGTGCTGCCGGCCGCCACGCACTTCGAGCACGACGACCTCTTCGCCGCCTACGGCCAGCACTGGCTGCAGCGCGCGGAGCCGGTGATCCCGCCCGTCGGCGAGTCGCTGCCCAACACGGAGATCTTCCGGCGGCTGGCGGCGCGCTTCGGCTTCGACGATCCGCTCTTCCGCGCCACGGACGCCCAGCTCATGGACGACGCCCTGGACGGCGCGGACGCGCGCCTGGGAGGCCAGCGGCCCAGCCGCATCCCCACCGACCGCGCCCTGGCGATGACCGTGCACGGCGAGGAGGCGATCCTGTTCAAGAACGTGCGGCCCGGCACGCCCAGCGGCAAGGTGGAGCTACAGTCGGATTACCTGGCGCAAAAGTACCAAGCACCGCTGCCGACCTTCCGGCCGGTGCAGTCCAGCTACCCGCTGGCGCTGGTCTCGCCCGCCTCGGAGCGGCGCATCACCTCCACCTTCGGTGGGCTGCGCTACAGCGACGATACGCCGCCGCTGGAGATGCACCCGCAGGATGCGGCCGCGCGGGAGCTGCGCGACGGCATGCGCGTGCGCGTGTGGAACGACCTGGGCGAAGTGTTCCTGCCCCTGCGCGTGACGGACACGGTGCGCCCGGGCGTGGTCTCCTCGTTCAAGGGCGCCTGGTTCCGCACCAGCGACAACGGGCAGACCGTCAGCGCCCTCGCCCCCGCCCATCACGCCGACATCGCCGGCGGCGCCTGCTACAACGACGCGCGGGTCGAGGTCGCCGCCGCCTCCTGAGCCGACGCTCCGGCGATCGCGAGGGTGGGGCTGCAACCGGCGCCCGCGCTGGGTTGTTCCATTTCGGATTCGTTCGTGAAATTTTATGCACCGCAGAGGCACGGCATGCCATGAGTAGGGGCCCGGCATGCCGTGCCCCTACGGTCCGCTCACCACCCGCATCCTGCTGAGCCTGGCGCTGACGCTGCTGCTGTGGCTGCTGCGCCGCTGAACGGAGACCCCATCCTCCCTGTAAGCCGCGCCTACGGCGCCGCTTGCGTCCCTCCTGCCCCGCTGGGCAGGGCAGGAGGGACTTGTCGCCACGGACCGCGCGGGGCAAGCCCTTTGACTTGCGCAGGACGGCCCGCTACCGTAAGCGCGTCACACGGCGAGCGTAGCTCAGCTGGCAGAGCACCAGATTGTGGATCTGGGAGTCGTGGGTTCGAGCCCCATCGCTCGCCCTGTTTCCGATCGGTCGAAGAGACCCCGCACTACTTCGCGCACTCATGCAGTCCAAATTGGCGCCAGCTGGCGGCCCTGATCCGCGGTCCTGTCACACTGCCTCGCACGGTCTTTCCGCAACCTGCTATCCGCCGCGCCTGCCGTCAATGGCAGGAGCAGCCGCCTGTTTCGGCCGCCATTCGCGCGCCAAGCGCTGCGCCTCGGCGATCTGCGCGGAGGTCATGTGCTCGGCCGCGGCATCCCGCGCTTTGGCCGCTCCCTCGAAGCCCTGCGCAGCCGCCAGATTGAACCACAGATGGGCCTTGACATAGTCCCGCGGCACGCCCTGGCCCAAGCGATACAAGGCTCCCAGGCTGAACTGCGCGTCTGCGTTGCCCTGCTCGGCGGCCAGGCGGAAGGGGCGGAGCGCCGCCGGGTAGTCGCCGGTTTTGAAAGCGGCGAGTCCGTCTTCGTAGGGTCCGGCCCACAGGCACGCCGGGGCAAGGGCCAGCGTCAAGAACAAGGTCACCAGCGCGAGGAAACGTCGTGCGACCATGGGTGCCCTTTGCGGCAGAGCGAGCGATCCGGAGCAGGCGCGGCGTCCATGCTGCGCCGTGCGGTCAGCATGCCGCGCATGGCCCGGCGCGGCAAGCCGTTTGGCCTCTGAGGCGGTGCAGCCGCTTGCTGGCTGAGCGAAACCCCAGCGGCCTCGCGCGAGACCCCACCCCGGCACGGCGCCGGGGGCGCCGTGCCGGCCCTCCCCGCTAGGCAGGGAGGGCCTACTGCCACAGCTCCCGCCGACTTGTCGCAAGCTGAAAGCCCCTTTCTCTGCGTAGCGGGGAAAGGGGTTTGGGGATAGGGGTCCCGCCCGCCCCCCACTCGCGCCTGGACTTTCCCGATCCAGTATGGTATACATATGTTCTGCTTCTTCCTTTTCCCCTTAACCCCCCGGCCGTTGCCCCTTCCCAAAACGCGGCCGGGGGACTTTACGCCGTCGCGCAGCCCATGGCCACCAAGAAACCGATTACGAAACGAACCCGCTTGCC
>JBGOUY010000333.1:0-4245 GCA_041477795.1 bacterium
CGTCCCCCAACAAAAAAGGCTTACGCCTCCCGGCGTAAGCCCTTGAGATCACAGAGCGGGAAACGGGACTTGAACCCGCGACCCCAACCTTGGCAAGGTTGTGCTCTACCACTGAGCTATTCCCGCGGCTGCCGCCCCGGCCGGCCCGCGGAGGGGCCGCCGCTTGGCCAGGGCCCAGCGGCACGCATGCAGCCGCGACGCGAGGCCGCTGGCCATGATACGCTGGCGACCCGCGCCGGGAGGAACCTGACTCCGGCGCCGTGAGCGCCTGTGGCGGCCTGGACGACGGTTGCGGCCGGGAAGCCGCACACCCGGCCGTGGCTGCTGCCGAAACGGAGGTCCTGCCATGCACCCGATCGTCGCGGAGCGCCTGCCGCAGCTTCAGGAGCTTTGCCGCCAGTACCGCGTGGCCCGGCTGGACCTGTTCGGTTCCGCGGCGCGGCAAGGTTTCGACCCGGCCCGCAGCGATCTGGACTTTCTGGTGGAATACCTCCCGAATCCGGAGGCCGACGCGCTGGAGGAGTTCTTCGGATTCAAGGCGGCGTTGGAGAAGCTGTTCGGGCGGAACGTGGACCTGGTCGAGGCCCGGGCCATCCGGAACCGCTATTTCCGCGCCGACGTGGAGGAAACGAGGGTGCGTGTCTATGCGGCGTAGGGTGGTGAAGCTGCTGGAGGACGTGCGCGACGCGGGCGCCCTCATCCAAGCCTATCTCGCAGCCACCACGGAGGCTGGGTTCCTTGACAACATCATGCTGCGGGACGCCGTGCAGCGGCGCTTCGAGGTGATGGGCGAAGCCCTGCGGCGGCTGCGGGCGGAAGATGAGCTGCTGGCGGCGCGGGTCACTCGCCTGCAGCAGATCGTCGACTTCCGCAACGTCCTGGCCCATGGCTATGACGCTGTGGACGACCGCCGCGTGTGGCGCATCGCGCAGACGCGCCTTCCCACGCTGATGCAGGAAATCGCCGACCTGTTGGACGAGGAGATCGCACGCCAATAGCCAAGGGCGTGCACCCCTTCTTCCCTCACCCCGCCTCGACCGCCCGCCACCCCATCTCCCACCGTCCCCCAACAAAAAAGGCTTACGCCTCCCGGCGTAAGCCCTTGAGATCACAGCCGGGAAACGGGGCGCGGCTCGTGGTTCGCACGAGGCGCGGCCGCTTACTTTTCTTCTTCGTCCTCGAAGTCGTCTTCCTCATCGGAGTCCGGGTATTGCGGAGGGCTTTCGCCAACGCGGTCGATCACGCGCGGCAATCGGCCTTCGGGCACGGCATCCTCGATGGCCGCCACCTGGACGCGATGCCACCAGTCGTCCCCGAAGTCGAACCAATAGTAGAACACATTGCGCGGCTTGAGGCCGAGCGAGTCGATCCGGGTGCGGCGGGCGCTGATGGTCGAATCCAGCTCCAGGAACATCGGTATGCCAGGGCTGGGATGGCCGTACGATCGCGCCTTGCGGTCATGGGGTTTCCTGCCGCCGATCTGGAACTCGTACAGGTGCTCATCGTCGCGGTCGAAGGCGCCGAAGATCGCATGGTGCAATTTTTCCAGAGTCTGGTCCCCCGCGATCTGGAGGGTGCGGGAGACGGTGGGATTCTCGCGCGCGAAGGATTCCGATACGGGGCCGCCGATCAGCAGCACTTCCAGCGTATAGAGGGTACGCGCCCCAGTGGGTCTTCGCGGCTTCGATTTCGCGACCTTGGGCTCGGCCATTTCTGTCTCCGCGTTCGGCTCACCCGCATCGGCGCACCCAAGTCCTGCGCTTTCGCGCAACCCTCAATTGGGCACCGGATTGGCGGGTTTCTATCAGCGCCCCACAACAAAAAAGGCTTACGCCTCCCGGCGTAAGCCCTTGAGATCACAGAGCGGGAAACGGGACTTGAACCCGCGACCCCAACCTTGGCAAGGTTGTGCTCTACCACTGAGCTATTCCCGCGGCTGCCGCCCCGGCCGGCTTGCGCAGGGGTCCGAGCGCGTTGCGACAAGTAGATACCGTAGGCCATGCCCGCGCCGCTTGTCAACGCGCGTGGCGGGCCGCCGCGGCCAGGGCCGCTGGCGCCGCAACGCCCCGGCGGCGCGCGCCCGGCCGTCCCCGGCGCCTTTCCCGGTGCTATTCCCAGCGCCGCTCTCGCTGCGGCTGCCGGCGCGGCGGGCTTGCCCCGCGGCCCTCGGCGGGGTAGGAGGGAGGGACGCCTTGGTTCCCCCTGGTGAGAGCCCCCGTGGATTGGCAGCCGCTCGTCGAATTCCTCGTTTATGCCGGCATCGGGCTGGCGAGCTTCCTGCTGTGGTGGGTCGTATACGACCACGTGCTGACGCGCGGGCTTTCCACGCGCGACGCGGTGTTCGGACGCGCGCCCAACGTGGCGGTGGCGCTGGACGTGGCGGGGGGCTTCCTGGCGATGGGCCTGCTCAACTACGCGGTGATCCGCGGCCCGCGGCTGGATTCCTTCGCGCACGACGTGGAGGCCACCGCGCTGTCCCTGCTGGGCACGCTGGCGCTGCTGGGGCTGCTGCGCATGGCCATCGCCGCGGGGCTGCGGCTCTGGTTCGGCGCGCGGCGCGATGCGCAGGGCGACCGCGTCACGCTCAACAACGAGCTGTTCAAGCAGCGCAACCTGGCCACGGGTCTCTTCTCCACGGCGCTGTATCTGGTGCTGGTGGCGGGGTTGCTGGAATCGGACCTGCTCGACCTGAGCGGCTATCGCCTGGCGGCCACCTGGAACATGCTGGGCGTGTGGCTGCTGGGGCTGGTGGCCGTGCTGCTGCACTCCTGGCTCTACCTGGGCTTCGGCTGGCGGGAGCACATCCTCTCGGAGAGCTTCCACCGCAACAACGCCGCCGCGCCGCTCTCCCTGCTCGGCCTGCTGGGCGGCGTGCTGATCCTCAACCACGAGCTGCTGCCGCCGCTCGGGGAAGGGCGGCACCTGCTCAACACGCCGGCGCTCTGGACCTTCCTGCTGCTGGGCATGGTCAGCGTGTACGTGCTGCGCGCGATCCTCTACCGGCTGCTGGGGGGTCTGCTGCGGGTCTCGGTGCGCAGCGAGCTGCTGGCGCGCCGCAACGTGGCCTGGGGCGTGCTGGACGGCGCCTTCAGCTTCGCCCTGTTCCTGATCCTGATCGCGCTGATCGCCTGAGCCGGCGCGGACCCCATCCCCCAACCCCCTTCCCCGCTATGCAGGGAAGGGGGCTTGCTGCTCCGGGGCCATGCGCAAGCCGCGCCCCTCCCGCCTAGCGGGGAGGGGCAGCGGCCCGCCGCCGGCGGGCCGCAGGGTGGGGTCCCACGCGGCGCATCTTCGCCGCGCACACCGATCATGATTTGACCGCGAATTTCTGAGACACGACGCTAATGATGGCTACTTAAGAAATGTCCGTTCCTGTGTCCGGGAACCCGCGCTGGGATTGGTTTTACGGCACGGAGAGTGGGACATTGATTGTGCAGCTCTCACTAGTTGAGCGGAATGACGAGGGTCAGGTAGCGGAAGGACTCCTGCAGCCGCGCGGTCTGGTTGAGCACGGTCTTGTGCGCGTTGACGTTGCTCACCTCCAGGCGGAAGCCGATCCGGTCGAAGGTGTATTCCACGCCGTAGAACCAGCGCGAGAGCGAAAGGCCCTGGTACAGCGAGCCGCCCGGCTGGGGCACGTCGTTGCGGAGGAATTCGTAGTCGGCCACGCCGCCGCCCGCCCCGGCGAAGAGGTTGAACGTGTTGTGGGTCACCGCGCGGCCGTAGAGCGTGAGGTTGAGCGACTGCTGCAGCGCCCGCTCCTGCACGCGGCAGGGCGGCGTCGCGCAGCCGGTCACGCCGGTCGGATCGAGGAACTGGCGCTCCACGCGCTGGCGCGAGTAGGAAAGGCCCACCCGCCGCAGGAAGATCGCCTCCAGCTCGGACTTGATGTTGCCGGTCACGCCGTCGCTGTCCGCGAACTGGCCGTTTGGGTCGGCCGGGCTCTGCTGGATGCGGCCGGTCATCCAGGACGAATAGTAGAGACGCCCCAGCACGTCGGGGTCCGCCGCGCGGGCGGGCGTGGCGCCGGCGGCCAGCGCCAGCAGCAGAGCGGACGCGGCGGCCAGGGAGAGGCGCGATCGTGTGAGCGGTGCCGGGGCCATGGCCCCGATCCATGCAAATTCGTCTCCATCCGCGCGGGCGGTGGCGCGGACGGTGGCGCCAACGACGACGATGCACAGGGCAACCGCAAAGTCGCCTGCCATGCGCCAACGACTCGGCCGGAGCGGGACCTCATCCCCCCAA
>JBGOUY010000158.1:0-9735 GCA_041477795.1 bacterium
CCGGTCACCAGGCGGTAGGCCGCCTCGGCCTGTTCCAGCGGGAAGCGGTGCGAGACCAGCGAGTCGGTATCCAGGCGCCCTTGCGCCATCAGCTCCAGCACGGCCGCCAGGTTGCGCTGCTCGCTCCAGCGCACGAAGCCGAGCGGCCCGATGCGATCGTGCAGGGCGATACGGTGGCCCTGGCCGAGGCGCCGCGGGCGGCAGCCCTGCCGGCGGCGGGCGCGGGCCCGGCCGCCCCGGTGGTGGGGCTGATCGGCGCGGGGAGCTACGCCACGCGCGTGCTGCTGCCGGCCCTGCGCCGCAGCGGCGTCACGCTGTACGGCATCGCCTCCCACGGCGGACAGAGCGGCACCCACGCCGCGCGCAAGTTCGGCGTGCGCATCAGCACGACCCATCCCGACGCCCTGCTGGCGAGCGCGGAGGTCAACACGATCGTCATCGCCACGCGGCACGACAGCCACGCGGAGCTGGCCTGCGCCGCCCTGCGCGCCGGCAAGCACGTCTTCGTCGAGAAGCCTCTCGCCATCACGGACGCGCAGTTGGAGCGCATCTCGGCTTGCCACGCCGAGACGCGGCGCGGCAGCGGCGGCCCCCTGCTGATGGTGGGCTTCAACCGGCGCTTCGCCCCGCACGTCGTGCGCATGAAGGCGCTGCTCGCGGCCGTGCCGGGCCCCAAGTCCTTCATCATGACGGTCAACGCGGGCGCTGTGCCCGCCTCGCACTGGACGCAGGACCCGGAGGCCGGCGGCGGCCGCATCGTGGGCGAGGGCTGCCACTTCATCGATCTGCTGCGCCACCTGGCCGGCGCCCCCGTCACGGCGGTGCAGACGGCCAGCCTGGGCCTGCCCGGCGCGGGCGGCGGCGACGATCGCACCACCTTCACGCTCGCCTTCCAGGATGGCTCCGTGGGCACGGTGCACTACCTGGCCAATGGCCACCGCACCTACCCCAAGGAGCGGCTGGAGGTCTTCGCCGCCGGGCGCGTGCTGGCGCTGGACAACTTCCGCGTCCTGCGCGCCTATGGCTGGCCGGGCTTCCGGCGCCTGCGGCTGTGGCGGCAGGACAAGGGCAATGCCGCCTGCATGGCGGCCTTTGTGCAGGCGGTACGCGATGGCGGCGCGGCCCCCATTCCCTTCGACGAGCTGGCGGAAGTGACGCGCGTCAGCCTGCAGGTGGCCGCTGCGGCGCGCCGCTGACCCCACACGGGAGCGGCCCGGCCAGCTCCGGCGCCGCGCCGGGCGGCCGGCGGCCCGCCATGCGCATCCTGATCGTCTCCGACAACTATCCGCCCGAGACCAACGCCGGCGCCTCGCGCAGCGGCGAGCACGCGCGGCACTGGGCCGCCCTGGGGCACGACGTGACGGTGATCACCTGCGCGCCGAACTTCCCGCAGGGCCGGCTCTTCCCCGGCTACCGCAACTGGCCGCGGCAGGTGGAGCGGCGCGAAGGCGTGCGCGTCGTGCGCGTGGGCACCTTCATGGCGCCCAATCGCGGCGTGGTGCTGCGCCTGCTGGACTTTCTGTCGTTCATGGTGGCAGCGTGGTGTGCGGGCCTGTGGGAGCGCCGGCCGGACGTGGTACTGGCCACCTCGCCACAGTTCTTCGCAGCCGTGGCGGGCTGGGGGCTGGCCGTCGCCAGGCGTGTGCCCTTCGTCTTCGAACTGCGCGACCTGTGGCCGGCGTCGGCGGCCGCCGTGGGCGCCGTGCGGGCCGGGCTGCTGCTGCGGGCGTCCGAGCGTCTCGAGCTGTTCCTGTATCGCCGCGCGGCGCGGGTGCTGGCCGTGACGGAGGCGTTTCGCGAGAACCTGGTGGCGCGGGGCATTCCCGCGGCCAAGATCGCGGTGGTGACCGCCGGCGCGGACCTGACGCGCTTCCAGCCGCGGCCGCGGGACGAGGCGCTGGCGGCGCGGCTCGGGCTGGCCGGCCGCTTCGTGGTGGGCTATCTGGGCACCCACGGCATGGCGCATGGGTTGCACGCGGTGCTGGAGGCCGCCGCGCTGCTGCGGGACGTGCCGGCCGTGCGCTTCCTGCTCGTGGGCGACGGCGCCGAGCGCGCGGCGCTGGTGGAGCAGGCGCGGCGCCAGGGCCTGAGCAACGTCGTCTTCGAGCCGCCCCAGCCCAAGGAGCGCATGCCCGACTACTGGAGCCTGTGCGACGTGGCGCTGATCTCCCTGCGCAACGAGGCGCTCTTCGCGGACGTGCTGCCTTCCAAGATCTTCGAGGCCATGGCGATGGGCCTGCCGCTCCTGCTGAGCCTGCCGCGCGGGGAGGCCACCGCGCTCCAGGAGCGCCACGGCGCCGGGCGCTGCGTGCCGCCCGAGCAGCCGCGGGCGCTCGCCGCGGCCGTGCGGGCGCTCTGGCAGGATGCGCCGGGCCGCGCCGCGCTCGCCGCCCACAGCCTCGCCGCCTCCCCGCAGTACGACCGCCGCCGCAGCGCCGAGCGCATCGCAGGCCTGCTGCGCGACGTCGTCGCCGGGCGGCCGCCCGCGGCCCAGGGAGCCTGATCCCATGGAGCTCAAGCAGCAGGTGCGCAGCCACTGGGAGCAGGAGGTGTGCGGGACGCGCTTCGCCGTCTCGCCCGATCGCCAGCGCTTCTTCGAGGAGATCTCGCGCGCCCGCTATGCGCACGAGAGCTACATCCCGGGCTTCGCGGACTTCATGGCCTACCGCGGCAAGCGCGTGCTGGAAATCGGCGTGGGGGCCGGCTCGGATTTCGAGCGCTGGGTGCAGGGCGGGGCCCATGCCACCGGCATCGACCTGACTGAATCGGCCATCGCCCTCACCCGCGAGCGCCTGCGCCTGCGCGGCGTGCCGGACGAGGCCTACCGGCTGGCCGTGTCGGATGCGGAGCGGCTGGACTTCGCCGATGCGTCCTTCGACCTGGTCTATGCCCACGGCGTGCTGCACCATACGCCCGACACCGAGGCGGCCCTGCGCGAGGTGTGGCGCGTGCTGGCGCCCGGCGGGGAGGCCAAGCTGATGGTCTATGGCGTGCCGTCCTGGAGCGGGCTGATGCTGTGGGTGCGTCACGGCCTGCTGCGCGGCCGCCCGCTGACCAGCCCGCGCCAGGTGATCTACGAGCGGCTGGAGTCCCCCGGCACCAAGGCCTACACCAACGCGGAATTCACGCGGCTGCTGGAGCGGATCGGCTTTGCCGTGCTCTCGTGCCGGCGCGAGCTGACCGCGGGCGACCTGCTGGCCATGCCGCCCTCGGCGCGCTATGCGGGCGCCGGCTACCGCCTGCTGTGGCGCGTGTATCCGCGCTGGCTGATCCGCCGCATCGGGCGGCCCTTCGGCCTGGCGCTGGTGGTGCAGGCGCGCAAGCCCGGCGCGCTGGCGCCGCTTTCCTGACGGGAGCCAGCATGTGCGGCATCACCGGCATCCTGCATCTGTCCCCCCACGGCGAGGTGGACGAGCGCGCCCTGCTGCGCATGCGGGACAGCATCGCGCACCGCGGGCCGGACGGAGAGGGCGCGTGGATCGGCCAGGACCGCCGCGTGGGGCTGGCGCACCGGCGCCTGTCCATCGTGGACCTGAGCGCCAGCGCCGCCCAGCCGATGACCAACGAGGATGGCTCGCTCTGGGTCACCTTCAACGGCGAGATCTACAACCATCTGGGGCTGCGCCAGGAGCTGGCCCAGGCCGGGCACCGCTTCCGCACGGACCACAGCGACACGGAAGTGCTCCTGCACGGCTACGAGCAGTGGGGCCTGGCCGGCCTGGTGAAGCGGCTGGATGGCGACTTCGCCTTCGCCCTCTGGGACGAGGGGCGCCGCGTGCTCTCCCTCGCGCGGGACCCCATCGGCGTCAAGCCGCTCTACTTCTCCTTCCGCCCCGGCGTGTTCCTGTTCGGCTCGGAGATCAAGGCGATCCTGCAGCATCCCTCCGCCGTGCGGGAGCTGCAGCCCATGGCGCTCTACCACTACCTGTCCTTCCTCACCGCGCCGGCGCCGCTGACGATGTTCGAGGGCGTGTACAAGCTGCCGGCCGGGCACTGCATCCAGGTGCGGGACGACGGGCAGCTCCGCGCCGAGCGCTATTGGGACGCGGTGCCGGGCCAGGGCATCGACCCCGCCGAGGTGGCCGGCCTCTCGCCGCGGGCCCTGGAGGCCTTCTACGTGGACGGCATCCGGCAGCGGCTGGAAGCGGCCGTGCAGAAGCGCATGATGTCCGACGTGCCGGTGGGCGTGTTCCTCTCCGGCGGCATCGACTCGTCCACCAACGTGGCCCTCTTCAGCCGCTTCACCGAGCGGGTCAACACGTTCACCGTGGGCTTCAAGGACTATCGCCACCTGAACGAACTGGACTACGCGCAGCAGATCGCCACCCGCTTCGGCACGCGCCACCACGAGATCCTCATCGACGAGCGGGACATGGTGGGCTACCTGGAGCGCCTCATCCATTCCCAGGACGAGCCCATCGCCGACTGGGTCTGCATCCCGCTCTACTTCGTCAGCCAGCTCACCCACCAGCACGGCGTCACCGTGATCCAGGTGGGCGAAGGCTCCGACGAGCAGTTCAGCGGCTACGCCTCCTACATGGGCTACCTGCGGCTGTACCACCGCTACTGGACGCCCTTCCGGCGCTGGCTGCCGCGGCCCGCGCAGGCGGCCGTGGCCGGCCTGGCGCGCGCGGCGGCCCGGCTCAATCCCAAGCTGGACGTGTATGCCGACATCATCGATCGCGCGGTGCGCAACCGCGAGCACTTCTGGAGCGGCGCCACCGCGTTCGGCGAGCTGACCAAGCGGCGGCTGCTGCGCGCCGGCAGCGTGCACAACGGGCACGCGGCGGGGCCGCTCACCGAGTCGGGCCTGCTGCCGGAGAGCTACCTGCAGACGGACACGTTCAACGTGATCCGCTCCTTCCTGGAGCCCTTCGACCGCGACCATCCCGGCCGCGACGCGCTGACCCGCATGATCTACAACGAATTCAAGCTGCGCCTGCCGGAGCTGCTGCTGATGCGGGTGGACAAAGTGACCATGTCCGAATCCCTGGAAGCGCGCGTGCCCTTCCTCGATCAGCGGCTGGTGGAATTCACGATGGACATCCCGGAGGCCTGGAAGACGCGCGGCGGCGTGCCCAAGTACCTGCTCAAGAAGGCCGTCGCGGGGCTCATCCCGGACGACATCATCCATCGCAAGAAGATGGGCTTCGCCGCCCCGATGCGCGAATGGATGCGGGGCGACTTCGGACGGCACGTCGAATCGGCGATCCTCGCCTCGCCATTGATGGAGCGCGGGTACTTCCGCACCGACTACATCCGCACGCTGGCCGGCGAGCACCGCAGCGGGCGGCGGGACTGGAGCCTGTACCTGTGGACCCTCTTCAATCTCACGTCCTGGTATGACTACTGGGTGGCTGCTGCCCGCTGAGCCGGCACGCGCCGTGCGGGCGCCGTCACGTCCTTGCCAATGCAGGCGCCGCTGGGGGAATCACGCACCGTGCACCATCGCGCTCCGCGCATGACCGCCATGCCCCGTCGACGGCCCAGTCGGCGGCCCACTGTGCGCCCCACTGTGCACCCCACTGTGCGCCCCACCTGGCGCCCCGCGCCTGCGCGCGCCTGAGTGCGCGATCCGATGCCCGGCAAGTACACCCTGGACGTCCTGCAGATCCTCGCCACGCGTGTGGCCGGGCTCTTCATCAGCCTGGGCGGCAGCATCATCCTCGCCCGTGCGCTGGGGCCGGAGGGGCGCGGCGAGTTCGTGTTCGCCCTGACCCTCGCGGCCACCATCGCGCAGATCGGGAACCTCGGGCTGCACTCCAGCAACACCTACCTGGCGGCGCGGGACACGGGGCTGGTCGGGCAGCTCACGGTCAACTCGGGCTGGGTCACGCTCTGGGTCACCGTCGCGTCCCTGGGCCTGCTGGAGTCGGCGCGGGTGCTGGGCTGGCTGCCGGGCTTCACGCTCAGCCTGTCCCTGCTCACCTGCGGGGTCGGGGCCGCGACGCTGGTGGTGTTCCTGGGCACGAACCTGCTGGTGGGCGTCAATCGCGTCGGCCTGTTCAACGGCCTGCAGGTGTGCACCAGCGTCCTGAACCTGGTCGGGATCGTCATCGTGGCCCTGCTCGGCCTGGGCGTGGCGAGTTACCTGATCGTGAGCCTGGTCGCCGCCGGCGGGGTGGGCGTGCTGGCGGTGGCGGCGCTGCTGGAGCGGCGGCTGCCGGCGCTGCACTTCGATGCCGGCCTGTTCGGGCGCGGCGTGCGCTACGCGAGCAAGGCCTACCTGAGCGCGCTGCTCGCGTTCATGATGCTGCGGGTGAGCGTGTTCCTGGTGCGCACGTTTCTGGGGCCGGAGGGCCTGGGATACTATTCCATCGCGAGCCAGGTCAGCGACACGCTGGGCCTGTTCCCGGCGTCCCTGGCGCTGGTGCTCTTTCCGCGCCTGGTGCGGCAGGATCTGGGGCGCTACCGGTTCATGCTGCGCAACCTGCTGGCCGTGGCCGTGCTGATGGCAGTGGGGTGCGGCGCGTTCGAGCTGCTGGCGGAGCCCTTCGTGCGCGTCCTGTTCGGCGTAGCCTTCCTGCCGGCGGTGCCCATCCTGCGCTGGATGCTGCCCGGCGCGTTCCTGCTCGGGACGACGACCGTGGTGCAGCAGTACGTGGCCGCGGGCGGCCTGCCGCGCCGGCTCCTCGCCATCCTGGCGCTGGGGCTCGCCAGCGGCGTGGCATTGGGGCTGCTGCTGATCCCCCGTTATGGTGGAACGGGCGCGGCCATGTCACTATCCATCAGCTATGCCGTGATCTTCCTGCTGGAGCTGGCGCTGGCGCACCGGATGAGCCGCAGCGAAGCCCCGACCGTGGCCGGATGAACGCCCCCGGCCTCCGGCATCCAGTCGCCGACCATCCACCCACCGTCCCGATGAACGGAGTGCAAGCGTCGCGGAGCGACCCGGCAGCGCGGGGGGAGCGATGAGCCGCCCCTGCAAGGTGCTGGTCGTGCTGGGCACGCGGCCCGAGGTGATCAAAATGGCCCCGGTGATCGGCGAGCTCGAGCGCCGGCCGCAGCGCTTCGTCGTGCGGGTCTGCGTGACGGCGCAGCACCGCGAGATGCTGGACCAGGTGCTGGCGGTGTTCCAGATCGCGCCGCACCACGACCTGGGTCTGATGACGCGCGCCCAGAGCCTGGTCGGCATCACGATCAACGTGCTGCGCGAGGTGGGTCGCGTGGTGCAGGAGGAACGGCCGGACGTGGTGCTGGTGCACGGCGACACGGCCACCACCTTCGCCGCGGCGCTGGCGGCCTTCTACGAGCGCGTGCCGGTGGGGCACGTGGAGGCGGGCCTGCGCAGCGGCAACATTTACGCGCCCTGGCCGGAGGAGATGAACCGGCGTCTTGCCGATTGCCTCACCGCCTACTACTACGCCCCCACCGAGCGCGCGGCGGAGATGCTGCGCCGGGAAAACGTCGCAGCGGAGCGCATCTGCGTCACCGGCAACACGGTGATCGATGCGCTGCAGCAGATCGTGGCGCGCCTGCGGGAGGAGCGCGAGCTGGCCGCCGCGCTGGCACGGCGCTTCGCCTTCCTGGATCCCGGCAAGCGGCTGATCCTCGTCACCGGCCACCGCCGCGAAAACTTCGGGTCGGGATTTGCACGCATCCTGGACGCGCTCGCCACCCTGGCCCGGCGCGCTGACGTGCAGATCGTCTATCCGCTGCACCTGAATCCCAACGTGCAGGGGCCCGCGCGCGAACGCCTGGGCAACGAGCCGCACATTCACCTGCTGGATCCGCAGGACTACCTCGCCTTCGTGTACCTGATGGACCGCTCCTATCTCATCATCACCGATTCCGGCGGCATCCAGGAGGAGGCCCCGGCGCTGGGCAAGCCCGTGCTCGTCATGCGCGACGTGACCGAGCGCCCCGAGGCCGTGGATGCCGGCACCGTGCGCCTCGTCGGCACCGATCGCGAGCGCATCGTGAGCGAGGCGACCCGGCTGCTGGATGACCCCGCGCACTACGAGACGATGGCCCGCGCCCACAATCCCTACGGCGATGGACACGCGGCCGAGCGCATCGCCGATCACCTGGAGGCCCAGTTCGATGAAGCTGCCGTTTAGCCGCGTGGCGGTGCTGGGCCTGGGTTACATCGGCCTGCCCACGGCCGCCGCGCTGGCGGGTCAAGGGGTGGAGGTGATCGGGGTCGACGTGAACGAGCGCGTCGTGGAGACCCTGCGCCGCGGCGGCATCCACATCGTGGAGGCCGGCCTGGACGGCATCGTCAAGGCCGCCATCCTCTCCGGCAAGCTGCGCGCCGTCACGCGGCCTGAGCCGGCCGAGGCCTTCCTCATCGCCGTGCCCACGCCGTTCCGCGACGGGCATCAGCCCGATCTGTCCTACGTGCAGGCCGCCGCGCAGGCCATCGCGCCGGTGCTGGCGCGCGGCAACCTGGTGGTGCTGGAATCCACCTCGCCCGTGGGCACGACGGAGCAGGTGGCGCGCTGGCTCGCCGAGCTGCGCCCCGACCTGACCTTTCCGCACCAGGCCGGCGCAGCGGCCGACGTGCAGGTGGCGCACTGCCCGGAGCGCGTGCTGCCCGGGCGCGTGCTGGTGGAGCTGGTGGAAAACGACCGCGTCATCGGCGGCCTCACGCCCCGTTGCGCGGAGCGGGCGGCGGAGCTGTACCGCATCTTCGTGCGGGGCGAGTGCGTGTCCACCACGGCCGCCACGGCGGAACTGGTGAAGATGACGGAGAATGCCTTCCGGGACGTGAACATCGCCTTCGCCAACGAGCTGTCGCTGGTCTGCGACCGGCTCGGGGTGGATGTGTGGGAGCTGATCCGGCTGGCCAACCGCCATCCGCGCGTGAAGATCCTGCAGCCCGGGCCCGGCGTGGGCGGGCACTGCATCGCCGTGGACCCGTGGTTCATCGTGGCGGCCGCGCCGGAACAGGCGCGCCTCATCCGCACCGCGCGCGAGGTGAACGACGGCAAGCCCCAGTATGTGATCGCCCAGGTCAGCCAGGCCGCCGCGCGCTTCAAGGCGCCGGTCGTGGCGTGCCTGGGGCTGGCGTTCAAGGCGGACATCGACGATCTGCGGGAAAGCCCGGCGCTGGCCATCGTGCGTGAGCTGGCCGACCGGCACGTGGGGCGGCTGCTCGTGGTGGAGCCCTACATCGAGGCGCTGCCCGCCACCCTGCAGGGCCTCGCGGAGATTCGCCTCGTGCGTGCGGAGGAGGCCCTGGCCGAGGCGGACATCGTGCTGCTGCTGGTGGATCACCGGCCCTTCAAGCAGATCGACCGCGCCCTGCTGCGCGACAAGGTGGTGATCGACACGCGCGGCCTGTGGCGCTGAGGCGGGCGCTGCGGCCCGCTGGCGTGGTGGCCGGGCGGGGTCAGGGCTGCGGGGCGGGTGCCGCCGCATCGTCTACCCGTTGCGCCACCACGTACCAGGAGGAGACGGCCCAGGCGGGCAGCGCCGAGCCCAGCGCCGCGTTCCAGCCGATGAGCGCTGCGCTGCGGTTGAGGATGCGGGCGGAGAAGACGCCGCCGAGGAACGCGCCGTGCGCGCGGCCGATCGCGGCGAACCCGTTGTCGCTGAGCAGCCGCTCCAGCGCGCGCCGCGTGAAGAACTGGACGTGGCCGGACTCCCGGTTGTACGGCACGGGGGGCGCGGCGGGCCGCTGCGGGGCCAAGGTGCGCTTGAGGAAGGCCGCGCTTGCCAGGAGGGCGCTGCGCACGGCATCCCCGTGCAGCCGGCGGTAGATCCAGCTCTCGATCTCGAACGGCCCGTACC
>JBGOUY010000122.1:0-11878 GCA_041477795.1 bacterium
ACCCCTGCACGCCGCACGACCGCACGCCGCACCGCTGCGCGCCGCACAACCACGCGCCGCGCCGCGCCCAAGCGCGCCGCCCGCCGGCCCGCGGCGCCGCCTGCCCCGCCCGGCGCGGGCATCTTCATCTGGCACGAGCTGATGACGCCCAGTGCCGCCGCCGCCAAGGCGTTCTACGGCAAGCTGTTCGGCTGGGGCAACCGCAGCATGAACGTGGGCCCCATGACCTACACGATCTTCACCCAGGCCGGCAAAGACCACGCCGGCATGATGGAGATGAGCGGGCCCGCCTGGCAGGGCGTGCCGCCGAGCTGGATGCAGTATGTCCACGTGACCGACGTGGACGCCAGCACCCGGCAGGCGCGCGAGCTGGGCGGCCAGGTGATGCGCGAGCCGATGGACATTCCCGGCGTGGGCCGCTTCGCCGTGCTCAAGGATCCGGCCGGAGCCGTGCTGGCGATCTTCAAGCCCAGCATGTAGCCTGCGCCCGCAGTTGTTCTCCGCCGGCCGCTGATTAATCATCGGGCAGTCAGCGCCAGGGGCTGCCGCATTCCGCGGCAGCTCCTGCGTGAAGGCTGGTCCGGCCCTCCTCTTTACCCTCCTCGCGACGCGCCACGACCGGCGCGAAATCCGCCTCTCGCGCGGCCCTCCGTGCCGGTCTCCGTCGACTCGTAGCTACCTGATCCACAAGGCAAGTTCGCTCGCTCCGGCGAGTGCCCGAGGGGCATCGTCGCTGGCGCTGCCCGGTGCCGCGCTGGGCGCCCGGCAACGGGGGTGCAGGCTGGGGTACGCTCAATGCAGACAGCCCCCGGCGACCGTGCACCGCGCCGCCTGCGGAGGCGTCGCGTGTGCGCACCGTTGCAGGTGTTCGCGGCTCCGGAACTCCCGGCGCTGCCCCCTCTCATCCGCCGGGAGCGTCCTAATGACTCGGATTCCCTATCGCACCAAGCTGCTCGCCGTCGGGGCAGCGCTGCTCGTGCTGTACGCGTTCTATGTGGCCGCGAGCTTTGCGCAGAGCACGCCCACGTCGCCCGCGGCCGCCAGCGTTCCGTCTCCCGGCGCAACCCCTGCGCCCGCGCCTGCCGCGGCGCCGGCCGAGCCGCAGGGCGACCCCACCGGCGGCAACAGCGCCGGGCCGCTCTACGCGCCCAACAGCTATCTGGCAGGCTGGGGCTCCGGCGTGTCCAGCAAGCCCGACGGCTCGGACTGGACCGCCTTCAAGGACCCCAAGAACCCCACCCCGCAGGAGCTGGCCGCCAACCTGTCCCGCGCCTTCTACTCCATCAACTTCGTGTGGACCCTCGTGGCGGGCTTCCTGGTGATGTTCATGCAGGCCGGCTTCGCCATGGTCGAGACCGGGCTGACCCGCGCCAAGAACGTCGGACACACCATGGCCATGAACTTCATGGTGTACGGCATCGGCATGACGGGCTTCTTCGTGACGGGCTTCGCGCTGCTCTGCGGCGGGGCCAACGGCTCGCCCATCGGCGGCCCGGGGGCGCTGGGGGGCATCCCCGTGCTCAACAAGATGTTCAGCATCACCCTGGGCGGCAAGGACTTCGGGCTGTTCGGCACGACCGGCTTCTTCCTCTCCGGGCGCGCCTATGATGCCGCGGCCATCGTGTGGTTCCTGTTCATGATGGTCTTCATGGACACCACTGCGACCATTCCCACCGGCGCCCTGGCGGAACGCTGGAAGTTCTCCAGCTTCTTCGTGTTCAGCTTCTTCATCGGCGCGATCATCTATCCCATCTATGGCTGCTGGCTGTGGGGCGGCGGGTGGCTGGCCGAGCTGGGCCTGAACTTCGGGCTGGCCCACGGCGCCGTGGACTTTGCCGGCTCCTCCGTGGTGCACCTGCAGGGCGGCGCGCTGGCGCTGACCCTGGCGGTCCTGATCGGCCCGCGCCTGGGCAAGTTCGACGCGAACGGCCGGCCGCGCCCGATCGTGGCGCACAACATCCCCATGGCCGTCATCGGCACGTTCATCCTGGCCTTCGGCTGGTTCGGCTTCAATGCCGGCTCCTCCCTGGCCGGCACGGACGGCCGCATCGGCATCATCGCCACCAACACCATGCTCGCCTCGGCCGCCGGGGCCATCGGTGCCACCCTGTACCACTGGTTCATGCACCGGAAGCCGGACGTCTCCATGATGTGCAACGGCATGCTCGCCGGCCTGGTCGCGATCACGGCGCCCTGCGCCTTCGTCGCGCCCTGGGCGGCCTACCTGATCGGCCTCATCGCCGGCGTGCTGGTCGTCATCAGCGTGTACACCGTCGAGCGCATGGGCATCGACGACCCCGTGGGCGCCATCAGCGTGCACGGCGTCAACGGCCTGTGGGGTGTGTGGGCGCTGGGCCTGTTCGCGGACGGCACCTACGGCGCCGGCTGGAACGGCATCGGCTTCAACGAGTACATGGGCGTGGCCGGCCGCGGCGTCACCGGTCTGTTCTACGGCGACGGCAAGCAGTTCCTGGCCGAGGTCATCGCCTCCGTCGCCTGCATCACCTGGAACGTCGCCGCCGGTGCGATCTTGTTCAAGCTCACGGGCCTGATCGTGGGCGGCAACCGCGTTTCGCCGGAGACCGAGCGGCTGGGCCTGGACGTCCCGGAGATGGGCGCGCCCGGCTACACCGGCGTGCGCATGGAGCCCGAGTCCGTCATCGCGTGAGCTTCCGCATTCCGCGCCGGCTGCCGCAAGGCCGGCGCGGTGCACGGCACCGCACGGCGTGCAGGCTCCGTGCGGCTGCTCCCCGCCGCATGTCGTCTCGGCAATCCTCTTCAGCAGACCCACGCGCGGTGACTCCTCGCTCCGCAAGGAGCGCGGGGTTCCGCACGGGCGTCTTGCACCGTCCCGCGCCGTGCGTCTTCAGCGCAGCGCCCCGCCCAGCGGGCCGGCGTAGCCGGTCAGCTCCAGGTAGCCCTCGCCGCGCACGGGCCGCCCGGCGAGCGTGCCCTCCGCCCACACGGCGCCCTCCCAGTAGGCGAAGGGCGTGCCGGGCGCCGCCGCCTGTTCCTGGGCGTCGAAGGCCGGCGTGATGCGCAACTCCAGCGTGGCCTGTGCCGGGCCCGGCACGGCCCGTCGCCGCTCCAGTGGCCCTGGCACCGTCAGGGGCTCCTCCGGCGGCACTGGCACTGTCAGGTGCCACTCGAGCGGATAGTCCGCGCCCGTGACGGGGCTGTGCCAGTTGCGCCCGGGCGTGAAGGTGGCGCGCCGGACGTCCCGCGCGGGTGCGTCCGCGCCACCGAGCGCCAGGCGCGTGCGCCGCCCGTCCGCCGTGACCCAGTCGCCGCCGGAGGCCGGGTCGGCCGTGCCGTCGTGGCGGCGCAGGCGGTAGAGCATCAGCGCGCTGCCGTCGTCCAGCCGCAGCGCCAGCCAGTCCCAGCCAGCCAGGGCCGGGCCGAGCTGGCTGGTGCCGAACTCGTGATCCATCCACGTGCTGCCTTCGACGCGCCACTGCGTGCCGTCCACGCGCAGCGTGCCTGCGGTCTCCATGCGGGGCTGGGAGTAGTACCAGGAGGCCTGGCCGGGCGCGTCTCCCTTGCGGTCCAGCCCGCCCGTGCCGTGCAGCAGCGGCGGGCCGCGCCCGTGCAGGGTGAGCGCCAGCGCGAAGTCGCCCGCGTCCACGGTGAGGCGCACGCCGTGCGGATCGTCCGCCAGGGCGTCGGCGCGCCAGGGGCCCAGCCACACCGCGTGCCGGTCGGGCGCGGCGCCGCTCAGGCCCAGGCTGTCCCGCCCGGCGCGGCTGGCGTGGCGGTAGCGCTGCGCGGCGATGTCGCTCAGCGCCACGTGCGCCAGGTAGAGCGAGCGCACGGCCCAGGCGCTGGGCCGCCCCGGCGCGGCCCCCGGCAGGCCCTGGCGGAAGAAGGTGACCTGGTAGCCGAAGGGCCGCCCCTCCGCCGTGCGCACGATGCCGGTGTAGTACCACCACTCCAGGCGATAGGGCGGGTGCTGGCCGTGGTCGCGCGGGAAGCGCCAGACGCGCTGGCCCTCCGCGCGCCGGAAGGCCGGCGCTGGGGACCCGTCCGCGGCCCCGCCTGCAGCCGCAGCGCCGCCCACAGACCCGCTCGTGGCCAGCGCCAGCAGCGCGACCCGCAGCAGGAAATCCCGCAGCGCCAGCGTACGGATGCGGGCGGGGCGTGTGGGGAGTGGACGCCGGCATGAGCCGGCGCGCGAAGACCCGCTGCGGGGGCCGCGCTCCGGCATGCGGTCAGGCATCCTGCAGGGCGCGGCCGTCCAAGCCCTGCAGCGCCAGGCCCAGGTGGCGCAGGATCGTTGGCGCCACGTCGATGCACGAGGAGGCGTCCTGGCGCACGCTGCCCGGCGCGAAGCCCGCGCCCAGCGCCAGCAGGATCGGGCTCTGCTCGTAGAAGCCCGTGCCGCCGTGCTCGCCGCAGCCCACGCGGTTGTGGCCGGTCGGCTCGTAGACGATGTCGCTGTAGCCCGGCACGCCGAACTCGTTGGAGCGCGCGGACTTGCGCAGGGATACCGCCGCGGCCAGCGCCATCCCCGTGTCCAGTCCCAGCGCCGTCAGCTCGCCGCCCGCATGCACCTCGGCCACCCAGTCCTGCGTGGCGAGGAACTCCACGAGCGCCGGCACGCGGCCCTCGGCCGCCGGCGAGACGTAGAACAGCGCCGAGGTGCCCTGGGAGGCGGGCACGACGTCGCTGGAGTGCGGCGCGGCCTTGAGCCCCGCCTGCACCAGCAGGGCGTTCGCGTCGATGATGCGATCGGTGGTCTCGTTTCCGTGGTCGGAGGTCACCAGCAGCAGCAGCTCGCGCCCGTCGGGGTCCTCGCGCTGCACGGCCTCCAGCACGTGCGCCACGCAGGCGTCCGCTCCGGCCAGCGCGCGCAGGTGCTCCGGGCCGCCGAGTGGATTCTCGTGCGCCGTGTTGTCCGGCTCGCTCAGCCAGAGCACGGCCAGGGGCGGGCGCCGCTCCCGCAGCACCTCGGCCACGAAGCGATCCGTGCATGCGGCATCCCCGGCGATGCCCTTGGGCACGTCCAGGTGCTCCCCGGCCGGCAGCGGACGCAGGCCGGGGCCGTGGGAGCCGGCGCGGTTGTACAGGTGGCCGTAGCCGTCCGGATCCTGGAAGTGCGCCGCGCCGGGCGAGGCGTTGGAGAACACGATCGCGCCGCCATGAGGCGCCAGGCGCTGGGCCAGCGTGGGTCGCGTCAGCACGCGGCCGGTCGCCGCGCGCAGGCGCTCGCGGAAGTCCGCCTTGCCCGTGGACAGGCACACCAGCCCCGCCCCTTCGTCGATGACCATGGTGTTGCCCAGCAGCCCGTGGTGGCGCGGCAGGCAGCCGGTGGCGATGGACGCCGAGGCCGTGCGCGTGGTGGAGGGGAAGACGCTGCGGTGCTGCGCGAAGCGGCAGGCCTGCCCGGCCAGCCGGGCCAGCGTGGGCGTCGTTTCCGGGCGGATCAAGTCGGCGCGCATGCTGTCCACCACCACCAGCACGGTGCGCGGTGTGCGTGGCGCGCGCGCTGGCACTGCTGCCCGGGCGGAGCCGGCGGAACGGCCGGTGCCGCCGGAGGCGCGCTGTGCCGGGGGCTGGGTCGGATCGCGGTGGGCCATACTCGCTCCTGTGGGCGGTGCTGCGCTGCGGACGGCCACGCTATCACGGCGGCGCGCGGAGCGTCCACGGGACGGCGCCGCGGCCGTCTAAGCGAGCACGCCGGGCGGTGCGCGGTGCAGGCGCCGGCAGCAGGCGCCGTCAGGCGCCCGTCCTGGCATCAGGCGCCACGTTGGGCTAAGCATGGGGAGACCGGCGCCGTCCCGCGCCTCACCGGCCACCTCGCCGCAGCGAGCCCCATGCCCGACCGTGTCGGAATCCCGCCCCGCGCCGCCGCGCTGCTCCTGGACCTGACGGGCGTGCTGCTGCTCGCGTTCCTGTTCGGGCCGTGGATCGGCATCCGCCTGGGGCTGGACACGGTGGGCGGCCAGGGCCCCGGCGCCGGCGGCATGATGGCGGCGGGCGCCGCCGGCAGCGCGGTGATCGGCCTGCTCTGGTTCGGCGTGGAGGGCATCTGGGGCGCCTCGCCCGGCAAGCGCCTGCTGCGCCTGCGCATCGGCACGGAAGCGGGCGAGCGCGCCCGCCTGCGCACCTACGCCTTGCGCTGGGCGCTCAAGAACGCCCCCACCCTGCTGGGCCTGGTCGGCGTGATCGTCTCGCTGCACCTGCCCCGGCTCGGCAACGGGTTCACCCTGCTCTCCTACCTGAGCGGCGTCGTCATCCTCGCCGGCTGCTTCATCGCCTACCGCAGCGACCGGCAGGCCCTGCACGACATCCTGGCCGGCACCGCCGTCTACCGTGCCCCGCAGCCCCTCCCGCCCGCCTCCGCGCCCGAATAGCGGGGCAGCCGCCACCCCATCCCCCGACCCCTTCCCCGCTAGGCAGGGAAGGGGCGCACGTCGATCGCTCGGGCGGATTGCGAATGGCCTGCGTCGCAACCTCACCCCGCTCCGCTCACGCGGAGCTGCCCCTCTCCACCCTGCGGAGAGGGGCGCAACGCCGCCGCTGGTGCGCCCCGCGAGCGGGGCTCACGGCAGAGAGGGGGCGTGGAGCCGCCCCTGGCGCGGATTTTTCCCTCTCCCGTGGGAGATGGGGCCCAGGGGAGCGGTCCCGCGGCCGGACGGGGTGTCAGGCGCGCTCGGCTGTCACTCGCGATCCCGCGGGCGCATCCGCGCCAGCAGCGGGCGGCCGAAGGCCAGCGCGAGCGCCAGCAGGAGCGCGGCGGCATACCCCGCGTGGATGGCCGCGGCGTGGAAGGCGTAGAACGAGGACTCGCGGGGGGCGCGCACCTGCTGCACGAACGCGGCGGTGTGGAACTGGGGCAGGTGCGGCGAGCCGTCCTCGCCCGTCGCGTCCACGAGGAAGGTTTCCCCGTTCTGCGAGAGCAGCAGGATCGGCATGCGGTTCTCGATGGCGCGGAAGCGCACGTAGAGCCCGAACTGCCGGCTCACCGAGGTGCGCCCGAACCAGGCCAGGTTGGAGAGCACGACGCCCAGCCGCGCGCCGTTGGCCGCCATGCCCTGGGCCACGCCCGCCACGGCCGCATCGAAGCAGATCATGGGGGCGATGCGCACGCCGTCCACCTCGAACACGGTGTGCGCGCGGCCGGGGGTGAACTCGGAGATCTGCGGGATCCAGTCCAGCAGCAGGCGCCGGTAGCCGGGGATGACGTCTGCCAGGGGGATCGTCTCGCCCCAGGGGATGAGCGCGATCTTGTGGTAGACCGCGCGCGGCTGGCCGTCTGGGGCCACGTGCACGGCGGCGCCGTAGATTTCCGGGATGACGCGGCCGTCGGGCGTGCGCACGCTGCGGCCGTCCACGGTGGCGAGGATCAGGTGCACGCGCTGGGACTGCACCCAGCGCTCGACGAGCTCGCGCATGTCGCGCGCCAGCAGGTAGGGCTGGGGATAGACGGACTCGGGCCAGAGCAGCACGGTGGGCACGCCGGGCGCGCGCTGGGCGCGGGTCAGCGCCGCGGCCGAGTCGTCGAGCAGCCCGCGCAGGCTCTGCTCGCGGTCGGAGTAGGACCGGTCGGGATTGGAGGCGAGGCGCTTGAGCGAGAAGTCGGGCTGGATGCCCACCAGTTCCACGGGAGCGCCGGCGGCCTGGCGCGCCCGCCACATCGCCAGCGCGCGGGTGCCGTAGCCATAGTCCAGCGCAAAGGCCAGCGCCAGCGCGACCGTGGCGGCGCCCAGCGCGCGCAGCGGCAGCTCGCCGGGAGCGTAGAGCCGGCGCAGCCAGGCGTACAGCACGAGCTGCAGCGGCAGGTAGAGCAGGTTCAGCCCGCCGGAGCCCCCTGTGTCCGCCACCTGCACGAGCGGCAGCAGCGGCGCCATGGCCTGGCCGTAGGTGAAGAAGAGGAAGCGCGGCAGGTACACCTGCAGCACCGTGCACCAGAGCGGGATGACGAATAGCCCCGCCAGCGGCCGGCGCCAAGTCAGCGCAAAGGGCAGGCCCAGGCACAGCGCCACCTCCAGCCCGATCAGCAGGCCGTAGCCGAACCAGCTCACTGCGTAGGCGAGTGGGAGCGACAGGCCGCCGTAGACGTACGCGGTGTTCACCACCCAGTCGCCCGAGATGGCCGCGAAGCCGATGCCCACGGGCACGGTGCAGGCGAGCACGCGCCAGGCCGCGCCGCGCCAAGTGCCGCGCCAAGTGCTGCGGCCGGTGCCGCGGGCGGTGCCGGGATAGCGCCGCAGCGCCAGGTCCAGCGCCAGGAACAGCGGCACGAAGGCGATGGGCCACGCAATGGCGTTGGGGCGCGCGGGGGAGACCAGCCCGAAGAACACGCCGCTGTGCAGCACCAGCAGCGCGATCAGCCAGCGCAGCGCGCGGTCAGGCAGGGGCGCGCCTCCGGTGCGATCTGCCAGGGGCGCGCCTCCGGCGCGACCGGGCGGTGGCGCGCGACCCTTTGGAGCGGCGGTGGCGGACGGGGCCTGGCTCACGGACGCCGGGGGGAGCGGGGCGCTGGACTGGTACTTGGTGAAAGTCCTTCGCGACCTATTGCGGATATCCAAAGCCTTGATATTACACGCAATCGAATTGCCGCGAACGGGTATCGCGAAGCACTAGGCATCGGCCACGTGCACGAGCTGTTTGCCCAGGTTGTCCCCGCGCATCATGCTCAGGAAGGCCGCGGGCGCGTGCTCCAGGCCCTCCACCACCGTCTCGTGGTAGCGCAGCCGGCCCGAGCTGACCCACTTGGCGAGCTGCGCCAGCCCTTCCTTGTTGCGGTCGGCGAACTGGAACACGAGGAAGCCCTCCACGCGGAGCTGCTGGCGGATGAAGTGCCACAGCAGGCGCGGCCCCTGCTCGGGCTTCTCGAGATTGTACTGGGAGATCTGGCCGCAGATGGCCACGCGGGCGCGCGTGTTGAGCAGCGGGAACACCGCGTCGGTGATCTCGCCGCCCACGTTGTCGAAGTAGCAGTCCACCCCCTTGGGGCACAGCTCGGCGATCTTGGCGCCGTAGTTGGGCACAGTCTTGTAGTTGAAGGCGGCGTCGAAGCCCAGCTCGCGGGTGATCCAGCGCACCTTGTCATCCGTGCCGGCGATGCCCACGGCGCGGGCGCCCTGGATCCTGGCGATCTGCCCCACCAGCGAGCCGACCGCGCCGGCTGCGCCGGAGACGAGCACGGTCTCGCCCGCCTTGGGCTTGCAGATCTCCAGCAGCCCGAAGTACGCCGTCAGGCCCGGCATGCCGAGCACGCCCAGCGCCGTGGAGATCGGCGCCAGCGCGGGGTCGATGACGCGCACGCCCTTGCCGTCGCTCAGCGCGTAGTCCTGCCAGCCCAGCCGCCCCTCCACGAGGTCGCCCAGCTTGAACTTCGGGTGCTTGCTGGCGATCACCTTGGCCACGGTGCCGCCCTCCATCACGCCATTGAGCGGCACGGGCGGGGCGTAGGACTTCACGTCGCGCATGCGGCCGCGCATGTAGGGGTCCACCGAGAGCCACAGCACCCGCGCCAGGAACTGGCCCGGGCCCGGCTCCGGCAGGGGGCTTGGCGCCAGCTTGAAGTCCGCTTCGCGGGGCCAGCCCGCGGGGCGGTTGACCAGCAGCCACTGTCGGTTCACGGGGGAAGCTGCCATGGCGCTCCGCTGCGGTGGGTGGGCGGTGGATCGGGGCGACCGGCTGCGCGGGCCGCGGCGGCGTGCGGCGACGGCTGCGGCGGCAGCGATGGCTCCCGCCGACGAGCATAGCCCGATCGTGCGGCGTGGGGAAGGCGACGCCAGCGGGAGCGCCAGCTTTGGTTGGAGCGTGGGGGTGTGGAGGCGGGAGGCGGTGCGTCCCGCCTCCGCGCATCGAAGGGAGTGGCTGCGGGGGCGCTAGTTCTCGTCGCTGTCGCGGCTGCCGCGCTGCTTGCGCTCGCCGCGTTCGCCCGCTTCAGCGGCGCGACCTGCGTGCCGCTTGGCCTGCGGCAGGGTGCCCAGCCCGGGCGACGCGGAGCGCGGGGCGGGGCGGACTTCCTGCGCCTCGCCGGCTTCGGCGCTCTCGCCGCCGGTAAGGCGGCCCAGCAGCGACGTGCTGCCCTGCTCGCCCTGCTCAGGCTGCTCGCCCTGCTCGCCGGATTCACGCGAGCCGGTCAGGCTGGAGAGCAGGCCGCCCTTGCCGCCCTCGTTGCCCTCGCCGGATTCGCCGCCTGCCTGGCCGCCCGCGCCGTTCCAGGCCAGCGCCAGCTCGGGACGGCGGATCTCCCCGCCCAGGTGCGAGGTCCAGCCGATGCTCACGGTGGCCGCCGTGGCCATCACCAGCACGCCCGTCAGGGCCGGCGTGGCCAGCCTGGGGCGCCAGCGCTGCACGAGCAGGGTCGCCAGGGCCAAGCCGCCCGCGATGACGGCCAGCGTACCGGCGGTATCGGCCGCCTGCGAGTGCTGGCGCATGAGCGTGCGGGAGACGCCCGGCAGGCCCTCGACGGCGTCCTCGGAGGCGTTGCCGGTGGCCAGCACGGGCAGGACGACGATCCCGGAAAGGACGATGCCGACCAGGGCGATGGTGCGGGCCTCCTGGCGGTGGCGCCAGAGCGCATAGACGAGCAGGAGCGAAGAGGCAATGAACCCCACGATGGGGAAGTGGATCAGCATCAAATGCAGTTGTGGCACAATCATCGGGATACCCTTTCGCGTTCAAGATTGGCCGCCCGGCGCGCGTCGCCTCATGCGGCGTGGCTAAAGCGGGACCCGACCAGCATGCCCCGCTCCGCGCCGGGCGACTATGCGGCAAAGGGCCCAGGTGCGAGAATGGGTGTGATCGCAGCGACTTATCAGCGCGCCGTGGGTCGCATGACCCACGGCCCGGAGGAAACGCCTCATGGGTGAGCAGGAAAAACGGGTGCTCGTCGCGGTGCTGCTGGCGGTGATCGTGCTGACCGGGATCGATGTCGGGTTCGACCTTTACTACGGCTCCTCGCTGCGCCACATCGCGGTGGAGGCGGCGGTGATCGTGGCGGCGGCGCTGGGCGTGTCCCGCCTGTGGCGGCGCGCCGTGGCGGGCTATCGGGCCCGCCTGCGCCAGTCCGAGGTGCAGGGCGAGCGCTGGCGCGCCGATGCGGAGCGCTGGCGGAGCGAGGCCGCGCAGCTCCTGCGCGGGCTGAGCGAGGCCATCCAGCGCCAGTTCGACGTGTGGGGCCTCACCGAATCGGAGCAGGAGGTGGCCTTCCTGCTGCTCAAGGGCCTGAGCCTGAAGGAGATCGCCGAGGTGCGGGACGTGGCGGAAAAGACCGTGAGCAAGCAGAGCCTGGCCATCTACCACAAGGCCGACTTGGCCGGCCGGGCGGAGCTGGCGGCGTACTTCCTGGAGGACCTGCTGCTGCCCCCGGAACGGCTGGCCTCCGGCGCCGCAGCCGCGGGCAAGGCCGGCGCCGGCCGCGGGCAGGCGGCGGACTGAGCCGGGCCGGGCACCCGCAGCGGCGGCGTGGCCCCGGCAAGTTGCGGGAAAGCCGCGTTGGGGTGCTAGGCTCTGTTCGGAATTGCAGTGGTCATAGAGCGCAGGATCATGGCCAGTTTGAGCATGCCCAGGTAGTGGGTGGCCAGTTTCTCATAGCGCACCGCCACGCGGCGGTTTTCCTTGAGCCAGCCCACGCAGCGCTCGACGACGCGCATACACCGTCTCCCAAGGCCCGTACCGCTCCGGCAGATCGCGCCAGGGCGCCCCGGTGCGCACGATCCACAGCATCCCGTTGAGCATGCACCGTGGATCGGCAGGTCGCCGCCCGCGCCCCTTGGCCGCTGGCAGCAAGTCCTTGCTGGTTTCCCATCGCGGGTCCGAAAGCTCGTGCCGTCGCATCGTTGCGCCTCCCTGGCACGGCCCACGCTTCCCTGCGTGGTGCCTTTCCGGCAAGGCTGGAACAGCGCTTGGCAGAGGTCCA
>JBGOUY010000330.1:0-4413 GCA_041477795.1 bacterium
AGGGGCGCAAAAGCCTGGCCGCGCTCCGGCGCCACGTGCTTGAACAGCTCTTTCGCCAGGTCATCGTAACCCTGGCCCGCAGCCGCGATAGGTCTTAACTAACAAAGCAGTACTAGCTAGCCGCCCAGCTCCTTGAGCACCTGCTCGGGGTGCTCCGCGGCCTGCACGGTGCCGTACACCTTCTGGATCTTGCCGGCGGGATCGATGACGTAGCTGATGCGCTTGTGGCTCTTGGCGCCCGGGTCGTCCGCGGCGCCATAGGCCACTGCCGTGGCGTTCGTCTCGTCGCTGAGCAGGTCGAACGGAAAGCTGAATTTCTGCTGGAAGGCTTTGTTCTTGGCGGGCGCGTCGTTGCTGATGCCCAGGATCACCACGTTCTTGGCCTTGAATTTCTGGATCCGGTCCCCGAATCCGATGCCTTCCTTCGTTCAGCCAGGGGTATCGGCGCGCGGATAGAACCAGAACACGACGGTCTTGCCCTTCAGGCCGGCCAGGCTGACCGTGTGGCCATCCTGGTTCTTGAGGGAGAAGGCGGGCGCGGCATCGCCCACGTTGAGCAGCGGCATGGCAGGCACCTCCTGTGCAGAGTTGGAAGCGTGGAGTGGTGAAGCCAAGGTCCGCCTCCAGGCTGCACATTGGCGCGCCGGGATGTCAACGCCGGACGGGCTGGAATAGTGACGCAGATTGAATTCATTCTGCGACAACACCATTGACACACCCCATTAGATCATACATAATATGTTTGCCGGTTCAGCACTGCTAGCCGGCGCCTTCTACGGCCACTTCGGTGGCCGTAGTTATTTCGTGCCGGCATGCACTTTGGATTCAGCCACCGATGTACTTTTGCTACGTCGATGAATCCGGTGACACGGCAACCTTACATTCCGCCACGGCACCGATCGCCCCCGCGCTCGTCATTGCAGGAATCATCATTCACGCGGACACACTCCCAGCCGTCACCAACACGTTTCTCGGCATCAAGCGGTCCTTCTTCCCCGGAAGTAGGGGAACGACAACCCCATTCCTCGACACGATTCTTCGGGAGGTCAAAGGCGATAGACTACGTTCGGATGCCGCGTCCCAAAGTCGGCGCCGCCGGACGCACGCGATGGGATACCTCGACCACGTCCTTCGTCTTCTGATAACCCACAACGCCAAGATCATCGGACGCGTGTGGATTAAGAGAATTGGCGCCACTCACGATAGCCGCGCAATCTACACGTCCTCGGTCCAGGCGATGTGCGGCCACTTTGAGAACTTCCTGGCCGCGAATAACTCACGAGGGCTCATCGTTGCCGACAGCCGTGAGAAAACCCAAAACGCCCAAGTTGCCCACTCCATCTTCACCCAAATGTTCAAGCATGGAGGTAACGAGTATCCGCATATCCTTGAAATGCCTACCTTCGGCCACAGTGAAAACCACGCAGGTTTACAGCTAGCCGACACGCTTGCGTCCGGCTTACTCTTTCCTATGGCCCTCCATAGCTACTGCCACCCCACTATCCGCAGCCATCTCGTGCGCCCCGGCTACGATGCACTCAACCAGCGTTATGGTGCGCAACTGGATACGCTCCAGCATCTCTATCCACACCCACATCGCCCCGGACATGCCTTAGGCGGCATTACCGTCGCAAACACACACGGTATGCTCAACAGCGCGCTTCTGTTCCAGGACCCCCACGCAGCCGACCCAATAGTGCAACCGTGCCCCTAAGTACGAAAAGGAACCGACCTAGCTTCAGTTCAAACCGAGTTACTACCTGCGCTGGGGAGTGCAGCAGCCGCGCCCGCCGCGGCGGGGCCCGCGCTCAATCGCACGTTTAGTCGCACGGTCAATCGCACAGTCAATCGCACAGTGCGGCCACGATGCGCTCCACGAGCGGATTCCAGTCGCCGCTGTCCAGCCAGCGCGCCACCAGCACCAGTTCCAGCTCCGCATCGAGCCAGATCAGGTGCGTGCCTCCGCCGCGGCAGATCAGGCCGCCGGCCGGCGCCGCGGGCAGCACGGTGCGCCCCGTGTTCAGCCACCACAGGTAGCCGTAATTGGGATTGCCCGGCGCGGGCGTGTGCAGCCGCTGCACCATCTCGCGCGCGAGCACTTGCCGCCCGGCCCACTGGCCGCCATTGAGCACCAGCCAGGCCATGCGGGCGTGATCGAGGGAGTTGATCCACAGGCCCCCGCCCCAGTGCGCGCCGCCGGGGATGGAGGGCATGGGCCGGCCGTCCACCTCCACGACGGCGTTGCGGTAGTGCGGCCACTCCCAGCTCTCCGATGCGCCGATGGGGTCCAGGATCGCTTCGCGCAGCACCTCGCTGAGCGGCTGCCGGAACAGGCGCAGCAGCGAAAGGCTGAGCCGGTTCACGCGCACGTCGTTGTACTCCCAGTGCGTGCCGGGCGGCTTGAGCGCGCGCAAGGGGCCCGTGCGCAAGTCGTCGCCGACGACGACGCGGCCGCGGTCCACCCGCTCCGGCTTGTCGAAGAGCGTGCCCTCCCACTCGCTGGTCTGCTGCAGCAGGTGCTCCCAGGTGATGGCGCGGTTCTGGGCGGCCTCGAAGCCGTCGTCCAGCCGGTAGTCCCGCACGGTGTCGCGCAGGTCGCGGATCAGCCCGCGCTGGAGGGCGAGCAGCGCCAGCAGGGCCAGGTAGCTCTTGGAGATGCTGAACGTCATGTCCGCCCGCTCCACCGGCCCCCACTGGGCGGCGAGCCGGCCGTGCCGGACGATCACGCCGTGGGGCCCCTCGTGCGGCCGCACCGGGCCCAGCAGTGCGGCCCATTGCGGGGGGTCGTTCGCGACGTGGTGGAGGTACTGCCCCTGCGCATCCACCATGCGGCGCGGCCAGACGCGGCTCTCGTGGGCCTGGGCGAAGGCCACCGCCTCGGCCAGGGCGGCCGCATCCAGCCCGAGCTGCTCCGGCGGCGCGCCGAGCCATTGGCCGCGCGGCGGAAAGAAGCGGGCAGCGGCGGGGGACGCGGCGTGCGGGTGGGCGGTCTGCAAGCGGATTCTCCGGTGGGTGGTCGGCCCTGCGGTGCGGCGTCCGGCCCCGGGCGGCGCCCCTAGCTGCGGGGCCGGTGCTCCCGGTAGGCGGGATTGCAGATGTTCTCCGGCGTGCCGCCGGAGAGCAGCGTCTTGACCTGCGTGGCCGACATGCGTTGCAGCGTCTGCACGGACTCTTCCGAATAGAACGCCGAATGGGGCGTGGCGATGAAGCGCTCGTGCTGGAAGAGCGGGTGCGTCAGGTCGGGCGGCTCGTCCGGGTACACGTCCAGGGCGGCGCCTTCCAGCGGGCCCTTCTCCAGGCCCTCCAGCACCGCATCCGGATCCACCAGGGCGCCGCGGGCGGTGTTGATGAGGAAGGCCCCGGGCTTCATGCGCGCGATGGCCTGCTTGCCCAGGATGCCGCGCGTCTGGGGCGTGAGCGGAACGTGCAGCGTGAGGTAATCCGACTCGGCCAACAACTGCTCGAAGGACACGGAGACGCCCTGCTCGGGGTCCAGCCCGCCCACCGCCGGATCGTGGATCAGCAGGCTCAGGCCGACGCCCCGCGCCCGGCGCGCCACGGTGCGGCCGATGTTGCCGTAGCCCAGCAGGCCCAGCGTGCGGCCGGAGATGCGGCGCATGCCGCGGAACGCCACGCCCGCATACGCGCCGCCGCGGATGGCGCGGTCGAAGCGCACGATGCGCCGCTGCAGCGCGAACAACAGCCCGATCGCGTGCTCGGCCACCTCGTCCAGGCAGTAGGTGGGCGAATTGGTGACGGGAATGCCCAGGCGCGTCGCATGATCCACGGCGATGTTATCCAGCCCCACGCCGTAGCGGGTGATGATGCGGCACTTGCGCGCCGTGTCGATCACCTTGGGCGTGACCGGCTTCCAGCAGGTGAGGATGGCATCGGCCTTGGGGGCCAGCTTGATCAGCTCCGGCTCGTCGCCCGTCTCGGCCACGATCAGCTCGCCGGGCAGGTCGCGCAGCAGCTCGCGCTCGATATCGAGCGAGGGCCACTGGTAGTCGGTCACCAGGATATGGAACATGGCCGATCCGATGAAGCAAGGGGAGGCGAGCCGTGCAGCGGCCCGGACTGCATCAACCTACCCAGCTTGCACGCCATACGCCAGAGGTCTCAGCCCTGAGCACCCTTCACTCTTTCCGTGGAGGGAGAGACAGCCCACCGTTCAAGCCTGTCCGCCGCTCGGCAAGACCTCATCCCCCCGGCCCCCTGCTCCACCGTGAGCCCCGCTTGCGGGGCGAACCAACGGCACCGCGGAGAAGGGGGAGCGGGCCGCGCGACCTCATCCCCCCGGCCCCCTTCTCCACCGTGAGCCCCGCTTGGGGGGCGAACCAACAGCACCTGAGCCCCGCTTGCGGGGCGCACCAACAGCAACCTGGAGAAGGGGGAGCGGGCCGCGCCAGCGAG
>JBGOUY010000049.1:0-18885 GCA_041477795.1 bacterium
CTGGAGGCCCGGCTGGCCGCGCAGCGCGACGGGCAGTTCACGCGCGTGCTGCTGCGCGGGGCGCTGGCGGCGCTCCTGATCGTGCTGGGCGCGGCCGCCGTGGTCAGCTTCGGCCGCGCCGCCTGGAGCTGGCTCGCCCTGGCGGGTGCCATCGTCGTGGCGCTGGCGCTGTTCACGGCGCTGCCCTGGCTGGAGCAATGGCGGCTGCTGCGCGAGCTGCGCGACCAGTGGCGCAACCGGCTGGGCGGCACGCACCGCTACGGCCGTGCCCAGGGTGTCGCGGAGGCGGACACGCTGGCCGGGCTGGCGGCGGCTCTGGCGCAGGTCAGCGCCGAGCTGGAGCGCACCGAGGCGGAGCATGCGGCGCGCGCGGAGGAGGCGCAGGAGGCCGAGGGCGCCGCCGCAGCCGCCGACGCCGAGCTGGCCCAGGCCCAGGCGGCCGAACGCTCCGCGGGCGCGGCCCTGCGCGACTGGCTGGCGGGCATGGGCGTGGCCAGCCGCGACGAGTACCGGGACCGGCTGAGCGACTACCGCCGCGCCCAGCAGCGCCTGGCCGATGCCTACGGGCGGCTGGAGCGCGCGGTGGCCGAGCGGGGGCTGGCCGACGGCGCGGCCCTGCGTGCCGAAGCGCGGGCGTCCCTGGCGCGGCTGACGACGGAAAACGTGCCGGCCGAGGGCCTCGCCGAGCCGGAACGCAAGGCCCAGCGCGACCGGCTGGAGCGCCTGCGCCAGGAGCTGGCCGAGGCGGAGCGGCGCCGCGCGGAGCTGGACCGCGCCAGCCATGGCGAGGCGGAGCGGCTGGTGGGCCGCCTGGGCGACCTGCCCAACGAGCTGGCGGCCCTGCACGAGCGCTGGCGCCAGCTCGAGGCGGAGATCGCGGCGCTGGACTTCGACCGCCGCGCCGCGGAGCGGGCGCTGGAGCTGTTCCGCGGCGTCTCCGCGGACGAGACGACCGTGCTGGCCGAGCTGTCGGGGGCGGTGGCGGGGGTGTTCGCGCGCATCAGCGGCGTGAACGAGGCGCGCACCGCCGCCGTGGCCCTCTCCGGGCTGCGGCAGGAGGACATCCGCGCGCTGGACCGCAATGGCGCCAGCCGGCCCGTGGATCACCTCTCCAGCGGCGCGCAGCACCTGCTCTACCTGGCCCTGCGGCTGGAGATGGCGCGGCGCGAGCGGCAGGGGCGCTTCGCCCTGCTCTGCCTGGACGAGCCCTTCGCCTTTCTCGATCCGGAGCGGCAGATGGAGACGCTGCAGTACCTGCGCGAGTTCCTCGAGACGACGGGCTGGCAACTGCTGCTCTTCACCAACGACCCGGCCCAGGCCGAGCGGGTGCGCTCGATCTTCCCCGACTGCCAGGTGCACCGGCTGGGCTAAGGAGACTTGGGATGCGGGCCGGTACGGTCGGTAGGGGCATCGCAGGCTATGCCCTACTCGCCCCTCGTGGCGGTCGGAGCCGCGGCGTCGCGGCCGGACGGCGGCGGATCACGCCATGGACTTGAGCTTGCCGATCAGGCCGTCCAGGTCCGGCAGGGTGCCGGGGGTCTCGACCAATTCCCGCTGCACCAGCTTGCCCTGCTTGTCGATGAGGAACGCGGAGCGCTTGGGCACGCCCACGATGCCGCGCACGTCGGGAATCATCACGTCGTAGGCCTTGATGGTGGACTTGCCGAAGTCGCTGAGCAGCGTGAAGGTGTAGCCCTCCTGCTCGGCCCACTTGGCCAGGCTGAACGGGCTGTCCGCGGAGATGCCAAAGACGTCGCCGTTGGCGCCGCGGATTTCGGCCAGTCGGGATTCCACGATCCCGAATTCCTTGGTTCAGGTGGGGGTGAACGCCAGTGGGATGAACAGCAGCAGCGTCGTCTTGCCGCGCTGATCCTTAAGGCTGAAGTCCCCCATCTTGCTGGTCTTGAGCTTGAAGTCGGGTGCAGGCTGACCGATGGTGAGCGGCATTGCGCCTCCTCTGCAGGCTTGCGCGGCCAGGACTCGCGGCCGCGGAACGGATCGGTATGAGGGTGGCTCGTCCGCGGGAGCCGGGCTGCCAGTGCGCCGGGCCGCGGCGCTGGAGCGGCCCCGGGGACGAATCAATGATGAAGCGTTGGCGAGGCAGCATAGCCCGGCGGCGCGGGGAGGGTCAAACCAGCCGCCAGGGGCCCACGGGATACGGCGGGATACGGAAAGGGCGTGCCACGGGCCCGCGCGCGGGGTGGCCGCGTCCCGCGGCAAGGCTCGCCGCCGGGCTTCGCGCGCGGCCTGCCCGGGGCAGCGGCAGCCCCCGGGGCGTCGCCGCCTGCACCGCGCGGGAACCCCCGCCACTTCAAGTGCTTTCGCTTGATCTTTGCCCCCGTCCCTGGTAGCAGTAGCCAAGTTTTTCTTCCGAAAGGCAAAATTCGGCGTAGAGCAGGAGCAGCGGCTCACACGCATGCAGGGCCATTGCCGCGCGGAGATCGGTCGGGGGGCCCTCTGGGCGCGCACTCCCCGGAAAAACCGGTTTCCATCGGGAGCAAAAACGGCTATGTATGCCGAAGGTTTCTAGAGCTTACGAGATTGGGTCAAGCCAAAATCTGCGGAGGATAGGAACAGTCCATGCCAAGCGATTACCGAAAGGGTCCCAACGCGGTCCATCCGGAAACGCCAAGTGCGGTCGGTTCGCGCAACAGCATGAACCGCGACGGCCGGGACGAATACGTAGAGGCGCGACTCATCATCGACGAGGAAGTGGACAAGATCCTCAACCACATCCAGTCCAAGCTGCCTCCCGAGGTGCTGGAAGATCTGACGGTGCAGGGGAACATCAAGTCCTACCTGCACTCGTATTACAACCAGAGCTTCCAGAACATGCTCAGCCGCTATCTGACGACAGCGGAAGACGAGATGTCCAAGAAGGTGCGGGACGTCATCGACAAGGACGAGCATGCCAACCTGAACCGCTACACGCCGCGCGAGATCGCGATGCTGCTCAACAGCATCGGCGGGCCGGAGCTGTTCAATACGGAGGAAGTGGAAAAGTCGATCGTGAACATCATGGGCCACCTGCAGGGCCATGCCCAGCGCGGGGTGTACGAGTTCGAGGCGGCCACCAACGCGATCCTGATGCAGCAGACGGACGTGGGCGGCTTCATCAGCGGCGAGAACACCTATGCGGTGGTCAAGGCTTCCTTCCGGGACAACTACTTCAAGCCGGAAGAAGTGGTGGACGTGAAGCTGGCGATCAACGTGCTGGACTCCGAGCTGATCAGCCCGATCATGATGCACCAGACGCTGACCGAGCACCTGATCAAGGACGTGATTTCCGGTCACATCCACCACCTGGTGGAGCGGGAGATCAACGAGATCAACCAGCAGCTCAAGCTGGAGGGCCGGGCCGAGCTGTCGGGCGAAGAGGCGATCTTCGAGAAGTTCAAGGCGGTGGAGAACTACACGGACGACGACGAGAACGAGAGCTCCAAGCGCTATCGCCTGCTGCCCAAGCACTTCCTGGACCGCATCCGCAACATGGGTGCGGAGACCAACAAGAACGATCCGGATTACGACCCGCTCAGCGTGAAGGACGGGATCACGCACCTGCTGGAAGCCAACCACATCCGCACGCGGGGCTGGTACACGGCCATCAACTCGCTCACGGCGATCCTGGACACCAGCCGCATGGGCTACCAGCACGTGGAGAACTACAAGCATGCGCGGCGCCTGGTGATCCGCGAGTACGAGGAGACCGACCAGAACCGGCTCCCCGACGAGCGCTACGAGATCCACATGCGCTACTACGACGCGCGCCAGATCCGCGAGGACAAGGCGGCGTACTCGGCTCAGTTGGTCGAGTTCCAGCGCGAGATCATGCGCCTGTGGAACGTGGTGGAGGAAGTCTACAAGGAGGAGAAGTCGCGCCTGGGTCGCCGCGACTGGAACGACGTGGTGTCGAGCACGCTGGAGCGCAACAAGCCCGGCCGCCGCACGAGCTGGTTCCAGTCCTCCGCGGAGCCGGAAGGCGAGGAGGTGAACGAGCGCCAGTGGAACGAGATCACCTTCATCCACCGCAAGGTGGGCACGCTGGAGGAGATGAACCAGACCTACGAGGCGCTGATCCAAGAATTCCAGGGCCGCTTCCGCGTGCTGCGGCGGCGACTGGCGGAAATCTTCGAGCTGCGCTTCCCGAACCACCGGCTCATCATCGAGCAGCGCTTGAACTTCCTGGAAAGCGAGTTCCTGCGCTTCATGTCGATCATCAACCCCTATCATCTGCAGCCGGGCCTGCTGCTGGAGCTGACGCTGACCAGCATCAAGCGCAAGAAGATCACCATTCACGGCATGAGCAACGTGCTGAACGAGTTCCTCTCGGGCATCTCACGCGGTTTCAGCGACCGGGCTGCCGCGCAGCATGAGCGGCGCCGCTCCAACGTGACCGAGGGGCTGGGCTCGTTCGCGCAGCCGTCTGCGGAGTAGATCCGGCTTGGCCCACGGCCTGGACTGAACGGGCCGTGGCTTTCAGCAACGACGGGACGGGCGGATGATCAACGATTATCTTTCCTTAAGCACGCGCGCCGGGTTCAACAAGTCGCTGGCTCACTTCCGCATGGTGACGGACATCGTGCGGCAGATGAATCAGGGCGAGAACCTGGCGGACATCATCGATGCGCTGGAGAAGGAGAAGGGCGTCGAGAAGAGCCAGATCGGTCCCATCCTCAACGCGGTGGTGATCGACCGGATGGGCTATGCCTCGCGCTCGTTCAACCTGCCGGCCAACCTGCAGGACTTCGGGGCGGTGTGCAGCGAGCTGCAGAAATGGACGCGCGTGGATATCGTGATCGCCTACCACCACCCGCAGCTCGGCATCAGCCTGATCAACCCAAAGTCGCAGGCGCACTGGGAGGCCATCCGCGAGATTTCCGGGGATGAGCTGGTGGTGCTGTACGTGAAGGCGCGGGACAATGCGGACAAGGCCCTGGAGCCGGCGGCGCTGAACGCGCTGCACGGCCTGCTTATCGGACGGGAGGTTAAGGACGCGGCCCTGTTCGTCGGGGCCGCGGCGCCCCGGTCTGCGGTTGCCACGCCTGCGGCGGCCCCGCCGCCCCCGCGGCTGGCGACGCCCGTCGCCGCCATGCCGGCCCCGCCGCGCCCGACCTCTTCGCCGGCGCCCTCCGGCGCGCCGGCTGCCGCAGCGGCCCCCGAGGCCCCGGCGCCCGCGGCTGCCGGCGGCGGCAAGGCCCGCATGACGCCCAAGTACAGCGTCCAGGTCAGCAACGAGCTCTTCCACAACGGCAACGTGGAAGCGTGGAAAAACATCGTCGAGAGCTACAAGACCAAGTACCCCGGGCTGGAGGTGCACATCTTCCACGACGGGCAAAAGGTCAACAATATCAACTCTTTGTTCAAATGGGGGAAGGTCAAGCACGGCGACGTGATCGTCTTCAGTGTCTCGGGCGAGGACTTCAAGGGTGTGGCCAAACTCCAGCGCTATCTGTTCGAGGGCGCCAGCATCCGCTTCGAGCATTACCTCAAGAAGGATGTGAACAAGGTTCTCAATCTGTTTTGAAGCCGGCCGGCAGGGCCGGTCGCCCGGCGGGGCCGCACGCCCCGCGCTGGTGGCCGGATGCGTCGAACGACTGCGAAACGAGGGGGGACACTTCCCGCGCCGGACGCAGCGGCTGCGGGGACTGGAAGCGATGAATGAGCCACGGAAGGGCCATGGGTCAGACCGGCGATGTCTGAAACGCCGCTGCCGCGTGGCCGCAGGATCCGGGTGGGGCGCAAGTTCGCGGTATCCGGTCACGAATCCATTCATTCACCATTCGGGCGACTTCGGTATCAATGGTTGATCTGATTCATTTCAATCAGGACGAGACCGTCGAAGGGGACGACCTGCAGGAGCGCTTCGGCTTGCGCGGGCGCAACATGGTGCAGCTCGCCGCCCTGAAGACGCCGATTGCTCCAGGATTTCTCATCGATTCGGCCAGCGTCGCCGGCGGCAGCCTGGAAGAGCAACTGACCATCGGGAATCTGGAAACGGCGGTCAAGAAGATCGAGAGCCAGACCGGCAAGACCTTCAACGCTCCGGCTCGTCCGATGCTGTTCAAGGTGGTGGTCTCCGCCTCGATCCAGATCGGCAGCATCCGCTCCGTGCACACGATCGGCATCAACGACGATGTGGCCAAGGGCTTTGCCAAGTACTGCGGGGACGACTTTGCCTACCATGAGTACCGGCACTTCATGGAAGAGGTCTCCACGCGGTTCCTGGGCAAGAAGATGAAGGACTTTGCCGCCCTCAGCGAAGCCAATCCGAAGGCCTCGCACAAGGAGATCTGCACGCTCTACCGCACCAAGGTCGTGCCGGACTTCCCGCAGAACGGCTACGAGCAGTTGCGCCTCGTCCTGACCTCGATCGCCCGGCAGTACCAGGAAGACCCGATGAACGAGGACATCGAGGCGGCGCTGCTGGTGCAGATGATGGTGTACGGCAACTTCGGCGAGGATTCGTACAACGGCGGCTACTACACGCGGGACATCGTGACGGGCGAATCGCGCCTGTCCGGCTTCTTCGGCCACAACGATTTCGACACGCTGCCCGCGGACGCCGAGGACATCTCCAAGATGAAGCCGGAATACCTCAAGCAGCTGCAGAAGGTGGCCACGCTGCTGGAGGAAAAATACCTGGACATCCGCCAGATCAAGTTCGTCGTGGAAGACGGCGTGGTGTGGATGGTGGAGCAGAATCCGGTGGACGCCAAGTCCACCCAGGCCGAGGTGCGCACCCTGCTGGATTTGCACAACAAGGGGCTGGTGACCAAGGAGAAGGTGACCAAGACCATCCCGCCCACGCAGCTGCAGGACCTGCTGCACCCGGTGATCGACCACAAGACCACGGCGGGCATGGCGAAGATCACCGGCGGCCTGGCGGGCTCGCCGGGGGCGGCCGTGGGCCGGGTCTGCTTCAGCACGCCCACGCTGCTGGCCGAATATCGCCGCACGTCCCTGGCCGGGCTGAACTCGGACCTGGTGCTGATCATGCCGCACACGGACGCCGAGGATGTGGAGGCGATCGAGCTGGGCCGCGCCGTGATCGCCTCGGTGGGCGGCTATGCCTCCCACGCCGCCGTGGTGGCGCGCAGCCTGCGCAAGCCGTGCCTGCTGTTCGAGAACATCCAGTTTCACGGGGACTCCGCCACCATCGGCGGGCACCGCGTGAACGAGCTGGACACGATCTCGCTGGAAGTGCCGACCTATACGGCGCCCACGATCTGGGTCGGCAAGGCGCAGCTGGTGTTCCCGGACACGCTCACCAATGGCCTGGAGGACTACATCAACGCCATCGGCGAGGTGACGAAGGAATTCTCCGTGCTGGGCAGCGCCTCCAACGAGCAGGAAGTGGAGGTGGCCTTCCGGCTGGGTGCCCAGGGCATTGGGGTCTTCCCCATCGACGTGGCCATGATGCGGCCCAAGCCCCTGGCGGCGTTCCGGGAAGCGCTGCTGATGTCCGACCACAAGAAGCGCACGGCGGCGCTGAGCACGTTCGAGCAGGAGCTGGAGAAGGAGCTGACGGGCATCTTCAAGCTCGTCGGAGAGCGCAAGATCTCCTTCCGGCTGCTGAACGGGCCGCTGACCAACTTCATGCCCCACGATCCCGACGAGGCCAAGGCCTACTACAAGGCGCTGGCCAAGAAGCATCCGGACCTGAGCGAGGCGGAGCTGACCTCGCGCGCCAGCCAGATGCGCAACGTGAACCCGATGATGGGCCTGCGCGGCAGCCGCATCGGCATCTCCTACCCGGAGCTGTACGAGGCCCACGTGGCGGCGATCCTGCGCGCGGCCTACGCCGTGAGCGACAAGGGGGCGCACAACGTCGACCTGGACCTGTTGATCCCCGGCGTGATGTCCGACGCCGAAGTGCGCTTCATCCGCCACGGGCGCAGCATCGAAAGCACGGTGATCCCGGGCATCGGAGGCGTGCAGGACCAGCTGATCAAGGAATGGGGACTCAAGGAGTTCCCCTTCGCCGTGCGCATCGGCGCCGTGATCGAGCTGCCGGCCGCCTCGCTGATGGCCGGGCACATGGCCAAGCAGTCGGACTACTTCAGCATCGACACCAATATGCTGACGCAGACCACCAGCGGCATCTCGCAGGACGACGTCAACACGTTCCTGCCGGCCTTCAACCAGTACGACATCCTGAAGGACAATCCCTTCCAGATCCTGTCGACACCGGTGAAGGAGCTGATCACGGCGACGGCCCACTTCGGCAAGATGACGCGTCCGGATATCCAGATCGGGCTGAGCGGCGACCATGCCTCCGACCCGGTCAATATCGAGTTCGCCTTCCGCACCAAGCTGAATTTCGTGACCTGCACGCCGTATGGGGTGCCGATTGCCAAGCTGGCCGTGGCGCAATACCTGTTGAGCAAGGGCGGCAGCTAGACGGGCGCCTGGCCGCCGCCCGGCGGACGGCTTGACTCCCGGCTGGGAATGAGAGTACTGCTTTGAAACGACCGGAGAATTTGCGACCTTAACCCAGGGCTTCCCGCGCGGCCAGCGCACGGCCATCCGATCCGGCATCCGCGCGCCGGGAGCCTCGACGATTTGAGCTTGCTGACCCCGGCGGGTAAGCGGGGCGAACCACGGCACACAAAGGAGCTTCCATGGCGTCCGAAGACACCATCACACACGGTCCCAACGTCATCCATCCGGAGATTCCGAGTGCCGTCGGTTCCCGTAATAGTCTGAACCGGCACAATCGGGATGAGTATTCCGAGGCGCGCGTGGTGGTGGATGAGGAGGTGGACAAGATCCTCAACCATCTGCACGCCAAGCTGCCGCCGGAAGTTACGACGCGCCTGGAGGTGATGGGGGGCATCAAGGGCAAGCTCCACACCTATTACAACCAGAGCCTGCAGAACATGCTCAACCGCTACCTGACGACGGTAGAGGATGAGCTGGGCAAGAAGGTGCGGGACCTGGTGGACATGGAAGAGTTGCGCGGGCTGAACCGCTACACGCCGCGGAGCATTTCCTACCTGCTGGACCGCATCGGGGGCTCGGACAAGTTCAACTCGGGCGAGGTGGAAAAGTCGATCGTCAACATGTTCGGCCACCTGCAGGGCCACGTGCAGCGCGAGATGAACGACCTGGAAACGCACACCAACAGCCTGCTCCGGCGCAAGACGGACGTGGGCGCGTTCGTGCGCGGCGAGAACGCGTACTCGATCGTCAAGTGTTCGTTCCGCGACCACCCCCAGAAGCCCACGACGGTGTTCGATCTGAAGCTGGCGCTCAATATCCTGGACAGCGAGCTGATCAGCGCGGTGTTCCCATACCAGGCCACCGCGCTGGCCCTGCTCAAGGACATGATGACGCGCCGCATCTACGAGGCCATCGATCGCGAGACCGGGAAGATCAACATGGATCTCGTGGACGAAGGCAAGCCGGAAATGTCGCCCGAGGAGAAGATCTTCGAGCACATCCGCCTGCTGGACAACTACGTGTCGGACGAAGAGACGGAAGGCTCCCGGCGCTTCTCGCTAGTGGCCAAGAAGTTCCTGGATGCGCTGGGTGACGTGGCGGCGGAAATCCGCTCGGAGGAGTATGACGCGCTCGGAGTGCGCGAGAACGTGTTCCGCCTCATCGAGAGCGACAACATCCGCAGCCGCGGCTGGAACACGGCCATCAACGCCATCACGCACATTCTCGACTGGAGCCGCATGAGCTACCAGCATATCGAGAACTACAAAACCAGCCGCCACGCGGTCATCCGCGAGTACGAGGCGACCGACGCGGAGCGCCTGCCGGACGAGCGGTACAAGATGGAGTTGGTCTACTACGACACCAAGCAGCTTGGGGCGATCCGTGAGGCCTACGCCACGCAACTGGCCGAGCTGGAGCGCACCATCAGCGAGGTGTGGGAAGTCGTCAACGAGATCTACCAGGAGAACCTGCGCGAAACGGGCCGGGATGACTGGGACTCGTTCTCCAGCAAGGTGCTGGGCGGCAAGGTGCAGGACAAGCGCCGCTCGTGGTCCTGGTTCTCCGCGCCGGAAGAACCGGGGGCCGAAGCCGAGCCGGTGAAGGCGCGCCAGTGGAACGAGATCACCTTCATCAGCCCGCCCGAGGGCTCGGCGCTGGACGCGAATCCGACCCTGCAGAGCCGCCTCCGCGAGCTCAATGCGCGCTTTCCGTTCATGTACCAGAAGCTGGAATCGGTCTTCGAGGAGAAGAACCCGACCCTGCGCCAGATCGTGGAAGGCCGGGTGGAATTCCTGCAGGGCGAATACAACCGCTTCTCCGCGCTGGTGAATCCGTTCCACATCCAGCCCGGGCTGTTGCTGGACGTGGATATCGTGACGATCAAGCGCAAGAGCACGACGATGATGAACATGGCCAACGTGCTCAACGAGTTTCTCTATCAGGTGTCCAAGGGCTTCCAGGATTCGGCCTTCGCCGAATTCTCGCGGCGCCGCTCGACCCAGCGCACGGACGTGGAAGGCGAATTCGTGACCGGCGTCGGCATGGCGGACGTGACTGGCGCGGGCGCCAGCGCCGGCGAGGAAGTGTTCGAGTAGGTTCCGGCAGTCTGCGAGGCGGGTCCCGCGCGGTTGGCCGGGCCCGCCCATCGCACCTTTCCGCCCGATCCCGCCCCAGCGGACCCTGTTGACCGGCCGGCACGCCGGGCCGTTGGCGTGCGTCGTTTCGGCCGCGCGGCCCTTTGCGGGAGCGCGCCCGGGCGGTATACTGCCCCATGGGCAGGCCCCGCCCGCCGTGGCGCGCGGGGGCCCGCCGGTGATGGCCGCTGCGGGGAGCGGCCGCTGACTCATCCAAGTGCCGAACGCCATGCAACGCGGCATCTACGCCATCGCGGTGTCTGACCGATCCGTGGAGGGCGGGCTGGTCGTGCGGGGGGAAACGCAGCCCGCGCTCAGCCTCTCCGTGCTGGCCCAGCCCCCGGCGGAAGGCGCGCCGGCGGAACCGCCGCCGCCCCAGGCGCTGCTCGAGCGCTTCCTGCAGCAGGCGCAGTGGGAGCTGGGGCTGGCTGCGCTCGTGCTGCCCACCGAGCAGGTCAGCTTCCGCCGCCTGCACTTCCAGTTCAGCGACCTCAAGAAAATCCGCCAGGTGCTCCCGCTGGAGCTGGAAAGCGAGCTGCTGGACAGCGTCGCGGCGCACGCCTACGACTTCGAGGTGCTCCCGCGCGGGGACGGCTCGGCGGACGTGCTGGTGTACCTGGTGCCGCAGGACTCCGTGCAGGCGATGGCCGAGACGCTGGAGCGGCACCAACTCACCCTGCAGCGGGTCACCTTCGCGGGGCGGGCACTGGTGGAGGCCGAGCCGCCGCCCGAGGGCTGCCACTTCACGGTCTACGTCGGCAGCGAGGAAGCCTTCGTGGTGCACACCGTCGACCGGCGCATCCAGACCCTGCAGTCGCTGCAGCCGCACCCGGGGGATCTGCTGCCCGCTCTGCTGGCAAGAGGGCCGGGCTCGCCCTCCGATCATTTGCAGGCCCTGTTCCGCGCGGACCCGGACGATGCCCAGAGCCAGGCGCTGCGCGACAGCCTGCGCGATCGGCTCGAGGCGACGCGCGAGGCGGTGAGCCGCTGCTTGCGCATCCAGAGTTCCGGGCAGCCGTTCACCGTGTCCCTGCACGGCCTGTTCGGCGAGCTGTACGGCTGGCAGCCCGGGGCGAGCTCGCTCTCCCTGCGCTTCCCACAGGGCGCCTGGCCCGGGGCGCGGCGCACGCACGTGGGGGTGCTGGAAGAGCTGCTGGCGCAGCCGCGCAACTTCCCCGGCACGCGCGGGCCGAACTTCCACCGCCGGGTGGGCACCTGGATCGCCCTGCTGCGCGAGCTGCGCTGGCCCGTGACGGCAGCGGCCACGCTGCTGCTGGTGCTGCTGGGCCTGCTCGGCAGCGGCTACTATCTGCGCACGGCCACCCTGCAGGCCCACCTCGATACGGCCGGGCGCGAACTGCAGCGCACCCTCAAGATCGGGTCGCCCATCACCTCCATCACGGTCAACGCGGCGCTGGGGCGCATCCAGGAGCGGCTGGATAGGCTGCGCAAGGATCGCGATGCGGTCGCTTATGTCGACCGGTACCACTACGACACGCTGCGGCTCTTCTCCGAAATCTCCGATGCGGTGCGCAAGCAGCCGGGGGTGACGGTCGACGCGCTCTCGTTCAACCAGGAGCGCTTCACCATGTCCGGCACGACGCCCAGCTACGAGGAGTCCGAGAGCCTGAAGACCCGCATCGGCGATCTGGAGCGCTTCAAGGGCCGCTCGGTGAAGGTGACGCACTCCAACGTGGGCAAGATCATCCGCTACCGCATGTCCGTGGAACGGTGAAGCGACCATGGTGCTTTCCACACGAGAAAAGCTGCTGATCGGGGTGCTGGTGGCCCTGCTGCTGGCCCTGGGCCTGTGGTTCGGGCTGCGCGGGCTGAGCGGGCACCTGGAGGACCTGCAGAGCCGCGTGCGGGTGCAGGAGGCGCTGCTGCAGCGCGCGACGACGATGAACGCGGAGCTGGCGCGCATGCAGCAGCCCGCGGCCGTGCACCGGTCGCCGCGCGCGCGCTCCCTGATCGGCTACGTGGAGCAGCTGGCCGATCGCGTGGGCGTGCGGGACCGCATCCAGCTCAACCTGCTCCCGCCCGATTCCCGCTCCGGCCTGCAGGGACTGGACGTGAAGGTGGAACGCCTGTCTTTGGACGAGATGGTGAATTTGATGTACACCATGGAGGACGCCGATTACCGGCTCGTCATCGATCAGCTTGAGCTCTCCCCCTCGTTTCGCGACAAGGATCTGTTGCGGCTCTCCATGCGGGTGTTGGCTCGCGAATAGCCCCCTCCAAGGCGGCTTATGAAGCGGCTTGGCATCATTCTGCTCGTCATTGTCGTCATCGTCGGCGCGTTCTGGATCGGGTTGATGCTGAACTTCCCGGGCCAGAGCGTTTCGCGCTACGTGGAGCGGCAGGTGGATGGGCGCCAGGGCTTCGACCTGCTGCTGACCCCGGCCGAGTTGCGCTGGAACCGGCTGTACGTGGGGCGGGCCGAGCTGCGCCGGCGGGACAATCCGGCCGCACCGCCGCTCTTCGTCGTCACCGACTTCGCCATCCCCATCACCTGGCGCTTGCTCCGCGGCCTGCCCGCGGAGGCCACGCTGGGCAAGGAGGGGCGTGTTGAAGTGTACCTGCCCTGGTCCGCGGGGGGTGAGGCGCGGCTGGACGGCAGCGTGGAGCTGGGCACGATCCCCCTGCCGGCGGTGTTGAATCCCATCACGGTCGCGGGCCAGATCGACCTGCGGGGCCGCTTCAAGATGGATGCGGAGGCACAGCGCGGCCAGCACCTCCCTGACGGCACGCTGGAGGTGAATGCCCGCGCCCTCGCGGTGAACGGCGTCAAGGTGGCGGGGGTGAACGTGCCCGTCACGCGCCTCGATGCGGTGGCCATGACCCTGGAGACCGGCCGCACGCTCAATGTGCGGCGCTTCGAGTACCGCGGGGACCTGCAGGGCACCGTGGACGGCACCCTCACGCCCAACCTTGGCGATCCGCGCAACTCCCTGTTGGGACTGCGCATTACCACCGTGTTCCGCGACACCTGGCTGGCGCAGCTGGGCGACCTGCGACCGATCCTGGAGAGCTTTTTGAACCGGGGCCGCGTCGTGCTGAGTCTGACCGGAACGATCGGCAACCCTCAACTTCAGCCAGTGCGGGGCGGCAACTGATGGTGTGGCGGCCTGCGTATCTCGCGATCGGCGGCGCGTTGGCGCTGCTGGTGGCCTTTATGGTCATGCTGCTCGGCTATAGCGAGTTCAGCACGACCATCGCCAGCGATGCTCCGCTGGTGGTGGAGGTGCGTCCGGGCGAAACGCTGCACCAGTTCACGCGGCGCCTGGCCGCGCAGGGCGCGTTGCAGCGGCCGCGCCTGGTGACGATGCTGGGCATCCTGCGCGGGGATTCGGCCAACATCAAGGCCGGCGAATACGTGCTGCAGGGGCGCGTCTCGCCCAGCGAGCTGCTGGATTACCTCGTTTCCGGCCAGGCGCGCTATGCGGCGCTGACCGTGCCGGAGGGGTTCAACCTGGCGGAGATCGCCGAGCGCCTGAAAGAGCGCGAGCTGGGGCGCGGCGACGTGTTCCTGACGCTGACCCACGACCCGCGCTTCATCGCGTCGCTGCATCTGCCCGTTGAGCCCGCGCCGGCCTCCCTGGAAGGCTTCCTGTACCCGGATACGTACTTTTTCTACCGCGGCGCGAGCGAGGCCGCCCTCATCACGGCGATGGTCAACGAGTTTCGCAAGCGGGTGCTGGATCCCCTGCAACAGCAGGCGGGGCAGGTGGGGATGACCGCGTATCAGGCTCTGATCCTGGCCTCCATCGTGGAGAAGGAGACCGCCGTGCCCAGCGAGCGCCCGCTGGTCTCGGCCGTCTTCCACAACCGGCTGCGGGCGCGCATGCGGCTGGGGAGCGATCCGACCGTCATCTACGGGCTGCCGACCTTCGACGGCAACCTGCGCCGGGTCGACCTGCTGACCGAGACGCCCTACAATACCTACAAGATTCAGGGCCTGCCCCCCACGCCTATCGCCAACCCAGGGCAGGAGAGCATCCGTGCGGCAGTGGCCCCGGCGAAGGTGGACTACCTGTTCTTCGTGGCCAAGGGGGATGGCACGCACGTGTTTTCCAAGGACTATCGCACGCACAGCCGGGCGGTGTGGAAGTATCAGATCCGTCCGCACCGCAAGCGCCGCTCGTAACGGCACCGCGAGTCGCCCCGTGCCCATCTATACCTATCGCGCGCTGGACCCCGCCGGGAAGCCGACGCGGGGCACGCTGAACGCCGCGTCGGAAGCCGACGCGCTGGCCGAGCTGCGCGGGCGCGCCATCTATCCGCTGGCCGTGCGGGCCTCGCAGCCCTTCGCGGTGTCGCTCAAGCGCTGGTTCAACTTCGGGCGTCAACCGCACATCAGCAGCCGGGAACTGGCCACCTTCATGCGCCAGCTCGCCACGCTGCTGCAGGCGTCGGTTCCCTACGATGCCGCGCTGCGCATGGTGCAGGCGGAGACCTCCGGGCCGGTGCTGCAGTCCATCCTCTCCGACGTGCGCGAGCGTGTGGTGGAAGGATCCTACCTGGCCGACGCGCTGGGGGCGCACGCCAGCTTCTTCCCGGCCATGGTGGTCAACATGGTGCGTTCCGGGGAGAACAGCGGCGCGCTGGTGGTGATCCTGAACCGCCTGGCGACCCACTACGAGAATATCAACCGCCTGCGCACCAAGATCGCCTCGGCGCTGGTGTACCCGGCGTTCATGCTGCTGTTCAGCATGGCCGTGGTGACCTTCATGGTCACCTACATCGTGCCCAAGATCACGCGGCTGTTCACCAACTTCGGGGGCGTGCTGCCGCTGCCCACGCGCATCCTCATCGCCATCAGCGATATCGTGGCGGTTTACTGGTGGCTGCTGATCATACTGGCCTTCGCGGTGGGCTGGGCCATCTCCTGGTTCCTGCGTGGGCCTACGGGCAAGTCCCTGTTGGACCGGCTGGAGCTGGCCGTGCCGTTCTGGCGCACCTTTCGTCGCAAGCTGATCATGCAGCGCCTGTGCGAGACGCTGGCGACCATGCTGCGCAGCGGGGTGGAGTTGAACCATGCCCTGCGCGTGGCCAGCGAGGTGATGGAGAACCGCATCTACCTGCGGGCGATGGATGAGGTCATCTTCGATATCCAGAACCGGGGCATGCAGCTCTCCGCCTCCATGCGCCGCTCGGGGTTGTTTCCCGAAGACCTCTGTCAGATGATCGCCATCGGGGAGGAAACGGCGACGTTGGACGCAATGCTGGAGAACGTCTCCGTCCGGCTGGCGCAGGAGGTGACCGCGACCATGGATTCGGCCACGGCCCTGTTCGAGCCGGTGATGATCTTGCTGATGGGAGGCGTCGTGGGGTTCATCGTCATTTCCATCCTGCTGCCCATGCTGCAGCTCAACCAACTGGTGGGACCATGAACGCATTGCAGAACCTGTCGCGACGCACCCGTCGGCGCGGGCGCCGGCCCCAGGGCTTCACGTTCATCGAGGTGCTGGTGGTGCTGATCATCCTGGCGCTCATCGCCGGTATCGTCGGCACGCAACTGCTGGGCGAGGCGGAGAAGGCCAAGGCCGAGGCCACCCGCATCCAGATCCACGCCCTGGAGTCCGCGCTGAGCCTGTATCGCCTGCACAACTCCAGCTACCCCACCACCGAGCAGGGGCTGGCGGCGCTCCTGCAGAAGCCCGAGGTGGGCACCATCCCCGAGCAGTGGCAGGGCCCCTACATCACCGGCAACAACCTGCCCAAGGACGGCTGGAAGCACGATTTCATCTTTGTCTCCGATGGCCGCGACTTCACCATCATCTCCCTCGGCGCCGATGGGCAGGAGGGCGGCACGGATCTGAATGCGGACATCTCCAGCAAGAATCTCTAGCCGCCCCCGCGCCGCCGCGGGATTCACGCTGATGGAGCTGCTGCTGGTGCTGGCGCTCCTCTCCGTGATGATGCTGATCGCCCTGCCGGCCTTCCAGAACCTGCTGCAGAGCAGCCTGCAGCAGGAGATCAACCGCATTTCCGGTGTGATCCGCCTGCTGCGCAACGAGGCGGTGCTGACCAACACGCGCTACCGGCTGATGCTCCAGCTCAAGGAGAACCGCTACTTCGTGGAGCGCCAGGACGACACAGGCCTGTACGTGAAGGTGGACGACCCCAGGGTGCTGGCCCCGCACCGCCTCCCGGGCAGCCTGCAGGTGCAGCATCTGCTGCTGCTGGGGCACGTGTACGATACGGACGAGGCCGAGCCGGTGCCGATTCTGGTGGATTCGTCCGGCTACATCGATCCGTTCCTGCTGCAATTCACCCAGGACGGCGCGGACTATACCCTGCGCGTGTCCGGCTTCACCGGGCGCGTGGAACTGGTGACGGGTTATGTGCAGCATTGAGCGCAAGCGCGCACCCACGGGGCGCGGCCCAGCCAGGGAGACCCGGCCCGGGCCGAGTGGGCGACGGTGGTTCCGCTGGGGCCCGCGCGGCTTCACGCTGCTGGAGATCCTGGTGGCGATGGCCGTGCTCTCCATCGCCCTGGTGGCGATCTTCCAGGCCTTCGCGGCCACGGTGCGCATCAACACGGTGACCCAGGGCCTATGGAAGGCGATCATCTACGTGAACAACGAGCTGGCGCGCATCGAGCGGGGCACCGCGCCCTCGGTGGCCCTGGAACAGGGCAGCTTCGATCCCAAGGGGCCGATGGCCGGATACGCCTGGCGCCGCGAGGTGGTGGACGAGCAGCCGCTGCCCGGCATCACCGTGCGCAAGGTGCTGTTGGAAGTGACCTGGGACGCAGCGGGCGCCCCGCAATCCTACCGGTCGCAGATCTATGTCCAGGCCCCGTAGACCCGGCGGCGGGCGGCACGGCTTCACGCTGATCGAGCTGCTCGTCTCCCTGCTGCTGCTGGGGCTGGTGCTGACCCTCGTGTACGGGGCCTTCGCACAGATTTCCGGCCCGGCCGTGGCGCAGCGCGACCGGCTCAACGAACAGCAGGACCTGCGCCTGCTGCTGCGGATGGTGTCCGACGACCTGCAGTCCGCCCAATGGCTGGAACGCTTCTGGGCCAAGGGCATCCAGTTCCGCACGGGCATCGTCGCCGAGTTGCGCTCGGAGGGCGGCAAGGACTTCACGATCATCTCCTTCCACGCAGCGCGCCCGGCCCGGTTCTTTCGCACCGTCGATCCCTTGCACGATCCCGACCTGCACGAGGTGGGCTACTTCGTCGAGCTTAGCGAGGATCGCACGCAGCTCGTGCTCAAGCGGCGCGAGGACTTCTACCTGGACGACGACCTGGAGCACGGCGGCGTGTCGGTGCAGTTGGCCGATCACATCCAGACCTTCCTGGTGGAATTCCTGCCCGGCACGGCGGACCCGAACGCCAGCGAGCAGCCCTGGCAGGCGCGCTGGGATTCGCCCAACCAGCCCGAAGCGGCGCGCATGCCGCTGGCCATGCGGCTCACCATCGCGCGCACCAGTCCGAGCGGACCGGTACTGACCGAGTCGATCGAATTCAACCTGCCCGCGAGCCTGAAGCTGTGATGCGCCCCCGCGTCCATCCCCGCTCCCCACGATCGGCGCGCCCGCGCGGCATCGCGCTGCTCATGTCGCTGGCGGTGCTGATGCTGCTCACGTTCTTCATGAGCGAGTACTTCTTCGCGACGGGGCTGGAGCTGCGGGGCATGACCACCTTCAAGGACGCCCAGCAATCGCGCATGCTGTCGCGCGCGGTGTTCAAGGCCGTGCAGCTCGGACTGATGCAGGACGAGGTGGAGTTCTTCAAGGGCTACGCGCAGGTCTCCAGTCTGCTGAATCCCAATCTGCCCGGCGTGGCCGGCATCCCATGGAACAACGGGCTGCTGGTGGAGCTGCAGGTGGCGCCGCAGGATCACCTGTTCAACCTGAACCAGAACTATCGCGCGCAGCCGGACAAGCCGCAGGATCGCGCGCGCCGGCAGGTGTTCCTGGCGCTGATGCAGGGCTTGCGCGTGCCGGGCGAGGTGCCCGGCGCCCCTGCGGAGGAGCTGCCGCTGATAACCATTGAGCAGCTCTACGCCAACATCTACGACTGGATCGACGGCGACAACGACGAGTACCTGGGCTTCCCCTCCGTGCGCGGCGCGGAGGGGGATTCCTACGTGGGCAACGATGTCCCATACGACATCAAGAACGGCATGCTGGACCGGCTGGAAGAGCTGCGCCTGGTGCGGGGCGTCCAGGAAAGCCACATTCCCTGGGCCATGTGGGAGAGCGTCGTGACCGCCCTGCCCTACCAGTCGGAGGGCTCTTACCTCACCGAGCACATCAACGTGAACGTGGCCAGCCGCGACGCCATCGCCACGTTCC
>JBGOUY010000073.1:0-15895 GCA_041477795.1 bacterium
ACACCTCCCCGCTGTCCGGGTTGACGGCGAACTGGATGTTCGAGCCGCCCGTGTCCACGCCGATCTCGCGGATGACCTGGATCGACAGGTCGCGCAGGTGCTGGTACTCGCGGTCGGTGAGCGTCTGGGCGGGGGCCACGGTGATGCTGTCGCCGGTGTGCAGGCCCATCGGATCCAGGTTCTCGATGGAGCAGATGATGACGACGTTGTCCTTCGTGTCGCGCATCACCTCCAGCTCGTACTCCTTCCAGCCCAGCACGGACTCCTCCACGAGCACCTCGTGGATGGGGGAGGCGGCCAGGGCCAGGCGCACCGTATCGTCCAGTTCGGTGCGCGTGCGGGCGATGCCGCCGCCCATGCCGCCCAGGGTGAAGGAGGGGCGGATGATGAGCGGCAGCCCGAGCGATTCGGCCAGGCCGCGCACGTCTCCCACGGAGGCGGCGATATGGCTGCGCGGCACGCGGATGCCCAGCTTGGTCATGGCCCTGCGGAACAGCTCGCGGTCCTCCGCCTTGCGGATCGCCTCCACCTTGGCCCCGATGAGCTGCACGCCGTAGCGGGCCAGCACGCCGCGCTCGTCCAGCGCCAGCGCCAGATTGAGCGCCGTCTGCCCGCCCATCGTGGGCAGCAGGGCATCCGGGCGCTCGCGGGCGATGACCGCTTCCAACACCTCGGGCGTCATGGGCTCGATGTAGGTGGCATCGACCAGGTCCGGGTCGGTCATGATCGTGGCGGGATTGCTGTTCACCAGGATCACGCGGAAGCCCTCTTCCTTCAGGGCGCGGCAGGCCTGGGTGCCGCTGTAGTCGAACTCGCACGCCTGTCCGATCACGATCGGCCCGGAGCCGATGATCAAGATGGCGTGGATATCCTCGCGTTTGGGCATCTTCGCGGAGCAGGGAACGCGCTGGGGCGGAGCGGTGGTGCGTCCGGCGGGGGGCTGTCCGTGCCCGTGTGCGCCGGGAGGCCGGGGCAGCCGGCACCTCGCACCAGGGTACCGCAAAGCGGGCTGGAAATTCATCAACTATCTGGCGTGCGGGGGCGCCCGCCCCGGGCGGAAAGCAGCGCCGGGCCGGCCGGCGCGGCCCCTCCGGCATGGCGCTGGCCGGTCGCCGGCGGGTGCCGGGTGGCGGCGTCGGAGGCCCTTTCGCCCGCCCGCGCATTCGTTGTACAAAGAGGCGACCCGCAACCCCTTTTAGGCTGGACTCGACCATGATCTGGCTGAAAATGATCGCCCGCATTCTGCGCACGCTGAAGGAGGGGGCGACCCCGGCGCAGATCGCCCTGGGCTTCGTGCTGGGCTGGGCGCTGGGGCTCATCCCCGGCTGGCCGCTGCACGTGTGGCTGCTACTGCTGGTGCTGCTGGTGCTGCAGGCCAACATCGGCATGGCCGCGGTGGGCTCGCTGTTCGCCGCGGCGCTGGCCTGGCTGCTCGATCCGCTGCTGGATGCGCTGGGCGCGGCCGTGCTGCAGGCCGGCGCGCTGCAGGGCCTGTTCACGCGCCTCTACAATTCGCCGCCCTGGGCCCTCACACGCTTCAACAACACCGTGGTGATGGGCGCGAGCGTCGCCGCCGTGCTGAGCGCCGTCGTGCTCTTCCCCGCCGTGGTGGCCGGCGTGAAGTGGTACCGCACGCGGCTGCTGGAGCGCATCGCCAAGTGGCGCATCATGGGCGTCCTCAAACAGTCGCGCTGGCTGGGCTGGTACCGCCGTCTCGAGGAGCTGGGGCTGGTATGATGATCCGCAAGACCGGACTGTTTCTCGTCGTCCTCGTGCCGCTGCTGGTGGGCGTGTCGCTGTATTTCGCCCGCAACGCGCTGGTCGCGGGCGTGGCCACCTTGGCCCTGCAACGCATGCTGGGCACGCCGGTGGCCCTGGAGGGCGTCGACCTGCAGCCCTCCAGCATGCGCGCCGGCTTCGACAAGTTGCGCATCGTCAGCCGCTCCACGCCGCACAGCTACCTGCTGGTGGCCGGGCCGGCGCGCTTCGAGATGAACGGCCTGCAGCTCTTCGCCCGCAAGCTGGTGGTCAACGAGATGCGCATGGACGGGCTGGGCTTCGGCGTGCCCTGCCCGGACTGCCCCGTGCCGCCCCCGCCGCCCCCGCCGCTGCCCGCGCCGCCCGGCGCGCCCGCGGCCGATGAGACCGGCGGCTGGTCGCTCAAGGTGCCCCTGCCCGAGCTGAACCTGGACGCGCTGGAGGAGAAGCTGGACGTCGGCCGCCTCACCGGCGGCGAAAAGCTGGCCTCGCTCAAGGCCCTCGATGACGCGGAGGGCGGCGCCAAGACCCGCCTCGCCTCGCTGCAACAGCGCCAGGGGCAGCTCAACGCCCAGCCGCGCCTGGATACGATCAAGAAGCAGGTGGATGGCCTGGACTTCTCCAGCAAGGACCCGCGCAAGCTCAAGGAGGCGCTGGACGGCGTGAAGGATGCCTCCGCCCAGGCCAAGGCCCTGCGGGCCGATGTGCAGGGTCTGCGGCGCGACCTGGCCGCGGAGCCCGGCCGGCTGAAGACCGACTATGCCCGCGTGCACGGCGAGGTCAACGCGGACGTGGCCGCGGCCTCCCGCCTGGCGCACCTGGGCGGGCTGAACGTGGAGCAGGTGGGCGCGCTCGTCTTCGGGCCGGTGGTGCTGGAGCGCTTCAACTGGGTGCTGGCGCAGTTCCAGCAAGTGCGCGCCATGCTGCGCTCGGACAAGCAGCCGGCCGCCAAGCCGCGCCGCCGCAGCGGGCGCCTGATCGGCTACCCCGTCACGGGGCGCGCCTATCCCGGCTTCCTGCTGGAAACGATCGCCTTTTCGGGCAGCACGCTGGCGCCCACGGGCGGCGAGGCGCTGCAGTTCACCGGCCAGCTCACCGGGCTCAGCTCCGATGCGGCGGTCTACGGCCAGCCCATGCGCGTGGAGGCCACCGCCAAGAACGCCCAGGGCGAGAACTGGGTCATCCGCGGCGCCTTCGACCATCGCACGAGTCCGGGGCAGGACACGGTGCGGGCGGAGGGCTCCGGCGTGCGGCTGGGCGACCTCAAACTGAGCGGCGGCACGCTGCCGGAGCGGGTCACCGCGCAGGATGCGGACGTGACGATGCAGGTCATCCTGAACGGCCTCGCACTGGATGCGGCGCTGGAGATCAATGCGAACCATGTGCAGTTCGGCTTCGCCCCGGGCGGTGGGACGAGCGCCAGCGCGCGCGCGATCCGCGATCTGTTCGCCAGGATCGATCGCGTCCGGCTGCGCGCGGTGGTGGGCGGCACGCTGACGCATCCCCGCGTGGGCATCTCCTCCAGCATCGATCAGCAGTTCTCGCAGGCCCTCAAGCAGCTCCTGGACAAGCGCCGGGCGGAGGCGGAGGGCCGCATCCGCGCGCAGATCGAAGGCCAGGTGCAAGCCCGCGAGGCCGAGCTGAACCAGCGGCTGGACGCCCAGCGGGCGGGCATCGACGCACAGATGCAGAAGATCGAGGCCCAGGTGCAGGCATACCAGGATCAGCTCGCCCGCAAGCAGGCGGAGGCCGAGGCGGGGGCCAAGAAGCAGGGCGGCAGCAAAGTGGAGGACCTCAAGAAGAAGCTCTTCAAGCGCTAGGTGCGGGCGGGGGCGGCCGCGCGTTGTGTGCGCTACGTCACTGACGCGCCGGGGCGCCCGGGTCATGCTGGGGGCGGCTCCCGCAACCGGAATGCCACTCCCTGTTTGCCGGCCACGCGCCGCACTGCCCATGAACGAAAGCCTGCTGCAGCACGAAGGGGCGATCCGCCTGGCCTGCTTCGCCGGCATCTTCGCGGCCGTGGCGCTGTGGGAGTGGCTGGCGCCGCGCCGCGCGCTGACGGCATCCAAGGCCGTGCGCTGGGTCAGCAACCTCGCCATCGTCGCCATCAACACGGCGCTGCTGCGCGTCGCCTTCCCCCTCCTCGCGGTGGGCATGGCGGCGCTGGCGGCGCAGCGGGGCTGGGGCCTGCTCAACCAGGCGGCGCTCCCGGAGGCGCTGGCCTTCCTCCTCTCCGTGCTCGCGCTGGACGGCGTGATCTACCTGCAGCACGTGATGTTTCACGCCGTGCCGGCCCTGTGGCGCCTGCACCGCATGCACCACACGGACCTGGACTTCGACGTGACGACGGGCGCGCGCTTCCACCCCATCGAGATCGCGCTGTCCATGGGCATCAAGCTGGCCGCGGTGGTGCTGCTGGGACCGCCGCCCGGTGCGGTGCTGCTGTTCGAGGTGCTGCTGAACGGGACGGCGCTGTTCAACCACGGCAACGTCCGCCTGCCGCTCGCGCTGGATCGCTGGCTGCGGCTGCTGGTGGTGACGCCGGACATGCACCGCGTGCATCACTCGTGGCACCCGGAGGAGACCAACAGCAACTTCGGCTTCAATCTGCCCTGGTGGGATCGCCTCTGCGGCACCTACCGCGCCCAGCCCCGCGACGGCCACACGGGCATGACCATCGGGATCGACCAGTTCCGCGAGCCGCGCGAGCTGTGGCTGCACCGGCTGCTGCTGCAGCCCTTCCGCGGCGCGGCCGGCCGCTACGCGATCAACGCCCCCGCGCGCCGGGGCGGCGGCCGGTGAGCCGGCAGCCGCGCGGTGACGGCGCCGCAAGCGGGGCCCAGCGCGACCGCACGGGAGGCGCTGCCCGCTCCGGCACGGCCGGCGCATCCAGCCGCACGCGAGGAGCGCGCGTATGAACCGCAGGCTGCTGACGCGACTGCTGCTGCTGGCCCTGCTCGCCGCGGGCGTTGCCCTGGGCATCGTCTACCGCGAGCACTTCTCGCGGGCCGCGCTGGAGACGTGGATCGGCGCGCTCGGCGTCTGGGCGCCGCTGGTCTACATGGGCGTGTATGCGCTGGGCACGCTGTTCGTCGCCGGCGCGGCGCTCACGCTCGTGGGCGGCGCCCTGTTCGGGCCGCTCTGGGGCATGCTGTACGTGCTGATCGGCTCGGTGAGCGGGGCCACGCTGGCGTTCCTGCTGGCGCGCTACCTGGCCGCGGACTGGGTGCAGCGGCACACGCGCGGCATCGTGCGCCAGGTCAAGGAAGGCGTGGAGGCGGAGGGCTGGCACTTCGTGGCCTTCGTGCGGCTCGTCCCCCTCTTCCCCTTCCTCCTGCTCAACTACGCGCTCGGCCTCACGCGCATCCCCCTGCGCACCTACGTCCTCAGCTCCGCGCTGTTCATGCTGCCCGGCATCGCTGGCTACGTGTACCTGGGCTATGCGGGCCGCGAGGCGCTGCTGGGAGGCGAGGCCCTGTTGCGGAAGGGGCTCATTGCCGTGGGCGTGTTCGCCGCGCTGGTGTTCCTGCCGCTGCTGGTGCGGCGGCTGCGCGCCGCCCGCCCGCTGGCCGAGTCGGCCGGCGCCGGCCCGGCGAACGGCACGGTGGGCGGCCCAGATCGGCCCCCGCCGGGCGCGCCCTGACGCACCCCCCGCAGCGCAGGCCGGCCCGCGCAGGGGCCTTGCGCGCGGTGCAGCGCCCCAGGCCCCGCCAGCCGCGGACGGACGTCGCAATTTACCAATCGCTACAGGCACGCTATACTAGTGGGTATTGAAGTCCCACCTGACCTGGAGATGTGGCCAAGCGACACGGGACGTCGCCGCTCGACCATGATCCCCGTCGAATCCACCCAGATCGTCCAAGCCGCGTTGCCAGCACTAGGCGCCCGCCCCGGCAGGGTCAAGACTGCCCTGGCCGCGGGCGTGGCCGCGCTGGCCGGCGCGCTGCTGCTCGCCGCGTCGCTGGCGGTCACGGCGCACGTGCGCACCATCGGCACGCTGTGGCTGGAGACGCCGCCTCCTCCGCGCGCGGAAGGCGTGCTGGCGCCCCTCGCGATGACGCCCCAGCGCGTGCGGCTCTACCTCGGCAATTCGGCGGACGCGCTGGCGGCCTACTTCGGCCGGCTGGACTACCGCCTGCCCGACGTGCGCTCGGGCGCGGGCGTGCCGCGCGTCTTCGCCTCCGCTCTGCCGCGCGACTTCGACGCGCTGCAGTCCGTCGATCTGCGCAAGTCGCTGTTCCTGCGCACGGTGCTGCCGCTGGTGCTGCGGGAGAACGAGCGGTTGCGCGGCGAGCGGGCGCGGCTGCTGGCGCTGCGGGCGCAGCTGCCGGCCGGGGCGGCGCTCGAGGCGGACGAGCGCGCGTGGCTGGATGAGCTGGCGCTGCGCTACGGGACGGCCCCGCGCGACTGGGAGACGCTGCTGCGCCGGGTGGACGCGATCCCGCCCAGCCTGGCGCTGGCCCAGGCCGCCACGGAGAGCGCCTGGGGCACGTCGCGCTTCGTGCGCGAAGGCAACGCCCTCTTCGGCATGTGGACCTGGTCCGAGGAGACAGCCGGCCTCGTGCCGCAGGCCCGCGACGACGATGCGCGGCACCGCGTGCGCGCCTTCGCGACCCTGGAGGAAAGCGTGCGCGCGTACATGCTGACCCTCAACACGCACTGGGCGTACCGGGAATTCCGCGAGCGCCGGGCGGCGCTGCGTCGCGCCGGCAAGCGCCTGAGCGGGCTCGTGCTGGCGAGCGCGGTGAGCCACTATTCCGAGCAGCGCGAGGTGTACACGGTGCAGTTGCGCTCGCTGATCCGCATCAACGGCCTGCAACCGCTCGACCGCACCGCGCTGGGCGGCGACGGGACGGAGTCCGCCGCGGCCGCCACCGGCTTGCTGGGCAGCCCGGCGCTGATCGCTCAGGAGCCGGGGCGGTAGAACTGCACGCCGAACCAGCGCCAGCGCCCCTCCGGCCCCGGCAGCGTGCAGTTGATGCGCGTCCGGCCGGGCGGCAGCGGCGCTGCGGGACGGCCCTCCACGCGCCGCGCGCCCACCGGGCGCAGCGCCAGCCGGCCCTGCCCCGCCACGTAGCAGGCCAGCCGCTCCAGCCCCCCCGCCTCCGGCGCCACGGTGAATCCGAACAGGGGCGGATTGTTCTGCGTGGTGATCAGCATGTCGGGCGGGATCACGTCCCGCACGGGCAGCGGCAGCGCATTGACCGCCAGCCGGAAGCGCTCCAGGGTTCCATAGTGCTCGTTGAGGGCGAAGCGCGGCAGGGTCAGCCAGTCCATCCCCGCGCCGAGCACGCCGGAGTGCTGCCCGAAGGCCGCGGCGAACCCCAGCTCCTCGGCCACCGCGCGCACGTTCGTGCTGAACTCGCCGTAGGGATAGGCCAGCAGCGTGGGCGCGCGGCCCGTTTCCGCCTCGATGCGCGCGCTCGCGCGCTGCAGCTCCTCGTGCTCCCGGGCGCGCCCCGCGTCGACCAGGTGCGGGTGGCTCACCGAGTGATTGCCCAGCGTCACCAGGCCCGAGGCGACCAGCTCGCGCAGCTGCACCCAGCTCATCAGGTCCGAGTAGCCGCGATCCACCCCCTCCGTCGCCACGAAGATCGTGAAGGGAAATCCGGCCGCCTGCAGCAGCGGCCAAGCCCGCGTGTAGATGCTGCGGTAGGCGTCGTCGACGGTGATGCCCACCGTCCGCGCCGGCAGCGGCCGCCCGTTGCGCAGGGCGTCCAGGATCTCCGGCACGGGCCGCACGTGGTAGGGCGGTCGCACCAGCTCGCGCAGGTGTGCCCGGAACTGCTCCATGCGGATGCTGGTGGAGGGATATTCGTCCTCCCCGAAGCGGTGGTACATCAGGATCACCGCCGCGCTCTCGGCCGATGGCAGGGTGGTAGGCGCGGCGGTGGGGGGCTCGCCCGGAGGCGGTGCCGCCCGCGCGAGACCCAGCGCCAGGGCGCAGAGGGAGGCGAGGGCGAGCGTGCGGGGGAGGCGGAACGACGGGCGCATGGCGAACATGGATGACGCAGGAGGGTGCGCCAGCGCCCGCACGCTGCGGGGCCGGCGCTGGGAGCTGCAACGGGGCCGCTCCCGTCATCCTAGCACGGCGCGCCCAGCCGGCCAGCCTCGCGGGATGGCGGGCCGTGGGCGCGGAATGGCGCTGCGCGGAAAGGTGAGTCTCAGCCGCTCGCCTGCGCGCACTTGCTGCACAGGCCGAAGATGCGCAGGGAATGGTAGGATTCCTGGAAGCCGAAATTGCCGCAGATTTCACTCTGCAGCGCCTCCAGGCGCTCGTTGTGAAACTCGATCACGTTGCCGCAGCGGGTGCAGATGAGGTGGTCGTGGTGCTCGCCCGGCGGCACGTGCTCGTAGAACGAGCGCGGCGTGCCGAAGTCCAGCTTCTCGACCAGCTGGCACTCGCGCAGCAGCTCCAGCGTGCGATAGACCGTGGCGCGCGAGACGCGCGTGTGCCCGTTCTTCAGCCGCTCCACCAGCGCCTCGGCCTCGAAGTGCCCGCTGTCGCTGAAGATCAGGTCCACCACCGCCTGGCGCTGGCGGGTCAGCTTGAGGTGCTTGCGCGCCAGGAACTCCAGGAACACCTCCTTCTGCACGCCGGCCGGGTGCCGCCCAGCTTGGACGCGCGGATCGGAGGAGCTGGGTGGGCCGTTCATTCCGCGCTGGGCTGGCTGGGGTTGGCACGCACGACGGAGGCGCTGCGGCAGCGGACGGAAACGTGTCCGATCTGTGCCGATTTGCGTCCAGGGTATACCAGATGGGGTCGCAATTCCAAATGCCACGGCCCCGCCACGGGGCCGCGGGGGTTGACCGTGCGGCGCGGCCCATCTACAATCCAAGTCAATGAATTCATGATGGATTTTTCAGTCCTCCGGCTGCCCCTGCGGAGCTTGCAGCGGCAGGCGGCGGCCCAAGCAGCCCATCCCACGCCCCAGCGGACCCAGATGGCCAATCGCAGTGCTCCGGCCGCGGCAGCCCCGGCCGCCGGCGAAGTGTTCGCCTTTCAGACCGAGATGCAGCAGCTGCTGCACATCCTCATCCATTCCCTCTATTCGGAGCGGGAGATCTTCCTGCGCGAGCTGATCTCCAACGCCTCCGACGCGATCAACCGCCTCAAGTTCCACCTGCTGACCGCGCCGGAGTTGCGCGACAAGGACGCGGAGCTGGAGATCACGCTGGAGCTGGACGCCGCCGCCAAAACGCTGCGCGTGAGCGACACGGGCATCGGCATGACGCGCGAGGAGGCGATCGGCCACCTGGGCACCATCGCCCGCTCGGGCACGCTGGAGTTCGTCAAGCAGCTCTCCGCCGCGGATCCCGGCCAGCGCCTGGACCTGATCGGCCAGTTCGGCGTGGGCTTCTACTCGGTGTTCATGGTGGCCAAGCGCGTGGTGGTCGATTCCTGCGCGGCCGACCCGGCGGCCGAGCCCGTGCGCTGGATTTCCGAGGGCCGGGGCGAGTACACCGTGTTGCCCGGCGAGCGCAAGCGCCGCGGCACCACCCTCCTCGTCGAGCTCAAGGACGAGGCGGAGGAGTTCTGCCGCGCCCAGCGCGTGGAAGGCATCGTGCAGCGCTACTCCAACTTCGTGCCGCATCCGATCCGCCTGGACGGGCGCCGCCTCAACGTGCAGGCGGCGATCTGGACGCAGCCGCGCGGCGAAGTGAAGCCCGAGCAGTACACGGAGTTCTACAAGTTCCTCTCCCACGGCACCGAGGCGCCGCTGGCGCACATGCACCTGTCCTTCGATGCGCCCGTGCAATACCAGGCGCTGCTCTACGTGCCGCCGCACCTCGCCACCGAAGTGCTCTACAGCCCGAAGGGCTTCGGGCTGGAGCTGTACGCCAACAAGGTGCTGATCCAGAGCGACAGCCAGGAGCTGCTGCCGCTCTACCTGCGCTTCCTGCGCGGCGTGGTGGACACGCAGGACCTGCCGCTCAACGTCGCGCGCGAGACGGTGCAGAACAATCCGCTGCTGGGGCGGCTGCGCGCCAGCCTGACGGGCCGCGTGCTGCGGGAGCTGGGCACGCTGGCCGACAAGGAGCCGGCGACCTACCGCGCGTTCTGGTTGCAGTACGGCAAGGTGCTCAAGGAGGGCCTCGCCGGCGACGCGGCCAATCGCGAGCGCCTGATCGAGCTGGCGCGCTTCAACTCCTCGGCCTGCAAGGATGGCGACGAGCTGATCACGCTGAAGGACTACGTGGGCCGCATGAAGCCCGGGCAGAAGGAGATCTACTACTTCTCCGGCCTCTCGCGGGAAGCCATCGAGCGCGACCCGCACCTGGAGTTCTTCCGCAAGCAGCGGCTGGAGGTGCTCTACCTGTTCGACCAGGTGGACGACTTCGCCATGACCGCGCTGCACGAATACCAGGGCAAGCCGCTCGCCTCCATCGACCAGGCGGAGCTGGCCGCGCTGGAGGACGCCCCCGCCGCGGAGGCCGGCGAGGCGCTGAGCGGTGAGGGATTGGAGGGCCTGCTGGCGCTGTTCAAGGAGAAGCTGGGCGCGCAGGTGAGCGACGTGCGCGCCTCCAAGCGCCTGGTGGACAGCCCCGCCGTGCTGGTCTCGGCGGACGGCATCCCGGGCAACCTGCAGAAGATGATGCGCATGCTCAGCCAGGACTTCAAGAGCATGCCCAAGGTGCTGGAGATCAACGCCGCCCATGCGCTGATCCGGGACATGGCCCGGCTGCGCGCGGCCAATGCGCAGCACCCGGCGCTGACCGAGCTGGTGGAGCAGATCTTCGATTCCTGCCTGCTGATGGAGGGCATCGTGGAACAGCCCGGTCGCATGGCCACGCGCATCCAGTCCCTCATGGCGCGCACCGCCGCGCTGGAGGCCGCGCAGGCGGCGGCCCCGGCAACGCCCAAGACGGAGGGCTCGTAGGGGCCAGCATGCTGCGCCCCTACCGGGACGGTCCCGCAGCGCCGATGCCGCGGCTCCGCTCACGGCTGGGCGGAGCGCCGCCGCAGCAGGTACACGTGGCGGCCCTCCAGCACGGTTTCGCCGCGCTGGTTGGTCAGCTCCACGCGCAGCGTCACCACGCCCGTGCTGCGCTGCGGCTTGAGCTCGGCCACGATCAGGCGCGGGTGCAGCGTGTCCCCCAGGTAGACCGGCTTGAGGAAGCGCGCCGACTGCTCCAGGAACGCCACCATGCTCGCGTGCACCCGCGGCGCCAGGCTGGAGGCGCCCAGCGCCGTATGGGCCATCAGCAGCAGGCCGTGCGCGAGCCGTTCCGGGTGCCCGTGCCGGCGGCAGTAGTCGCGGTCGTAGTGGATCGGATGGTCGTCCCCCGTGAGCGCCTGGAAGGCCAGGAAGTCCTCCTCGCTCAGCGTGCGGGGCGGGCTCTCGTAGACCGTCCCGACGCGGAAGTCCTCGAAGTGCAGTTGCTCGGCCATGGGTGCCGGGCCGCCTGGGCGTTGCCGCCCGCCGGCCCCTAGAGGAGGTGGATGGGAAGCTGGCCCGGCAGCAGCGGCGAGGGCGTGCGGCAGGCCACCAACAGGAGCTGGTGCGCCGCGCGCGTGGCCGCGATGTGCAGCAGGTAGCGCGAGGCCGCGTCGTCCGGATAGGTGTGCTGGTCCACGTCCAGCAGGATCACGTAATCGAATTCCAGCCCCTTCACCTGCGTCACGTCGGTGACCTCGATGCCGGGAGCGAAGCTGAAGTCCTGCTCGGCCACGCGGCGCAGGCCGGGCAGGTCGGCGCGCTTGAGGCCGTCGTGGTACAGGTCCGCCTGGGCCGGGTAGCGCGCGATCAGCGCCACGCTGGCGCTGGCCTCGCGCCGCATCAGGTTCAGCAGCTCCTCGGAGAGCACCGCCACCGCCTGCCCCGTATCGGTGAAGCGCAGCAGCTCCACCGGCACGCCGGGGCGGGTGGCAATCCACTGCCGCTCCGTGGCCAGCGGCCCCAGCACGGCCTTGGCGAACTCCATGATGTGCCCCGTGGAGCGATAGCCCACGTGGAGCGGCGCAATCGCCGTGCTCTTCAGGCCCAGGTGCGCGACGACGTCCTCCCAGCGCGTCGCAGCGTTGTGGATCACCATGCGCTGGTCCGTATCCCCGGCCAGCGTCACCGAGAGCGGCTCGGCGGCCAGGGAGATCAGCACCTGCAGATCCAGCGGGCTGAAGTCCTGTGCCTCGTCCACCAGGATGTGCTGGAAGCGCAGGGGGCGCTTGCGCCGGCTGCGCAGCGGCCCCACCATGCGCAGGTGCAGCAGCAGCAGCAGCGTGTCGTCCTCGCGGTCCACCCGCGCCACGGGCACGGGCTCGTTCTTGCCGTCGGCGGCGGGGGCCTCGCCTTCTTCTTCTTCCTCCGCGGGCTCGTGGCGCTGGGACTGCCAGGCGCGGTAGTCCTCCAGCCCGGCATAGGTGCGGAAGGCCCAGTTGCGCACCTCCTCGAGCTGGCCGGGGCTGAAGGCGCCCGGCGCGAGGCGCTCCATGGCCTCCCGGAGCCGCTTGAGGTCCAGGAACGCTTCCTCCCACACGCTCTGCGCCAGCAGGTAGGGCTGCTCCAGCTCGGCGTGGTGCTCCAGCAGGTGATTGACCAGGCGCTGGCGCCCCAGCCAGTCGTCCCCGAACGCCCCCAGGCCGGGCGCCACGGCCTTGCCGCGCACCCAGTCGGCCACCTGGTGCAGGCGCTGCGCCAGCGGCAGGCCGCCCCAGGCGGCCCAGGCGCGGGCCACGCGTTCGGCCGCGGGCGTCCCCGCGACGGCGTCAACCAGCGCGGCCCCGGCGGCCTCGCTGCGCCCGGCGCTGCACTGCTCCAGGTAGCGCAGGGCGGCGGGATGCTGCTTGAAGCGCACCACGCTGGCCGGCGTGGTGTCGTCGTAGGCCGTCACCAGCGTGGGGAAGTGGCGCTGGCGCAGGTCGGCCAGCAGCTCCTCGAACACCTCGATGCGCACGCCCGGCACGCCCAGGGCCGGCAGCAGCTTGGCGATGTAGGCCGCCAGCGCCCGGCCGAACACCACCGCCAGCAGGTGCTGCGGCTCGAAGCGTGCGGGGTCGCGGTAGGCCAGGTAGGCGATGCGGTGCAGCCCGATGGTGGTCTTGCCGGAGCCCGCGCCGCCGTCGATGATGACCACGCCCGATTCCGGGCGCGTGATCAGCTCGAACTGGGCCGGGTCGATCAGCCCGGTGATGGCGGAGAGGCGCTTGTCGGTGCGCTGGATGTCGTCGTGGGCCACCCCCAGCAGGCTCCCGCCGTCCACGCGCTGCAGCGAGCCGGGGCGCAGCGCCGAGCCGGCCCCGCCGGCCATGGAAGGCCGGGCCCGCGGCACCTCGCGCCAGTGCCCGCCATCCATGGCGAAGACCCCCGCTGGGCAATCGATGCGCACCAGCCGCCCGCGCAGGATCATCAGCTTGCGGTGAGCGAGGATCTGCCCTTGCACCACCTTGCCGCCGAACTCCTCCTCATATTCGTCGCCCTCGCGGTACAGGTAGAACACCTTGCTGATGGGGGCGTTGCGCCAGTCGACGATGGCGTAGGGCAGGTCGCTGTTGGCCAGGGTGCGGTTGCCGACCAGGATGTCGCGCACGCGGCCGTCCTGCTTCACGCGCAGGTGGCCGAAGTAGGGGGACTCCAGGTCCAGCACCGCTTCGCCGGTGCGCGCCTGCTCCTGGTGACTGGAAAGGGAGGCCAGGTTGGCCATCTGGTGCACGATTGCGGCGACCTCGTCGTCCTGCGCCTCGCCCAGCTCGTCCCGCAACTCCAGCAACGCTTCGTCGTAATTGATGTCGCGCCAGCGCGGGATGTGCGCGGTGAGGTGCTCGCGCAGGCGCTTGAGGATGTCCAACTCCTCCGCTATGATGGCGCGGGCTTCCGCGGGGAGCGCGGGGGCGAAGGCATCGGCGGTTTCGATGATGCGGGCGGGCAAGAAGCCTCCGGGTCGAGTCACGGTGCGATGCGCCTTCCCGGCCCTGCGACGGACGCGGCCTCAGGATGCACCTGCACCGCGCAGCATCCCCCTGCGGCCGCGGGCTCGTCTCTCCTCTCCGGCCGCCGCGGCGCGGTCGGGCGACGGTGCCGCCGTTGCTGGGCAAGGGGTTAGTTTACCAGAAATCGCCGGGGACGGCAGGAGTGGCAGGTCCCCAGGCCGCCGGGTGCCATGAACTATCTAGTCGTCGCCCTGGGGGGCGCCCTCGGCGCCATGCTGCGCTATGGAATGTCCGGCTGGCTGCATGCGGTGACGGGCTGGCTGTTTCCGATCGGCACGCTGGCGGTGAACGTCCTGGGCTCCTTCATCATCGGGGTGGTGCTGGAGCTGAGCGCGGGGCGGTACCTGTTTTCGCCGGAGGCGCGGCTGCTGATCACGACGGGTTTTTGTGGGGGGCTGACGACCTTCTCCACGTTCTCCTATGAGACCGTGGCCCTGCTGGAAGAGCAGCAGTGGGGGCCGGCGGCGGGCAACGTGCTGCTCAACGTGGGCGTGTGTATCGTGGCGACGTACCTGGGCGCGGCGTTGGCGCGCGCGGTCTAGCCGCGCAGGAGGCACGGGTGGCAAGCGAACCCGACGGACCGCGGCGACTGGAGGGGCGCAACAAGCTCCTGCGCGTCTTCCTCGGCGAGCTGGACAAGCTGCACGGCCAGCCGCTCCACGAGGCGATCCTGCACGCGGCGCACGGCCAGGGCATCGCCGGCGTGACGGTGCTGCGGGGCGTGGCGGCCTACGGCGCCTCGAGCCGGCTGCACACCGCGCGCGTGCTGCGGCTGTCGGAGGACCTGCCCATCCTGGTGGAGATCGTGGACAGCGAGGAGCACATCGAGACCTTCCTCAAGACGCTGCACCGCTTGCTGGAGGAGTCCGGCTGCGGCGGCCTGGTGACCCTGGAAGCGGTGGAGGTGATCCGCTATTTCCCCCGCAATTCCTGAGCCGCGCACGACCCGCCAGGGGATTGCCAAGCCGGGCGCTTTGCCCCTACACTTGGTGCGGACGGTGCGGCGCCTTGCCGCGCCATCCGCACCTGGGGACGTAGCTCAGCTGGGAGAGCGCCGCGTTCGCAATGCGGAGGTCGGGAGTTCGATCCTCCTCGTCTCCATGTAATTTCAGGGCGTTACGGGAAACCGCGACGCCCTTTTTTCTTGGAGAATCGCGTGGAACGACTTCAACTCAGCGCTGGATGGAGAAGACTTGGAGAAACGGATGTCGCGATCTCTCGCGGCCTGCGCGTCAGTCGAACTCGCCCGAGTGCAACCTTGCGAATGACCTGAACTACTGTCCACCAGCCACCGTTTCGACTGCAACCCGATTGATGAGAGGACCCAATGGCCCGTCCAGAAGTCCGTAGTGCTTGCACAAGTGCAGCGCCGCATCAATCTGTCCGATGTGGCGGTGAAATCCAATCGTGAACTCCACGGCGCTTTCGATAGCTCGCCAACACAGCGCCGCGGATAGACAGGCGTGGGGAAAGAATGCCTCGTCTTCGTTGGTGAACGGATTGCGAGGAACGTTCTTCGCGAATTCTTGTAGTTTCTGCTCCGCGACCTGAAGGTTGAGTGGTTCTCCGCTTTCCCAGTCGGTCACAATTTCCTGCGGAGTGTAGTGGGCAAATAATGTTCGCAAGATAAGAACGCATTCCATCCGTTGAAAGCGACTAGAGCCCTGATCGGGTAGATACCCGCAGATTACGGCGTACTTCTCTTCCGTCTTTGGAAGCCGGCGCTTGTTGGCAGTTCTGAATTCAGATAGGCGCCTGGAAACGGCCATTGCTGGCAGCATGCCGTTCATCCAGATGTGCTCGTTGACTGTCGCGTCCAGGTAGCTTGAGGTCAATAAGAGTGAAGAAAGGCAATAGCTGAAGTGCGGTCCACTGTGGCGACGGTCTCGATCTCCAGTTTCAGCCTTCAATGCCAAGTCATGTTGATGTATCGTCGCAGGCAACAACTCCCAGCTAATCAGCGATGCCGACGACGTCTTGTCCGCATGATAGGTTGCCACGCCTGTTTGCCCATGCTGTAGATTTTTCCACGTGCGCGAGTACTTGACGCCTGCATCATTGGCGGATACTCGCCAGCCACCCCACCGTTACAGTCTACCCTCCTGACGTATCGCAGGCTACAGACCCCGCCGCTGGCAATGTCGGAATCAGGAGTTCGATTCCCCGGCTCGAACCGCTTGCGGCTTGGAGCGCCGATTGGCCGCAGCC
>JBGOUY010000144.1:0-10698 GCA_041477795.1 bacterium
CATCAAGGCCCAGCACGTCCGCCTCGGGTACCGCGCCAGCGACGGGGAAACCTACGAGCTCAACCTGATCGACACGCCCGGCCACGTCGACTTCGGCTACGAGGTCTCGCGCTCGCTGGCCGCCTGCGAGGGCGCCCTGCTGGTCGTGGACGCCTCCCAGGGCGTGGAGGCGCAGACGCTGGCCAACGTGTACATGGCGCTGGACCAGGATCTGGAGATCGTGCCGGTGCTGAACAAGATCGACCTGCCCAGCGCCGAGCCGGACCGCGTGATGGAGGAGATCGAGCAGGTGATCGGCCTGGACGCCCACGATGCCGTGCGCGCCAGCGCCAAGCTCGGCATCGGCATCCCGGAGATCCTGGAGCAGATCGTGCGGCGCATCCCGCCGCCCAGCGGCGATCCGAAGGCGCTCCTGCAGGCGCTGGTGTACGACGCGTGGTTCGACAGCTACCTGGGCGTGATGGTCAACGTGCGCATCTTCAACGGCACGGTGCGCGTGGGCGATTCGATCCACTTCATGGCGACCGGCTACGACTTCGAGGTGGCCACGGTCGGCAAGTTCACGCCCGCCAAGCGCGAGGTGGACAGCCTGTCGGCCGGCGAGGTGGGCTTCCTCTCCGCGGCGATCAAGGAGATCCAGCAGGCCCGCGTGGGCGATACGGTGACGCACCGCGACCGGCCCTCGACCGAGCCCCTGCCCGGCTACACCAAGATGAAGCCCATGGTCTTCAGCGGGCTCTACCCGGGCAGCGGGGAGGAGTTCGAGCACCTCAAGGACGCGCTGGAAAAGCTGGCGCTCAACGACGCCGCGCTGCAGTTCGAGCCGGAGACCTCCACCGCGCTGGGCTACGGCTTCCGCTGCAAGTTCCTCGGCCTGCTGCACATGGAGATCGTGCAGGAGCGCCTGGAGCGCGAGATGGGCATCGACCTGATCACCACCGCGCCCACCGTGATCTACGAGGTGCACCTGAAGAACGGCCAGGTGCTGCTGGTGGACAATCCCAACAAGCTGCCCGACCCCACCCGCGTCGACTACATCGCCGAGCCCTACATCAAGGGCACCGTGTTCGTGCCGCAGGAGTACATCGGCGGCATCATGCAGATCGCCCAGGAGCGCCGCGGCGTGCAGACGGGCATGCAGTACCCGGGCGGGCGGCGCGTCATACTGGAGTACGAGTTCCCGCTCAACGAGATCATCGTGGACTTCTACGACAAGCTGAAGTCCGCCACCAAGGGCTACGGCTCCTTCGACTACGAGTCCAGCGGCTTCCGCCGGGGCGACCTGGTCAAGCTGGACCTGCTGCTCAACGGCGAGCCGGTGGACGCGCTCTCGATGATCGTCCCGCGCGAGAAGGCTCCCCTGCGCGGCCGCGAGCTGGTCGCCAAGCTGCGCAAGCACATCCCCCGCCAGATGTTCGAGGTGGCCATCCAGGCCGCCATCGGCAACAAGATCGTCGCCCGCGAGACCATCACCGCGTTGCGCAAGAACGTCACCGCCAAGTGCTACGGCGGCGACATCTCGCGCAAGCGCAAGCTGCTGGAGAAGCAGAAGGAGGGCAAGAAGCGCATGAAGCAGGTCGGCACGGTGGAGGTGCCCCAGGAGGCCTTCATGGCCGTGCTGCGGCTGGGGGAGTAAGGGCGCCGCCCCCCTGGTCCCCCGCCCAAGGCGGGGGGAAAGCTCTGGCGTGAAAGAGCCGCGGATTTTCCAATGACCGATCGTACAGACCCCATGGGTGGCAGGCGTCGCTGGCAGACGGCAGGCGATGGACTGTGGCACAAGCTTGCGCCCGAGGCTCGACGGATGCGAAGCAAGCCGACGGCCGCCGAGGAACTGCTATGGAAGCGGCTCCGCAAGCAGGCATTGGGGGTCCGCTTCCGGCGTCAGCAAGTCGTCGATCGCTTCATCGTCGATTTCTGCTGCCTGGAAGCCAGACTCATCGTCGAGGTGGACGGGCCAGTCCACGAGCGGCAATCCGAGCGCGATGCGGAGCGGGACGCGGTGCTGCGAGGGAGCGGGTTCCGTATGCTCCGGATCGCAAATGATGATGTCGAGAATCGAATCGAAATGGTGGTCGCGGCGATCCGGGAGGCTCTGCAATCCGTCGTTCCAGCTTCCGGCGCGGCAACCTGAGCCCCCTCCATTGGAGGGGGTTGGGGGAGGCCCCGCGGGCCGTGCTGCGGCTGGGGGAGTAAGGGCGCCGGTCTGCGGAAACGACTGTCTCGCGCAAAGGCGCCAAGGCGCAAAGGGCGCAGAGAGGATAGGAACCGGACTCTGGATGGGCCGCCCTGGCCGCAGCAGCCTCCGCGCCGGGAGGCGAGCGGTAAGCCCCCTCTATTGGAGGGGGTTGGGGGGAGGCCCCCCGCCGCAGCGCAGAGCATCCAGGCACCGCGTCACGAACGAAACGACCTGCCCATGCTCTCCTTCACCGGCCGCGTCGCGCTGGTCACCGGAGCCAGCCGCGGCATCGGCGCCGCCACGGCGCTGGCGCTGGCCCGGCACGGGGCGGCGCTGGCCATCAACTACCGCGCGGACGCCGCCGGCGCCGAAGCGGTGCGCGCGCAGGTAGCAGCCCTGGGCGGCCGCGTGGCCGTGGTGCAGGCGGATGTCTCCATCAGCGCCCAGGTGACGGCCCTCGTCGCCGCGGTGGAGAGCGCGCTGGGCCCGGTGGACGTGCTGGTCAACAACGCCGGCCAGGCCCATCACCGCGAGCTGGACGACCTCACGCCGGAGGACTGGGACGCGACGCTGCGGGTGAACCTCACCTCGGCTTGGCTCGTCACGCGCGCCGTGCTGCCCCACATGCGCGCCCAGCGCTGGGGCCGCATCGTCAACGTGACCTCCGGCGCCGCGCAGACGGGCGGCGGCGTCGGCCCGCACTACACCGCCTCCAAGGCCGCGCTGGAGGGCATGACGCGCGCCTATGCCGCGCGGCTGGTCAAGGAGGGTGTCACGGTGAACGCGGTGGCGCCCGCCCTGATCCAGACCGGCATGACGCGCAATCCCGAAGAGCGTGCCAAGCGCATCCCGCTCGGCCGGCTCGGCACGAGCGAGGAGTGCGCGGACGCCATCGTGCTCTGCGCCGGCACGGAGTTCATGACCGGCCAGACCTTGCACCTCAACGGCGGTCTGTACTACCGCTGAGGGGGCCATTCGCCCAAGGATCGAGCGTACCGGCCCGCTTCCGCTTTCCCCTGGCTTGGAGCCGCACCATGAGCGACACGCATTCCGCCTCCGCCGGCCAGCTGGCCGGCGGCCCCGCGTTCAGCGGCCAGCCGTTCCACGGCAAAGTGGCCCTCGTCACCGGGGCCAGCATCGGCATTGGCCGCGCCACGGCCCTGGGGCTGGCCCGCGCCGGTGCGGACGTGGCCCTGGGCTATCACCAGGACGCCGCCGGGGCCGAGCAGACCCGCGCCGCGGTGGCCGCGCTGGGGCGCCGCGCGCTGGTGGTGCAGGCGGACGTGTCCCAGGCCGACCAGGCGAGCGCCCTAGTGGCCACCGTGCAGCAGAAGCTGGGGCCGGTGGACGTGCTCATCAACAACGCGGGCTGGGCCAAGTTCCAGGAGCTGGACTCGATCACCGAGGCCGATTGGGACGCCGTGATCGCGACGAACCTGACCTCGGTGTTCCTCGTCACGCGCGCCGTGCTGCCCCACATGCGCCAGCAGCGCTGGGGCCGCATCGTCAACGTGTCCTCCGGCGCCGCGCGGACGGGGGGCATCATGGGCATCCACTACTCGGCCGCCAAGGCCGGCGTGGAGGGCCTCTCGCGCGCCTTCGCCTCGCGCCTGGTCAAGGAGGGCATCACGGTCAACGTGGTGGCGCCCATGCTCGTGCACACGGGCGAAAAGCGGGACAACGCCGCGCGCCAGAAGCTGGTGCCCCTCGGCCGCCAGGGCACGCCGGAGGAGGTCGCCGACGCGATCCTGCTCTGCGCCCGCACCGAGTTCATGACCGGCCAGACCGTGCACATGAACGGCGGCGTGTACTACAGCGGATGACGGACAGCCATCAGGCATTCGTGGGGGCGCTGCCCCCACACCCCCGGCAGGGAACGAGGTTCCCTGCACCCGATGCGGGTCAGGACTTCGCCGGGTCCCGCTCCCATCGGCTGCACGTCGGCGCGGCTCGCCATCGTCGCCCAGACATTCTGAACTATCTGATTGCGGGGGGCGTGGGGGGACGTGTTCCCCCACACGGTTTGGAGGCCGTGGCCGTCAGCGCTGGATCAGCTTGACTCGTAAGATTGCAGGAAGTCGTCGCGGTCGATCCCGGCCTGGGTGCAGATCGTGCGCAGCGTCGCGCCTTTGATGCGGGGATGCCCGGGAAGCGTCAAGGGCGTGCGCGATCCGTCAGGGTTCTCCCTGCTCAGCGATAGATGCGACCCGCGCCGGACCAGCCGGAAGCCGAGCTTCTCCAGCGCCCGGATCACCCTCGCCTGGGGAGCATCGACAGGGAACCGCGTCATCTAGAACGCCACGCCTGTCTCGGCGACGAACGCCTCCAGCACGGGCGAGTCGGACTCGAAGACCTCGGGGCCGAAGGATTCCACGTGAAAGCGGATGGCGGAGCGGACGTCGGCGAGGGCCTCCTCGTAGCTGTCGCCCTCTCCCACGACAACGCCTTTGAGGCCGAGCGGGTAGGCCACGTAGCCGTCTGGATGCTTCTCGACGATGACCTTGATCTGCTGGATCGGCTGCATGGGGCGCTCCTCAGTGCAGGCAAGACAGGCTGGGCTGGCGGATCGTTGCAATCCCAAGCGAGCCTCGTCACAAACGATACGCGATTAGCGCGCCGATGTCCCGCCGCCGCTTGCGGTCCCATGCACGGCAGCCCGCCAGGGCGGCAGCTACCCGCGCACCTGCTTCAGCACGCGCTGGAAGACGGGCAGGGAGCGGTCGATGACGTCCTCGCTGACGGCCAGGGAGATGCGGAAGTGGCCCGCGCGGCCGAAGCCGCTGCCGGGCACGAGCAGCAGGCGTTCGGCCTGGGCCGCGCGCACGAAGGCCACGTCGTCGGGGATGGGGGACTTGGGGAAGAGGTAGAAGGCGCCGCCGGGCGTGACGACCTCGTAGCCCATCTCGCGCAGGGGGGCGAGCAGGCGGTCGCGCATGCGCTGGTAGTAGGCCACGTCCACGCGGGCAGCGCCGACCAGGGGCAGCACGCGCTGGATCAGCGCGGGGGCGTTGACGAAGCCCAGCACGCGGTTGGCCAGCACCAGCGCATCCAGCAGCGGCCCGGCCTCGGCCGCGCGGGGGCTCACGGCGAGGTAGCCGATGCGCTCGCCCGCCAGGCCGAGGTCCTTGGAATACGAGGTCAGGATCAGCGTGTGCTCGTAGAGCGGGGGCAGCCAGGGCACCCGGTTCCCGTCGAAGACCAGGTTGCGGTAGGGCTCGTCGGCCAGCAGGAAGATCGGCCGCCCGAAGCGCCGGCCCGCCGCCGTGAGGAAGTCCGCCAGGCGGCGCAGGCTCGCCTCCGGATAGATCACGCCCGTGGGATTGTTGGGCGAGTTGATGAGCAGCGCGCGCGTGCGCTCCGTCACCACGCGTTCCAGCGCGGCCAGGTCGATCTGGAAGTCCGCGTCCGTCTCCGCGCGCACCAGCCGGCCGCCGTGGTTGGCCACGTAGAAGTCGTACTCCACGAAGTACGGCGAGAAGGTGGCCACCTCGTCGCCGGGGTTGAGCAGGGCCTTGAGCGCGATGTTGACCGCGCCCGCCGCGCCGCAGGTGAGCACGACGTGCCCGCCCTCGTAGGGCAGCGCGGTGGCCTGCGCGAGCTGGCGGGCAATGTACGCGCGCACCTCGGGCAGGCCGGCGTTGGGGATGTAGCGGTGCCGGCCCGGCGCCGGGTCGTCCAGCAGGCCGCGCAGCGCCGCGCGCACCTGGGGCGGGGGCTCCAGGATCGGGTTGCCCAGCGAGAAGTCGAACACGTTCTGCGCGCCGTGCTCCGCCTTGAGCCGGGTGCCTTCCTCGAACATGCGGCGGATCCAGGACGAGTGCTCCAGCGACGCCCGGACGGCAGCGGCGACGATGGAGGCGCCGGCGGCGGGCTTGCGGGCAGTGGCCATGGCGGGCTGGGGGTCCTCGGGCGGTGTGGCCGGACGATCGGGAGCGCGGCCGGGCCGGCGCAGCGCCGGCGCGGGCACAGGCCGTTGTAGCGGATGCGCCGACCGAAGGCAAAGGCGGACACTTCGGAAGGCCGGCGCGGTTCTGAGTGGATCGAGATTGCGCCGCCCCGAGCCCGTTTACGGCAGGGGTACCGAACGAACGAAATCCGCGTGTCGTTTGAGCTCCGGCGCGATGTGGTAGGCCGCAACTTGCACGAGGACGACTTGGATGCCGGCGCGGCGCGCATGTTTCATCGCCGGCACCAGATCGGTATCCCCGACGACGAGCGCGATCCGGTCGATCCTGGTGGCGGCGCTATACGTGGCGATATCCAGACCGATCCGCATATCGACGCCCTTTTGTTGAAACACCGGTCTGAAATTCGCGTCCGATAGTGGATTCGGGGGAGTGGGCACAGAATCGAGCGCAAATCCTCGGAATTTCAACTGTCCAATCCGAACGGCGAAAAGCGGCCTCTCCGCCAGTTGCTGGAGCCAGGCCCCGCTGCTGCTGAACGTCTTGGATTCACCGGACACCGGGAGCGTCTGAGTTCCGTTGTATGGGGCACAGTCGTAATACAGGATGCGCACGATCTCCTCTTGCGCCGTCCGGCAAGTCAAAGCAAACCTTTCGATGAAGTAGGGGTGTAGTTCCTACCGGCGAGCTTCGATGATAGGACCCGCAGATGGCCCCCGTCGATCATCACGACAATCCTCTTTTCCATCCCTGCGCCCCTTCAAATAAGAAAAGCCCTTCCACCTTTCGATGGAAGGGCTCTTTAAGTGCCCGCCTACGGGCGTCGCGGATAGCCGCAGAATTCGAGCCCCCCGCCTGGAAGTCGTCCAAAAGGCGAGGTCGACTAGCTTGCTTTCTGTCTAAGCCAAATCGTACTCATTCGTCAATACAAAATATACACCAGTGCATGTGGGACGTAAATCGGCGATGTCCCGCCGTCCGCCCCCGCGCGGCGTTTGCCAAGCCCCCCGGGCCATGGGAAAGTGGCCGAGTGCCCCCGACCGGCCGTGCCCCGCCTGCCCGGCTGCGGCGGCTCGCCCAGCACGGGGGCGCGCGATCCGCGGGAGGAAGCGCATGGCCATCGACGTCGACTCGCTCTATCCGTACATCGGCTCCATCCTCAAGCGCAGCGGCGGCCAGGTGCGCCTGGGCGGCGTCGTGCGCGCCGATCAGGTCTTCGACTCCACCGAGACCACCACCTACGCCTGGGACTACGCCATCGGCCATCCGCAGATGCGGCGGCTCTACGAGCGGGCCAAGAGCGCACAGTGGAGCGCGGCCGACCTGCCCTGGGACACCGACGTGGACCTGGAGGCGGACCTGTTCGAGCTGGACCCGGCCTGGGCCAAGGCGGACTGGTACCAGCGCCTGGACAAGCGGCAGCAGCGGCGGCTGAACGTGGAGTACAACAGCAACCTCATTTCCAACTTCATCCACGGCGAGCAGGGCGCGCTGACGGCCGCCGCGCAGCTCGTGACGGCCGTGCCGGACATCGACTCCAAGCTCTACGCGGCCTCGCAGGTCTTCGACGAGGCGCGGCACGTGGAGGTGTTCAGCCGCTACGTGGAGGAGAAGCTGGACAATCTCTATCCCTGTACGCAGAACCTGTTCAACCTGATGCAGGCCATCACCATCGAGAGTCGCTGGGACTTCAAGTTCCTCGGGATGCAGCTCGTGGTGGAAGGGCTGGCCATCGCGGCGTTCATGAGCCTGCTGCACCGCACGCGCGAGCCGCTGCTGCAGGCGCTGATCCGCCGCGTGCTGCAGGACGAGGCGCGCCACGTGGCCTTCGGGGTGATCTCCCTGCGCGACTACTACAACGAGATGCCGGAGCAGGAGCGCCGCGAGCGCCAGGAATTCGTCTACGAGGCCTGCGTGCTGATGCGCGGGCGCCTGGTCAGCGCGGAGGCCTACGAGCGCATGGGGCTCAATCCGGAGACCGTGCGCGAGACCTTCCGCAACAGCGACGAGGTGCAGGACTTCCGCCAGCTCCTGTTCTCGCAGGTGGTGCCCAACATGCAGAAGGTGGGGCTGCTGAGCGGCTGGCTGGAGGAGCGCTTCGCCGAGATGCAGGTGCTGCACTTCCGCGACACCGATGCCGATGCCGTGCTGGAATCCCTCATCAACGGCAGCAACCCCGCCTCGCCCGGGCAACAGCGCGCATAGCGCCGCGCCGCGCTAGCGACGCAGACGGTAGCCCAGCAGGCCGCTGTATTGGCTGGCGCCGGGGAACTGGGCGAAGACCTGGGTCTCACCCGCCTGGATGGTGGCGAGCCCCGCGAACTCCTCTCCGCTGCGCTCCAGTGGAAACCACTGGCCGCCGGAGACGACCGCGACCTGCTCCGCGCGGGGCACGCGCAGGCGGAAGCGCACCTGGCTGCCGAGCGCCAGCTCGCCCTGCAGCGGCTCGTGCAGCACTGCCCCGCGCGTGGTGAAGTCCGTGAAGGCGGTGGGGAAGCCGCCAGTGGCCGCGCCGCTGGCCTGCACGGCATAGTCCAGCGCGAAGGCGAGCGGCCCCGGGGCGTTGCTGGGCTTGGCGAACAGCCGCAGCGCATAGCGCCCGGGCGCGGGGAAGCGCACGTCCACGCTCGCCTGGCCGGGCTGCTCGCGCTGCACCAGCACGGGCGTACCCGGCACGGGGCGCTCGCCCTGCTCGAGCTGGGCCGTCAGCAGCACGTCCGCGGGCACGCGCAGCCGCACCGTGAGGCGGTCCGGCGCGGCGATGGTGCCGGCGCTGTGGCTCTCGGTGCCCAGGCCGAGGCGATAGAAGGCGTCGCCATAGCGCGGGAAGCGGAAGTCCGTGCCGGCGCGCGCCTGCACGGCATAGTCCAGCGCCCAGTCGTAGCGCCCCTCCGCCGCGCCCTGGCGCGCGAAGACGCGCAGCACGTAGTCGCCCGGAGCGGGGAACACGGCCTCCACCGTGCCCGTCCCCGGCGGGATCAGGGTCAGGTCGCGCCCCAGCTCGCGCTCGCCCTGCAGCACCGCGGCCGTGAGGCGCACATCCCCGGGCAGGCGCAAGCGCACGGTGACGCGGCCGTCCGCTTCGATCCGCGCGTCGGGATGGTCCTCCAGCGCCAGCCCGAGCCGGAAGAAGGCTGGCCGGAGCAGGGCGCGCCGCACGAAGGCCTCGGCCCCGCTGGGGTGCGCGCTGAGTTGCCAGTGCGGATCCTCGGGCAGATGGCTGTAGAGCAGGGCGTCCGGATCGGGCAGGAAGAAGAACGGCTCGAAGTGCCGGTGGAAGCGCCGGTCGGCGGCGTCCAGGTAGCCCGCGGCCCAGGTGGCGTCCAGCAGATGCCAGCGCCCGCCCAGGCGCACGGCGTTCCAGGCGTGGTCGGCCGGGCCGGCCAGGGGCTGGCCCACGCGGTAGCCGAAGCCCCGCGCGTGGCCGCTCACCTTGCGCGCCTCCAGGCCCGCCTGGCGCGCCATGGCCTCGAACAGCGTGGCGTAGCCGTCGCAGACGCCCTTGCCGGCGTGCAGCACCTGCTCCGGCGTGACGCCCGCGCTGCGCACCTGCCCGCGGAAGAAGCGCTCCGCGTCGTAGTCGATGTGCTCGGCGATCCAGCGGAAGAGCGCCCGCGCCTTCTCCTCGTCGCTGCGCGCGGGCCGCACCAGGTAGGCCACCAGCGCGGCCACGGAGCGCGCGGCGTTCTGCGGCGCGGCCAGCGCGTGACGGTCGATGGCGGCATAGCGGCCCGGCTCGCCCGCGCCCGCGCGGGATGGCAGGCCCGTGAGCAGCGCCGTTAGTAGCACCGTCAGCAGCAACGTCAGCAACATGGCGGGTATAAGAAGTCGCCCGGCCGGGCCCCCCGGGCCAGGCCAGGCGGCATTGGCTGCAAGCAGCGCGGGTGCCTGTGCTGCGCTGGATCGCCACGCCGGGGCCACCGCACCGCTCCGTCGCTGCGCGCGCCGGCGGCCGGGCGCTACGGCTCCACCCACGCTCCGTGCTCCTTGATCAGCGCGACCAGCCGCTCGACGGCCTGGGCGGTGGGCACGCCGCGCACGAGGCACTCCTGGCCCTTGTACAGATTGACCTTACCGGGCGCCCCGCCCACGTAGCCGAAGTCCGCATCGGCCATCTCGCCCGGGCCGTTGACGATGCAGCCCATGATGCCGATCCGGACGCCCTTCAGGTGGCGCGTGCGGGCCTTGATGCGCGCGGTCGTCTCCTCGAGGTCGAACAGGGTGCGGCCGCAGGAGGGGCAGGAGATGTACTCGGTCTTGTAGGTGCGCAGCCGCGCGGCCTGCAGCAGCGTGCGGCAGTACTCCGTGATGGGGGCGGCGGGGTCGCTGGTGGGCGCCACGATGGCGTCCAGCAGGCCGTCGGCGGCCAGGGAGCCGATCTCCGCGGCCACGCCGAGGGGCGGCAGGCCGCCGTCTGCCTGCGGCACCAGCACGCCCAGCGGCCAGTCCAGCCCGGCCTCGGCCAGGCGCTGCACCAGCCGCCGCACGGGATAGAGCAGGTGCGGTCCGCGCACGAGCAGCAGCGCCCCGCGCGCGAAGGCGCGCCCCTCGCGCAGCAGCGCCGCCAGACGCGGACCGTCCACCTCGGTCGCATCGAGCAGGATCAGCGGCGCGGCG
>JBGOUY010000271.1:0-6019 GCA_041477795.1 bacterium
GGCTGGCCCGCTACGAGACGATGCTCGAGCGCAACGCGGCGCGCCTGCTGGCCGAGCTGCGCCGCTTGCAGGGCGAGGGCCGCCGGGAGGACGCCCGCGACGCCCGCGCGGAGCAGGCCGGGCAAGGCGAGTGGTGGGAGCGCGCGGCGGAGCGGTGGCCCGGCGCGCCGCCGATCACCGTGCGGCGGCCGGGCGTGCCTGGCCCGCTGGTCTCCCCCGCCTTGGGCGGGGGTCGGGGCCTGTCCCGAGCAACGTCGAGGGGGGCGGCCCCGGCCGGCGTCCCGGCGGAATTTCCAAACGAAGCCGAAGGCGTTACGAAGCCCCGCCTCGGCGAGCCGGGCCCGGTGGGCCCTGCCCTGGGCGGTGCGGCGGGGCGGCCGAGGGCGGAGCGCTAGAACGAGCGCCAGCCCCCCCCGTACGCCCCGTACCGGCAGGCGTGCAGTGCCTGGGCCTGACCGCCGCTGCGGGCAGTTCCCGCTGGAGGTCCTTTCTTGTGACACTCCGGGCAGTCATGCTACCGATAAGCGAAGTCTGTCCTTCGGAGAGGGCTATCGAGAGCGGCGAAGCGAATGGGCGCCATGGAGAATGGCGGGCCGATCGCCGCAGCCAAAGCATGCAGCGGAAAAGGAGCGGTCATGCAAACCGTCCAAGCTGACCTGAGCCGGTCGCAGCGGCGTCTTCAGAGCTTCATTCGCGGGCTTGCCGTCCCCTTCGCGGTGCAATTTGCCGACGGACGGGAAATTGCCAGCCGCGCTGAACCCCCTCGCTTCCGGTTGAAATTCAACGATGCGAAGGCCGTCCGCCAGGTGGTGGACGAGTTGTCCTTCGCGGAGGCGTACGTGAACGGGCGCCTGGACCTGGAAGGGGATCTCTTCAGCCTCTTCGAACTGCGGCAAGACTTCCAGGATCGCTTCCGGCTCCATCCCTGGCTCAAGTTCTGGTCCCAACTGCTGTTCCTCGATCCGACCCGGGTGAACCGGTCGGCCGTTGAATTCCATTACGACTTCGACGACGACTTCTTCCTCAATTTCACAGACGACCGGTATCACCTGTACTCGCACGGGCTCTTCGCGCGGGATGACGAGCCGCTGGAAGACGCCGCGGAGCGCAAGCTGCAGACGATGTTCGACTCGCTCCAGCTCAAGCCCGGCATGCGCCTGCTGGATATCGGCGGAGGCTGGGGCGCCGTGTCGCGCTTCTGCGCGCCGCGCGGGGTCGAGGTCACGCACCTCACCCTGGCCCCGAAGTCCTATGACCACATCAGCGCGGTGCTGCGCGAGCTGAAGGCGCCCGGTCAGGTGCTGCTGGAGGACTTCCTCGAGCATCGCCCGAAGGAACGCTACGATGCGATCACGATCCTGGGGGTGATCGAGCACATCCCCGCCTATCGCCGCTTCGCGCAGCGGGTGTGGGACTGCCTCAAGCCCGATGGCCGGCTCTACCTGGACGCCTCCGCCGACAAGATGAAGTGGGACGTCAGCCATTTTATCCGCAACTACATCTACTCCGGCACGCACACCTACATGTGCCTGCAGGACGTGGTGCGCGAACTGATCGTGAACGGCATGCGGCTGCTGAGCGTCACCGAGGAGAGCCACTCGTACCACCTGACCATGCAGCACTGGGCCGAACGCTTCGACGAGTGCCGCGAGGCGGTGATCCGGCAATACGGGGAGCCGCTCTTCCGCGCGTTCCATCTCTACCTGTGGAGCGGGGCCTGGTCGTTCCAGGCGGACGTCCTGCAGGCCTATCACCTGGTGGCGCAAAAGGGCGCCACGCCCGGGCCGCGCCCGGGGCTGGGACGCCGCCTCAGGGACTTCCTGCGCGACCAGTTTTGAGCGCCGTCCGGCGGCGCAACGCCCGCGCTGACCGCTTCGGGACGGCAGCGCAATCCGGTGCGGACGGTGCGTCCCGGCCGCCGGCCAGCCTCTGCAGGTGCCCGCCCCGACCGGCTGGACGACGCTCTTCCCGGCGCACGTCCGCCCCCGATCCGGCTGACCGTCAGCCCAGCCGATAGAAGCGCGCGGCCGTATTGTGGAAGAGCGCGGCCTTTTCCGCCGCGGAAGCGCCCGCGGCCAGGCGCTTGAAGGTGTTCCAGTACACCCGGTAGCTGCCGGAGACCTTGTCCACGGGGAAGTTGCTCTCGAACATGCAGCGCTGCGGCGAGAACGCCTCGATGCACGTCTCGATGTAGGGCCGCCACAGCTCCGCCAGTTCTTGCGAGCCCGGCGGGCGTGGACGCTTGTACAGGTCGTAGCCGATGATCTTCATGCCCAGGCCGCCCAGCTTCACCAGCACGTTGGGGCAGGTGGCCACCTCGCGGATGGCCTTTTGCCAGACCGGGAACACCTCGGCGCGCTTGCCCGCGTAGGGGCCGATGCCCAGCGGCCCGCCCACGTGGTTCAGCACGATCGGCTGCTCGGGGAAGGCCCGCGCCAGCGCCGTCAGTTGGGGAAGCTGTGGGTGGTACAGCCAGGCGTCGAAGCTCAGCCCCAGCTTGCCCAGGCAGGCGAAGCCTTCGCGGAAGCGCGGCTCGGCCAGCAGGCCGGGGGTCGGGTTGGTGTGGCTGCGGCGGATGGCCCCGCTGGGGTCGTAGGCGCTGATGTGACGGATGCCGCGGAAGCGCCCCCCGCTCACCGCGAGGTGGGTGTGCAGCACCGGCTCCACCCGCGCCCCCAGCGACAGGTCCGCGAAGCCGACGATCCCCGCGCAGGCGCGCACCGGCCCGTAGCGGCCCGAGGCGCTCATGGCGGCCGCCCCGTTCACGAATTCCGTTTCGCCGAGGGAGCGCAGCTCTGCCGGGCCCGTGGCCCGGTACATCGCCGTGCACTCGATGAAGACCGAGGAGCGCACGTCGTGGCCGCTGGTGAGGTCCGCCAGCAGGTCCGGCAGCAGATAGCGGTGCGCCTCGACGTCCCACAGGTGGTGGTGCGGATCGCAGATGGGCAGCGTGGGCTCCAGCACGGCTTCTTGCACCTGGGCCAGCCAGGCCGAATTGTCGCTTTCCGGGCGATTGCTCACGCCGGATTCTGCGGGGATTGCCATGTGGGAGCTCCTCGGGATTGGGGATTGCCGCTCGGTGCCGCAGGGCTGGGACGGCGGCCGGCCGCCGGCGCAGACCTGCGGCTGGTGTACCACAGAGCGGCCCGAAGCGGGACTCTCGCGCACGGCCCCGGGGGCACGGCCCCGGGGCCTGCCGCAGACAAGCGCCACCGCTGCTGCCCGACCGGGCGGAGGCCCTTGCCGGCGAGCGGGCGCACGGAGCGGAGAACTTGCTTCTCGTCAATGTTACGGTGCATCGCCTGCGGCAGAATTCGCTCATTACGCGTTCCGGACGTCCGGAACGGTTGGAGAGTAATTGCGCACCGTCTTCAATGGAGTCTCCCCATGCGTCCCGTCGTCGCGATTCTCATAGGGCTCTGCCTGCTGGCCGCGGGCTCCCTGGTGCAGGCGCAGCAGCCCATCAAGATCAAATTCAGCCACGTGGTGGCGGAGAACACGCCCAAGGGGCAGGGCGCCCTGCTGTTCAAGAAGCTGGCGGAAGAGCGCCTGCCCGGCCGGGTGGTTGTGGAGGTGTATCCCAACTCCCAGCTCTTCGGCGATGCCAAGGAGATGGAAGCGCTGCTGCTGGGCGACGTGCAGTTGCTCGCCACCTCCCTGTCCAAGTTCGACAAGTTCACCAAGAAGCTGCAGGTCTTCGATCTGCCGTTCCTGTTCGACGATATCCAGGCCGTGGACCGCTTCCAGAAGACGCCCATTGGGCGCGGACTGCTGCGCTCCCTGGAATCCAAGGGCTACATCGGGCTGGGCTACTGGCACAACGGCATGAAGCAGCTCTCCGCCAATAAGCTCCTCGTGAAGCCGGAGGATGCGGCGGGGCTCAAGTTCCGCATCCAGCAGTCCAACGTGCTGGAGGCCCAGTTCAAAGCGCTCAAGGCCAATCCGCAGAAGATGGCCTTCTCCGAGGTGTACCAGGCGCTGCAGACCGGCGTGGTCGATGGGCAGGAGAACACCTGGTCCAACATCTATTCGCAGAAGTTCCACGAGGTGCAGAAGTACATCACCGTGACCAACCACGGCGTGGTCGACTACATCGTCGTGACCAACACCAAGTTCTGGACGAGCCTGCCCGCTGACGTACGCACCGTGCTGGAGCAGACCATGGACGAGGTCTCCGCGGAGGTGAACAAGCTCGCCGACAGCATCAACGAGCGGGACCGCAAGCGCATCGTGGAGGCCGGACGCAGCGAGATCATCCAGCTCAGCAAGCAGCAGCAGGCCGCCTGGCGCGCCGCCATGACGCCGGTGTACAAGCAGTTCGAGGAGGAAATCGGCAAGGATCTCATCGACGCGGCGCTGGCCTCCAACAACTAGCGCCACGCCCAACCCTTGTCTGCCCGGAGCGGAGCCGTGCGCAAAGCCTACATCCTGTTCGGACGGCTGGAGGAGGGGCTCCTCGCGGTGATCCTGGCCGCGATGACCCTCCTCACCTTCCTGCAGGTGGTGCTGCGCTACGGCTTCAACTCGGGCCTCACCTGGGCCCTGGAAGCCAGCACCTACCTGTTCGGGTGGATGGTGCTGCTGGGCATCTCCTATGGGGTGCGCGTCAATGCCCACATCGGGGTGGACGTGCTGGTCAAGCAGCTCGGCCCGCGCGGCTACCGCATCGCCGTCATCGCGGCGAGCCTGCTGAGCCTGCTCTACGCCGCCATCATGCTGTACGGCAGCGTGAACTACCTGGTCGTCATTCACACCCTGGGCGTGGAGGCGGACGACCTGCCCATCCAGCGCTGGGTGCTGGTCTCCGTGCTGCCGCTGGGCTTCGGGCTGCTGGGGCTGCGGCTGCTGGGCGTGACCTGGCGGCTGCTGACGGGGCGCAGCGGGCCGGCCGGGCCGGCGGCTGAAGCGCGCAGGACGCTGGAGCGCCTGGCAGGCACGGCCCCTCCCTCGCAGGGCCGCCCATGACGACGGCCTTCCTGTTCGCCATCCTGTTCGTGTTCATCTTCCTCGGCATGCCCATCGCCATGGCGCTGGGCCTGTCGAGCGTGCTGACGATCCTCCTCTTCGCGCAGGATTCGCTGGCCTCGCTGTCGCTGAAGTTCTTCCAGACCATGGAAGGCTACACGCTGATGGCGATCCCGTTCTTCATCCTCTCCGGAGCGTTCCTCACCACCGGCGGCGTGGCGCGGCGGCTGATCCTGTTCGCCAATGCCTGCGTGGGGCACATCACGGGCGGCCTGGCCATTTCCTCGGTGCTGGCCTGCATGTTCTTCGCGGCCATCTCCGGTTCCTCGCCGGCCACCGTGGTGGCGATCGGCTCCATCGTCATCGCGGGGATGGTGCGGAACGGCTACAGCAAGGAGTTCGCCGCGGGTGTCATCTGCAATGCAGGGACGCTCGGCATCCTGATCCCCCCGTCGATCCCCATGGTCGTCTACGCGGCCGCCACGGAGGCCAGCCTGGGCCGGCTGTTCCTGGCCGGCTTCCTGCCGGGGCTGATCCTGGGGCTGATGCTGATGGCGGCGATCTACGTGGTCGCGCGCATCAAGAAGATCCCGCGCCAGCCGCGCGCCTCCCTGCGGGAGATCCTCACCTACGGGCGGCAGACGATCTGGGGCCTGCTCCTGATCTTCATCATCCTGGGCGGCATCTACGGCGGCGTCTTCACGCCCACCGAGGCCGCGGCCGTGGCGGCGATCTACGCGTTCTTCATCGCCGTGTTCGTGTACCGCGACATCCGCATGCGCGACGTGCCCAAGGTGCTGCTGGAGGCGGGCCGGGTTTCGGTGATGCTCATGTTCATCATCGCCAACGCCATGCTCTTCGGCCACGTGCTCACCACCGAGCGCATCCCGCAGGCCATCGCCCAGGCCATCGTCGCCGCGGACATGTCGCCCTGGGTGTTCCTGCTGGTGGTGAACGGGATCCTGATCCTGGCCGGAGACTTCATGGAGCCCTCGGCGATCATCCTGATCCTGGCGCCGATCTTTCTCCCCATCGCCGTGCGGCTGGGCATCGA
>JBGOUY010000077.1:0-15580 GCA_041477795.1 bacterium
ACGAGGGGCTCGGGGCGGCCTGGGCGCGGGACGCCGGCTCGTACGGCGGCGCCCTGGCGCGGCTGGCGCGCTACGAGACCATGCTCGAGCGCAACGCGGCGCGGCTGCTGGCCGAGTTGCGCCGGTTGCAGGCCGCGCGCCGGGCGGAGGACGCCCGCGCTGCCCGCGCTTCCGGCTCCGGGCCAGCCGAGTGGTGGGAGCGCGCGGCGGCGGCGTGGCCCGGTGCGCCGCCGATCACGCTGCGGCGGCCGGAAGCGCCTGGCCCGCTGGTCGCCCCCGCCTTGGGCGGGGGTCGGGGCCTGTCCCGAGCAACGTCGAGGGGGGAGGCCCCGCCGGCGCCCGCGCGGAATTTCCAAACGAAGCCGATGCGCTCCCTGAGCCTGGCAGAGCGGGCCCTGGCGTGGGCTCTGCGGGGGGCGGGGCGGCGGACGGGGCAGGAGCGCGGGGGCGATGAGGCGGGCGGGCGGGGGGGGGAGCCCGCTTACCCTTGCACGGGGGCGGTGGCGAAGTCGCGCGTGGCCTCGTCGAACCAGGCCAGGATGGCGCCGTCGGGCTGGCGCTGCCGGACGCCGCAGACCAGGTACACGATGCCGGGCAGCAGGGGCTCTCCGGCCCACAGGGCGCGGGTCTTGTCCTCCTGCGAGAAGTACGCGCCCACGTCCACATGCGTGTGGAAGATGACCTTGACGGCGCGGCCCTGGGCGGCGAGGGACTTCTCCAGGCGCATCATCGCGGCGGGGTCCATGAAGTAGCCCTCGGCGGCCGTGCGCGGGTAGCGCTGGGGGTCCTCCGCGTGCATGGCGTTGAGGACGTTGGCGATGACGTGCCAGCCGTCCACGGTGTCGCCGCCGGCCGGGCCGCTCAGCACGCCGCAGCCCTCCTCGGGATAGGTCGCGGCGCCGTGGGCGAAGCAGCGCTCCAGCAGGGGCTTGGGGATGGTCAGTGCGGGTGGGGTCATGGTCGCTCGGGTGGGGTGCGCCGCCCGGCCGAGCCGGGCGCAAACCCCGGCCGCGGGGCCGGCGCGCCTCTGGCGTTGTTTTTGCTTTGCTCTGGTGGACTGCAAGCTTGCTCAGGCCGGGAGCCGTACCCGGGCACGCCCGGCATCCGACCCCCGCCTGCATCCGAACCTGCCAACGTAACCGATGAGTCGCTTCCGACGCCCTCACCGCTTCCGCCTGCCGGCGCCGCCGCGCTGCTGGGTGCGCTGGCCAGCCGTGCTGGGGCTCATTCTGGCATCGGCCCTGGTGGCGGTCAATCCCGCCCCCGCGCCGGCCCAGTCCGGCTTCGCCCCGAGCCCCGGAGGCGCGGGCTCGCTCTTCTCGGGCACGCAGGAGCTCTTCCAGAACGACGGCCGCATCAAGCTGCTCGTGCTGGGCCTCAACCCCTTCGGCCTGACCGAGTCGGCCACCGAGCAGATCGGCCTGATCCTGCAGAAGAACCTGCGCAATACGGAGCACTTCGACGTGGTGGGCCCGCGCGAGATCAACGCCGCCTTCGAGCGCGCCGCGCCGGACCTGGTGGACTGCCGCGAGATCGCCTGCGGCGTGGAGGTCGGCAAGCGCGTCAACGCGGACTTCGTCCTGGTCGGCACGCTGAACCTGGCCGACAACGTATTCGCCCTGCGCCTGCGGGTGATCGACACGAGCAACAACCTGACCGACTATGCGGAGGAGATCCGGTTCAAGGACGAGTCCATGGACGACGATCTCTTCCAGCTCGCCAACAACATCTCGCGCAACTCGCTGCTGCGCGGCCGCGTGCTCAGCACGTCCATCCGCGGCATCGTGATCAGCCTGGGCAAGGTGAACGGCATCAAGCTGGGCGATCACCTGGTGATCTACAAGCAGGAGGTGCCCATCACCAACCTCGAGGGCCAGCAGATCGACACGCAGCGCAAGAACGTGGCCATCGTCACGGTGCTCAACGTCAACCAGAACTCCTCCGAGGCGATCCTCGTCCACAAGACCGAGGAGCCGCAGGTGGGCTACTTCGCCCACACCTACCTGGATCCGCAGCGCCAGATCGAGCTGATCGAGAACACGCGCAAGGAGCTGGACACCGGCATCCGCCTGGCCAACCGCATCCGCCCGCTGGAGCTGGCCCCGGTGCTGGTGCAGGACACCGAGCGCGTGCGCTGGGTGGAGTCCCTGCGCAAGCAGGAGGCCGAGCGCGGCTTCTGGTTCACCGCGGGCCTCCTCGCCGGTGGCGTGACGCTCTACGTCCTCAATGGCTACGACAGCGGCGACAGCACCAGCCAGCTCAAGCTCCTGGCCGCGGGGGGCGCCACCGGCTACATCTTCTGGCGCTGGAACCAGGCCCGCAACGGCGTCAACGACCTGCTGGTCGAGGGCCGCGCCAAGGGCTACGTGCACCTGGACGTGCTGCCCCTCATCGCCCCGCACCGCCTGGGCGTGCAGCTCGCCCTGCGCTTCTAGCGCGGCAGCGCGCCCCAGCACCTCCGCAGTGCCGCGGCATCGCCGCCCGACGGCGCCTGAAGTCCGGCCCTGCCGGCCGCGCCGGCGCCGCCGCCAGGGGCCCGGCCCCGCCGGCCGTCCGGCAATCCGCGGGTGCGAGTGCCCAATGATGCGGCAGGTTCCGCGCCGATTGCCCAACGGGTGGGCAGCCGGGGCTGTCGAGCGCTCCTGCCATCTTGTCGATTCGAGTTGTCGAAACAGCGGGATAGCGGATTATGGCGGGCGTGGTACAAATCGTGAAGCAAAGGAGGGCGTGAACGTCATCAACGCTTGCCACAGAGTGAATTACTGTCCCGGTAATCTCTGTCCCTGAGAAAGCGAGCTCAAACCGGCAGGCGTTGATGACGGGATCACCCGTCCGTCCCGATTGCATTGCCCCGCAGGTGGTTGGCTGGACCCTGGCGGCTCCATGGCCGGAGCCGGTTCGGCGTGCGTGCGGCGCCCAGGCGAACGACGTGTGGGCTGGGGGCAGCGGGCCCCTGCCGCCGCCGGGGCCGCCCCGGCCACGCGCTGGAGCCGGGCGCCCGGCTGGATCTGCGCGTCAGCTCCGGCCGGAGGTAGCCACGCGCGAGGCGCCGGCGGCTTGTAGTTGGATATAGTCCCCCAGGATCTGCTTGGCCTCGCTGAGGCGCGGGTCGGGCAGCTTGGGGGCGTTGCTTCCGGCAACCGGTGGCGGCGCGGCGTCGGCTGCATGGGGACCGGCGGCCTGCTCGCGCTCCACCTTCGCCTCTTCCACGAGCTGCTTGAGCGTGATGGTCTTGCGGTCCTTGCGGTTGCGCAGGTAGTCGTCGCCCTCCTGCCGCACTTCGGTGAAGTAAGGCTCCTTGCTCACGCGCATGCGCGAGCGCTCCCGCAGCATGGGCAGCACCGCCGCCAGGTCGCTCCACGGCTTGAAGGAGGCCGGCTGCACCGCATCCCAGGGCAGGGCGTTCTCCAGGGACGATTCGCCGATGTCCAGGAAGTTGTTCATGGAGGGCAGCACGATGTCCGGCTCCACGCCCCGGTTCTGCGTGGAGGCGCTGCCCGGCCGGTAGAACTTGGCCACCGTCGCCTTGAGCGCGCCCAGGCCCTGCGGCAGCGTGATGATGTTCTGCACCGTACCCTTGCCGAACGTGGCGCGGTCGCCCACCAGGATCGCCCGGCCATAGTCCTGCAGGGCCCCGGCGGCGATCTCCGAGGCCGAGGCGCTATAGCGGTTCACCAGCACCAGCAGCGGGCCCTGGTACAGCGGCGCGCTGCGCGGGTTGTTGATCTTGGAGATGTGCCCGCGCACGTCCTTGACCTGGAGAATCGGCCCGTGGTTCAGGAACAGGCCGGTCAGCGTGACCGCCTCGTCCAGCCCGCCGCCGCCGTTGTTGCGCAGGTCCAGGATCACGCCGTCCACATGATCCGCGCCGAAGCCTCCCAGAATGCGCTCCACGTCCCGCGAGGCACTCTTGAAGTCCGCGGGGTTGGAGTTGCGCTGGGAGAAGTCCACGTAGAACGAGGGCAGGTTGATCACCCCGATGCGCAAGGGCTGCGGCCGCCCGCTGACCGCCAGCTCGTCCACGGTGCCTTTGGCCTCGCCCTCGGTGAGCTCGATCTTGTCGCGCACGATGGACACCTCGCGCCGCGCCTCCACGAGGCCCTTGCCCTTGCGCACGAAGGCGACGCGCACCACCGTGCCGCGCTCGCCGCGGATCAGCTTGACCACGTCGATCAGGCGCGTGTCGGTGACGTCCTCCAGGGGGCCGTTCCCGCCCTCGCCCACGGCCACGATCTTGTCCTCGGGCTGCAGGGTGCCCTCCCGCGCGGCCGCGCCGCCGGGGATGATGGAGGAGATCACCGTGTAGCCATCCTCCCAGCGCAGGGTGGCGCCGATGCCCTCCAGCGAGAGCCGCATGGAGATGTTGAAGTTCTCCAGGTCGTCCGGGGACATATAGGACGAGTGCGGGTCGTAGGCATTGGTGAAGGCATTGAGGAACGCCGTCACCACGTCGTTGTGCGTGAAGTGCTCGAAGCGGAAGTGCACGGAGCGGTAGCGCTTGCGCAGCGCCTCCTTGGCGTCGTCCTGGTTCTGCCCGCGCAGGGTCAGCTCCAACAGCTCGCGCTTGATGCGAGTGCGGAACAGGCGGCGCGCCTCGGCCTCGTCGGCCGGATAGGGCGCGTCCTTGCGATCCACCTCGAAGGTATCGTCCTTGCTCAGGTCAAAGGTCTCGTGCAGCAGCTCGTTCACGTACGTGTCGCGCTGCTTGAGCCGCTCCATGAAGCGCTCGTAGACCTTGAAGGCGATGTCGATGTTGCCGCGCCGGATGTTGTCGTCCAGCGACGAGTTGGCGCGGTTGAACTCCTCGATGTCCTTCGGCAGGAAGTAATAGCGGTTCGGGTCGTAACGCTCCACGTACATCTTCAGCATTTCCGCCGAATGCTGATTGTCGAAGCCGAGGCGGCTGTAGTGGCTGCGCAGGAACATGCGCGTGATGTTCGCGACGTGGTCGCCGGACAGTTCCGGGTTCTCGTCCGCCTGGGGATGGGAACACGCTGCGCCCAGGAACAGGAGCAGGATGGCGGCCACTCGGAGTGCGCGGAGCATGATCGGTCGGTCCTCGGATGAGGGGAGGCACGGCACGCTGGCCACGCCCGGACTATTCAATCAATGTGCGTCAATCCTTGGCGCTTGGCAACCGCGCTGCCAGGGGGCGCTTGCCGTCCCGGGCGCTTTGCGGGAGCGTGGGATGTCGATTCAAAATGCTCGCCACGCCCCACGCACCCGCCGGCGGGTGCGGCTGCGGGCAGAGCGGCCTGCAGATTGGACACCGCAGCGCGGGAAGCCGTTGCATTCCGGGCCGCTGCCATCGCCGCGGCCGCTTGGGGCCGTGCCGGCGCGCAACTCCGCGCCGCGGGAGGGAGGGTGCCATGCACGAGGAGCTGGATCGGCTGATCGGGCTGGTCAAGGCAGCCCGGCGCATCGTCGCCTTCACCGGCGCCGGCATCAGCACCGAATCGGGGATCCCGGACTTCCGGGGGCCGGGTGGCGTCTGGGAGAAGTTCGACCCCAACGACTTCCACATCGACCGCTTCCTGGCCAACGATGCCTCGCGCCGCCGCTACTGGATGCGCAGCACCGCAATGTACGAGCAGATCCTGCAGGCCCGCCCCAACGCCGCCCATTACGCGCTGGCCGCGCTGGAGCGGCTGGGCAAGCTGGGCGCGCTGATCACGCAGAATGTGGACGGCCTGCACCAGCTCGCGGGCAGCTCGCCCGAGCGCATCATCGAGCTGCACGGCAACACCCGCGCCGTGGCCTGCCTGTCCTGCGGGCACCGCGTGCCGCGCGAGGACTACCAGCCCCTCGTCACGCCCGAGGGCGACGCCCCGGCGTGCGAGCGCTGCGGCGGCCTCATGAAGCCCGCCACGATTTCCTTCGGCCAGATGCTCACGCCGGAAAGCCTGCAGCGCGCCGCGGAGGAGACCGATGCGTGCGACCTGTTCCTGGTGATCGGCTCCTCGCTGGTGGTGTACCCCGCCGCGGCGTTCCCCCTGCGCGCCCTGCAGGCCGGCGCGCCCCTGGTCATCGTCAATCACCAGGAAACGCCGCACGACCGCTACTCGACCCTGGTGCTCAATACCTCGGCGGGGGCAGCGCTGACCGCGCTGCTGGAAGGGCTGCAGGTGCCCCTCGCGCCCGTGCCGCTGCCCTCGTGAAGTGCGGCGAAGGGCAGGGGCCGGCCTGCGCAAGGGCGTGGCGGCTGCGCGGGATCAGGCCCGCCCGGGGCGGCGGCGGCCACTGCCCTTCGCACGTGGCGGCTTGCGGCGCGCCTCCTCGTGCCGGCTCTGCAGGAGGATGTGGCTGGGGTCGGCCGCGTCCAGCACCACGGTGCGGTCGCGCCCTTCCCGCTTGGCGCGGTACATGGCCTTGTCGGCCAGGTTGATGAAGGCTTCCACGTCCGCGGGGTTCTGCTCCGCCGCCCCCGAGACCCCCAGGCTGACGCGCACCGGGATCGGCTGGCCGTCGTATTCGAACGGGTGCGAGCCGATCCGGCGGCGCATCTCCTCCGCCACGTGAAAGGCGGCGTCCAGCGTGGTTTCTGTGAGCAGCACCACGAACTCCTCGCCGCCGTAGCGGCAGCACAAGTCCTGCGCCCGCTTGTGCTGCGCGATGAGGCGCCCCAGGCTGCGCAGCACGACGTCGCCGCACTCGTGCCCGTAGGTGTCGTTGACGCGCTTGAAATGGTCGATGTCCAGCATGATCAGGCCGAGCGGGCGGCCATAGCGCCGGAAGCGGCCCCATTCCGTGCGGATCCGGTTCAGGAACTCGCGGCGGTTGTACAGGCCGGTCAGCGCGTCCGTGGTGGACTGGATGCGCAGCGACTCGTTGAGGGTGGTCAGCGCCCGGTTCTGCTTGGCGATTTCGCGCAGGGCCCGGCGCAACTGGCGGTTGGTGCTGGAGAGCTCCTTCGTGCGGGCCAGCATCTGCGCCTGCAGCGCTTGCAGGGCGGCCCCGTGGTCGCCGGCGCTGAGCAGCGCCAGCCGCTCCCGCTCCCGCTCGACGCGGATGCGCCGGATGGCCTGCACGACGCCGCGTGGCCCGGCCGTGGCGGGCAGCAGATGGCGCGCGCCGCCCTGGTTCGTGTAGGAGAGCAGCGCCTGCGGGTCGTGCCCCCGCAGCAGCACCAGCCGCACCAGCGCGGGCGCCGCGCGGCCCAGGCGCCGCAACAGGCTCACGGTGGCGCGCGGCGTCTCCAGCTCCGAGACGACCGCGACGTCCGCCGGCGTGGTGCCGAGAGCCCGCTCCGCGGCGCGGGGCGTGGCGACTTGCTGCACGGCCCAGCCCTGCGCGCTCAGGGCGTGGAGCAGCGCGGCGGCCCTCCGGGGCGGGGCCACCAGCAGCAGCGGCGGCGCGGACGCGGCGGGCATCGGCCGGGCCGCTCTGCGGGATGGTTTGGCTGCCACGGGCAATGCCGCCCTCCTTCCGGCAGGGTGCTGGGCGATTTCACCAAAAGATCGGTTTTCTGTTGCCAACCGGGGGCTGCGGCCGAGGGCCGTCCCCGCTTCCATTGTGCGTCAACGGGGCAGGCAAAGGCCAGCCCCCGCCGGCAATCCGCGCCGGGGGCGGCCGGGATGGCGCCGGCGGGGCCTCGCGACGCAGGCGAATGGGGGGCGGTCGCGTCGGCACACCCTGCCGCTTGCATGGGGCCGCGCGAAGGGCCGGCCCCGTGCGCGCTGGCGCGCCGGACGCGATGGGACGGCGGGACCCGCCCAGCGGGTGCCCGCCCGAGCCGGAAGGCGTTTACCGGAAGGCGTTTACCGGACGGCGTCCTTGAGAAACTTGCCGGGCCGGAAGCGCGGCACTTTCGTCGCGGGGATGTTCATGGGCGCGCCCGTGCGAGGATGGCGGCCCCTGCGCGACTTGCGCCGGGAAACGGAGAAGGTCCCGAATCCGGTGAAGGCGATGGCGTCTCCCTTCTTAAGCAGACCTTGCACCTCGCCCAGTGTGGCATCCAGGATGCGGGCCGTCTGGGCCTTGCTCAACTTCGTCTTCTTACTGACGCGTTGGATGAATTCGGCTTTGGTCATACTTCCCCCGTGATTTCAGGCCGTGTCCTCGGTTTTTTGGCGATTCGCCTCCCCCAACGGCTTGTGGCGAAATGGCGCCGGAAAAGCGTCTTTTGCGTAGGACATTTTGCGCATAAGATCAAGCACAAGTTCGCTCCCAGCGGCACTCAGCGGCGGTCGGATGCGCAGAGGGGCGGCCGCCGCGGCTCCGCGAGGAGCACCGCGCAGATGCGGTGCCGGGGCCGCGCCGCCGGTGGCGCGCTCGGCGTGGTCGCAAGGCCTGCCGCTGGCGCACCGCCGCTGCTGCGCCTCGGGGGGGAGCACCGGTTGACAACGCCCCCGCAAACCTGAAAGGCAGGGACGGGCCCCTGCGTCCCAGACCCCTTGCGCCCCGGCGCATGCCGCCACCCGTGGAGAGAGCGATGATCGACGAGGAGCTGCTGGAAATTCTCGCCTGCCCCGAGGACAAGACCCCGGTGCACCTGGCAGAAGCGGAGCTGGTGCAGCGCGTCAACGCCGCCATCGCCGCCGGGCGCGTGACCAATCGCGCCGGCAGCACGGTCAGCGAGGCCATCGACGGCGGGCTGGTGCGGGCCGACGGCAAGTGGCTCTACCCCATCCGCGACGACATCCCGGTGATGCTGATCGAGGAGGCGCTGCCCCTGCCTCCGCCCACGCCCTGAGCCCCCGCGGAGTGCCCGCCATGAGGGTCGTCGCGTTCCTGCACCAGAAGGGCGGCACGGGCAAGAGCACGCTCGCCATTGCCGCGGCGCTGGCCCTGGCGCAGGCCGGCCGGCGCGTGCTGCTGCTGGACGCGGACTACCAGGGCACCAGCAGCGAGTGGGGCAACCGCTTTGCCCACCGCTTTGGCCTGGAGGCGCGCTCGCAGGTGCAGCCCATCGTGCACACGGAGGTGAAGCGCTTCGAGGGCCAGTTCGACTGGGTGGTGGTGGATGGGCCGCCTTCGCTGTCCGAGATGACCGAGAGCATCCTGCGCGCCAGCGACGCGGTGATCATCCCGGTGCGCCCGGCCCTGCCGGACATCTGGGCGATCCCCTGGCTGGCCGCCATCATCCGCAAGCTGCAGCAGGGCGGCGAGCGGCCGCGCGTGTGCGTGGTATTCAATCAGCACGCGGGCGAGCCGCTGGGGCCGCTGCGCGAGGAGCTGGCGCCCTGGCACCTGCCGGTGCATCCGGTGGCGCTGCCGGCCGACCCGGCCTTCGCGGCGGTCTTCGCGGGGCGGCCCCTGCCGGGGCCGCTGGCCGAGCTGGTGCTGGATCTGGTGGAAGCGGACGGGCCGTGAGCCGTGCGGGCGCCGCCCTACTCGCCCGGCACGGATGCCGGCTCGGGCCGCACCAGCGAGGGGTGCGCAGATTCCACGGTGGCGCTGAGCCGCAGCAGGCTCTCGCGGCTGATGGAGCCGAAGGCCTCCTCGCGCTGGCGGGCGATGCGGTCCGCCAGGGCGAAGGCCTCGTCGTGCAGCGCGTCGAGCTGCCCGGTGCGGTCGGCCGCGTCGCCCTCGCGCACGTGCACGATGTGGTTCCACACGGCGAAGGCCTGCTCGTGCATTTCCTGCAGGCGTGTCATGCCCTCGTTGAGGCGGCTCACGCGCTGGCGATGGGATTGTAGAATGGACATGGGGCCGCGCTGACGGTGGCGGCCTGGCCGGGCGTCCGGGTCCGGGGTCCAGCCCGCGTTGCGGTGCCGCACCGATCCCTGGCGCACGGCCAGCATAGCGCGGCCCGGCGCGCCTGCCAATGCCGGGCGCCCCCGGGTGGCACTGGGTGGCGCTGCGCCGACCTTCACGCGGCGGCGCCTGCCCCGCCGGCCCGCTCCGCGCTTGCCAGCCCGCGAAGCGACCTGCTAAGCCTGCAACGGGTACCGGTCGCGGCCGGGCCCCTGCTGCGCGAAAACCCGCGCGGATTCCCGCCGGCCGGCGTGCAGCCGCACGCACGGGCCGGCCGCTCTCCCTCATCCTCCCAGCGAGCCGAGACGGGCATGGCCAAGCGCTACAAAGCCAGGCAGGTGTTCATGGAGGCCCTCATCGCCGAGGGCGTGCAATACATCTTCGGCAATCCGGGCACGACCGAATCCCCCCTCATCGACAGCCTCATCGACTATCCGCAGTTGCAGTACATCCTGGCCCTGCACGAGTCGGTGGCGGTGATCATGGCCGATGCCTATGCGCAGGTTTCCGGCAAGGTGGGCGTGGCCAGCCTGCACACCGCGCCGGGCCTGGGCAACGGCCTGGGGGCGGTCTACAACGCGTGGGAGGGCGGCAGCCCGCTCATCGTCACGGCCGGCGCGCTGGATAACCGCCTGCGCCTGCGCGAGCCGCTGCTGGGGCACGATCTGGTGGCGATGGCCGCGCCGCTCACCAAGTGGAGCGTGCAGATCGACCAGCCGGACGAGACGGCGCTGGTGATGCACCGCGCGTTCAAGGTGGCCCGCGAGACGCCCTCCGGGCCGGTGTTCGTCGCGCTGCCCCTCAACGTGATGCAGCAGGAGACCGACCACGGCCCCATGATGCCGGCCCGGCTCTTCCCGCACAGCGCGCCCGATCCGGAGGGCGTGGCGGAGGCGGCCGCGCTGCTGCTGCAGGCCAAGCGCCCGCTCATCATCTGCGGCGACAAGGTGGCCGATGCCCACGCGGTGAAGGAGCTGACGGCCCTGGCCGAGCTGCTGGGGGCGGCGGTGTACAACGAGGTGCTGCCCTCGCGCCTGAACTTCCCCAACATGCACCCGCACTACCGCGACCGCGGGGCGAACGACCAGGGCACGCTGCGCAAGCTGATGGGCGATGCGGATGCGGTGCTGCTGGTGGGCGGCGAGTTCTTCGAGGAGCTCTGGTTCGCGGACACCTCTCCCTTCCCGGAGGAGGCGACGCTGATCCAGATCGATCCCTCGCCCCGCAACCTGGCGCGCAATTACACCGTGCACTGCGGGCTGGTGGCCGATATCAAGGCGGCCCTGCAGGCCCTCACCGCGGAGCTGGGCGCGCGCGCCAGCAAGAGCTTTCAGACCGCCGCTGCCCAGCGCCGCAAGGCTTTCGTCGAGCTGAAGGGGAAGGAGGTGGAGCGCCAGCAGGCGCGCGTCAAGGAGACCTGGGATCAGACGCCCATGTCCTCCGCGCGGCTGATGGCCGAGCTGCAGGCGGCGGTGCCCCCCGGCACGGCCGTCGTGCACGAGGCCATCACGGCCACGCCGGACCTGAACCGCACGTTCTCCTTCAGCGGGGAGCTCGACTACCTGGCCTCGCGCGGCGGGGGCATCGGGCAGGGGATGCCGAGCGGCATCGGCTTCAAGCTGGCCCACCCGGAGCGGCCGGTGCTGTGCATCTCGGGCGACGGCTCCTCGCTCTATACGATCCAGGCTCTCTGGAGCGCAGCGCACCACAAGATCCCCGTGGTGTTCGTGATCCTCAACAACCGCGTCTACCGCATCCTCAAGATCAACATGTCGCGCTTCCGCAGCGAGTTCGGGTTGGGGGGTGAGCGGGCCTTCCCGCACATGGACCTGACCGATCCGGACCTGAACTACGTGGAGCTGGCGGCGGGCTTCGGCATGGCCGCCAAGGCCGTGCGCAGCGCAGCGGAGGTGGGCCCGGCCGTGCGCGAGGCCTTCGCCTCGGGCAAGCCCTACCTGCTGGACGTGCTGCTGGACGGCCGCGTGTAGCGGCGCGCCGGCAGACGGCCGACCCCGGGCACCCCCGCGCCGGGCAGACCTCCGGCGCACGCGCCCCGCGCCCATTGCGGCGCGGGAGCGGCTCCTGCGCCGGCAGGATGCCCCGGCAGCGGCCGGGGCTTCCCCCTGCCGGCCGTGCGCTCAGCTCGCCAGCTTGGGCAACACCTCCAGGCGCACGAGGAACGAGCCGGCCACGACGCCGACCAGCAGGCCGTACACCACGTGCGCGGCCAGGTGCGCCAGCGCCACGCCGATGCCGGCGTTCTGGAAGCGCGGCAGCGGGTGGTGCTCCGCTACCAGGATCACCAGCATGAAGCTCACCACCAGCCCGTGGGCGAACCCGGTGACCAGTCCCAGCAGCACGTAGTGGATCGGCTCGCTCAGCGGGAGCGTGCTCCACACGATCACGTAGAGGAACGCGAACACGATGCCCGAGACGAAGTGCAGCGCCATGCCGTACGGCAGCGCGTTGGACTCGCTGCGGGTGAAGATGCTGCCCAGGGCTCGCAGCATGTCCGCCTCCGCGAAGCCCTTCCAGTGGATGGCGTAGAGCGAGGCGGTCATCACGGCCGTGGCGATCACACCGGCAAGAATCGTTTGCAGGATGGGTATCAAGGGCCAACCTCCTCAATGGGAGGGAGCGAGGCGTCCGCCCATGCCCCTTGCGGCACGGCGGCCGGTGCGGCCCGCGGGGGCGCACGATGTGCAGTATACTGCATTGCGGGGCGGGAGGGCAGCGGGGCGGCAGCCCGGGCGGCGCCGGCGCCCCGGCGCAGGGCTCAGTCCTCCATTACCAGCACGCCCGTGCCGGCGATGCGGTCGGCCTTCAGGTCCTGCAGCGCCCGGTTGGCCTCGCCGAGCGGGTACACGGTGACGTCCGGCCGCAGCGGGATGGCGGCGGCTTCGGCGAGCAGGCCGCGCCCGTCCTCGCGCGTGTTGGCCGTCACGGAGCGCAGGTTGCGCTCGTGGAAGAGGTGGCGCTCGTAGTCCAGCGCGGGTACGGGGCTCATGTGGATGCCGGCCAGGGCCACCGTCCCGCCGGGCTTGAGCGCGGCCAGGGCGGCCGGCACCAGCGTGCCCACGGGGGCGAAGACGATGACGCTGTCCACCGGCTCGGGCAGGCAGGCCGCATCCTCCCCGGCCCAGTCGGCGCCCAGGGCGCGGGCGTGCGCCAGGTGCCGCCCGCCGCGCGAGACGGCGTAGACGCGGCAGCCGCGCGCGCGGGCGAGCTGCAGCACCACGTGCGCCGAGGAGCCGAAGCCGAAGAGCGCCAGCGCGCCGCCGGCCGGCAGGTCGCTGCGCTGCAGGGCGCGGTAGCCGATGATGCCCGCGCAGAGCAGGGGCGCGGCCTGCCGGTCCGCGAAGGCCGCGGGGATCTCGTAGGCGAAGGCCTCCGGCACCGTCGCCCATTCCGCATAGCCGCCGTGCTCGTGGTAGCCGGTGAAGCGCGCGTCCGCGCACAAGTTCTCGCGGCCGCTGCGGCAGAACTCGCAGCGCCCGCACGTGCCGCGCAGCCAGGCCACGCCCACGCGCGCCCCGGGGCGCAGGCGCGTGCACCCGGCGCCGAGAGCGTCCACCGTTCCCACCACCTGGTGGCCGGGGATGAGCGGCAGGCGCTGGCGCGGCAACTCGCCTTCGATCACGTGCAGGTCCGTGCGGCAGATCGCGCAGCAGCTCACGCGCAGGCGCACCTCGCCGGGGCCGGGCTGGGGCAGCGGCCAGCGCTCGGCGCGCAGGGGGCTGCCGGCGATGGGCCCCGGCTCGTGCAGCACCATGGCGCGCATCGTCTGGCCGGCCATCGGGACTCCGTGGGGAGGCCGCGCGCGGCGCCCGGCGTGGGCGCCCCTAGCGCAGCTCGTTCACCTGACGCAGGTGGCTGGGCTTGCCGCCGATCAGCAGCACGCGATCGCGCAGGAGGAGCGCGGTGAATTCGGCGCGGCTCGCATTGGTGCCGAGCGCGGTATCCGCGGCGCCGCCGCGTGGCGGGGGCAGGTGGCCGCCCTCGCTCCAGACCTTGCCGCCCAGGGTGAAGGACCAGGTGCGCTCCTGGGGCGACATGAACACCGCGCTGCCCGTGTAGCCTCCGAAGACGGTGAGCGTGCGACCCACGGCCACGCTGGCCGGCTGGCTGAGCGGCACAGGCAGCTCCGGCAGCTTCTGCCAGGCGTTGGCCGCGGGATCGTAGGCCTCCACCGACTGCAGCAGGGCCGGGCTGCCGAAGATGGCCAGGGGGGCGTACTGGCGCCGCCCGCCGATCACGTACAGCCGCCCCTCGACGACCTGGGCGGTGGCGAAGGCACGGGCGTCCTGCAGCGGCGCGCGGGGCTGCCAGGCGCTGCCCGCGTCATCGAGCAGGAGCGCCTGGTTCGTCACCGAGCCGTCCGCCGCCATGCCGCCGACCACGTAGAGCCGGCCATCCAGCACCGCGGCCACGGCGCCCTTGCGCGGGCTCGGCAGCGGCGGGCCGGGGCTCCAGGCGTGCGTGACGGGATCGAGCACGTCCACCCGGCTCAGCACGCCGTCCGCTCCGGCGCCGCCGATGGCGTAGACACGGCCCTGGTAGACCGCCGCGGCCAGGTCCTGCCGCGGGCCGGGCATGGGGGCGAGGGCCTGCCACGCATAGTGCTGCAGGTCCAGCAGCTCCACGGAATCCAGCGGCCGGTTCTGCTGGCCCAGTCCGCCCAGCACCAGCACCTGCTGCCCCAGCAGCACGCTGGCGTGCGCGCTGCGGCCCACCTCCAGCGGCGGCCCCTCGCTCCAGGTGCCCACGATGCGCTGCAGGGGCGGGCCGATCGTCGCAGGCGCGCCGGGGGGCGCCGGTGGCGGCGCCGCGGGCAAGGCAGCCACTACGGGCGCCACCGCCACCGCCACGGCGACGGGGGCGGAGCCGCCGACCAGCCGCGCGCCCAGGGTGGCGAGGGGGCCCTCCAGCAGCGAGAACACGTCGCCCTGGTGCCGCACGGAATCGGCGCGCAGGGTCTCGGCCGTCTCCACGTCCACCATCATGGCGGAGACCTGCCAGGCGGTGTCGGAGAACTTGATCACCTTGCCGGCCACGATCTTGCGCACGCCCAGCATCTGGCCCACCTTGACCGCACACTCCTGGTCCGTGCAGCCGGCCTGTTGGAAGGCTTGTTCATTGAGGAGGGCCTGCATCTGGCTGCGGTCGACCACCTTGAAGCGGCCGGACTTGAGCATCACCTCGCGCATGCGGTCGGTGATGGCCTCGGTCTCCACCTTGCTGGCGCCGACGGCCTGCATGTCCATCACGGCGATCAGCTCGCGCTTGTCCTCCGGCGTCGCACCCTGCCCGCGCGCGGGCACGGCAACGAAGCAGGGCGCCAGCAGCACGAGCAGCGCGGGCAACGCGAGGTTGAGCAAGCGGGGTGTGACCATCGACGTGGCGATCGGGGTGATCCTGTGGGGCCACCGTGCGGCGCCCGGGCTGCGCGCCAGCGTTGCCGCCTGCGGCCGCGTTCCGCGCCGCCCGGCCCAGCCGGGCCGCACTGGCCTCCGAGAGGTGGCAGGCGCCGCCGGGGCGCTCAGCGTACCATCCGCGGCGCGGGCCTTCAACTGCGCGGCCGCCGCGATTGCCAAACGGCGCGGGCGCGCGTAGGGGTACGGCAAGGAACGCCCCCGACCCATCACCGGAGCACCGGCCCTGACTGCCGCCGCGCACCGCACCCGCACCAGGCGGCCCGTCGCCCCGCGCATCCGCCCGCGGCGCCGGGCCGGCACGGGCCTGGCGCGGGCCGTGCGGCGCGCCCTGCTGCGGACCGTGCGGCGCGCCCTGCTGCGGACTTTGCTGCAATGGGCGCTGCTGCTGGCGGGCCTGGCCGCGGGCGCCTCCTTCTGCGTGGCGCAGACGCGCCCCCAGGGCACGGCCC
>JBGOUY010000176.1:0-9131 GCA_041477795.1 bacterium
CGCCCTCCACGGCCGTGATCAGCATCAGCCGGTCGCCCGGCCGCAGCGGCGTCGCCAGCCCCTGCAGGCGCCGCACGTCGTCCCGCCCGACGAAGGCCACGAGCTGGTCGTTGAACGCCCCCGCGCGCCAGACCAGCGGCGCCAGGGCCGGGTGGCGGGCCGTGAGGGCCGCCAGCGCTTCGCCCACCGTGCCCGCCTCCACCTCCACCACCTCCGCACCGCCGGCCAGCTCCGCCAGCACGTGCGCCAGCTCGATGCGCACCGTCACGGGGCGCTTCACGCCGAGAGCTGCTCCATTTCCGGGCGGAAGACGGCCCATACGCGTTTCTTCAGCTCGCCGAAGAACTCGGGCGTGACGAAGCTGGGCACGCCGAGCTTCGGGTTGGGCGACTCGAAGACCTGCGACGGCAACGTGTATTCGGCGTCCTGGTAGCCCTGGCGCTGCTCCAGCACCAGCCCGCGCAGGAAGGCGCGCCGCGTGGCGGCGAGCAGCTCCTCCTGGCTCACCACCAGTCCCGTGGCCTCCTTGAGGGCGGTGAGCGCCATCTTGTGGTTCATGCCGGCGAACTTGCAGGTCCCCAGCAGGTCGTCGCGCACCTGGTACAGGCCCTTCTTGGTGATGGCCTCCACCCAGTAGTCCATGGAGGTATCGCCCTGCAGGGCCAGCAGCATGAAGGTGCCCATGGACATGTGGCCGCCGGCGATGGCCCAGGCGTAGCCGGGGTTGGTGTCCGGGATGTACGCCGGCAGCTCCAGCCCCTTGACGTGCATGGCGTAGCCCGGCTCGTGCAGCGACTCGCTCAGGCGCCGCACGCCCCGGCCGATCTCCGGCAGCCGGCCGCGCCCGGTCTGGTCGACCAGCGCGCGGATCTTGGCGTACTGGCCGAAGGTGGCGCCGTTGCAGAGCGGCTTGTCCGGGTGGCGGCCGTTGTAGTCCAGCACGTAGGCCACCGTGGTGCCCAGCGAGATGGAGTCCATGCCCAGGTTGTCCACCAGCCGGATCACGTCGGCCACCTGGGCGCCGTCGTCCAGGCCGATGTTGGTGGAAAGCAGGTTCACCGGCTCGTAGTCGAACTTGGCGAGGAACTTGCCGGCCTTGCCCTGCGCGGTGCGCTCGTAGACGTTCTTGTGGCAGTTGATGCCGCAGCGCCAGCAGCTCTCCGCCTTGATGAAGAAGTGCTTCTCGATTTCCGGGCGCATCATCTTGACCGGCTGATCGTCCCCGCGCGGGCGGAAGTTCAGCTCGGGCACCACGTGCACCTTGTGCAGCGGCTCGTAGTTGGACCAGGTGCCGCCCGTGCCGCCCTTGCCGGCCTCGCGGAACTTGGCCGAGCCGGGGCCGTTGGCGATGGCGCGGTTCAGGTCGCGCAGTTCGGGCGTGAGCTTGCCCAGCTTGTCCTTGGCCTGGGCCACGATGGCGAGCAGGTTCTTGTAGCCCATCACGCTGCCCATGCCCCCGCGCCCGGCAAAGCGGCACTTGTCGTCCTTGGACTTGAGCTGGTTGTCCGTGCTCATGGCGACGGCGGCCATGTAGCAGGTCTCGTAGGCCTCGCCGGCGGGGCCGATGGCGGAAAAGTGAGCGCCCGGGTACTCGGCGGCCAGGTGCATGATCTTCTCGTGCGTGTCCAGCCCGCGCAGGGCCTCGGCCGGCTTGAGCTCGGCGCGCGGGCCGTCCGGCCCCTCGCTCAGCACGGCATAGACCGGCTTGGCGGAGCGGCCTTCGAAGATCACCTCGTCCAGGCCCGTCCACTTGAGCTTGCAGCCAAACGTGCCGCTGCCCGCGCTCCACATGGCTGCCGGCAGGCCCTTGCCGGAGACCTTGAGCGGGCTGTAGGCGGAGAAGTACGTGCGCAGGCCGGTCATCACGTCCGTGCCCGTCAGCAGCCCCGTGTTGACGATGAGCGGATTCTCGGGCGTGTACGCGGCCTTGATCTCGCGCCGGGCCAGCAGCTGGAAGCTGCGCCCGAAGCCCCCCAGCACGTCCTCCAGGTTGGCGCAGGGCACCTCCTCGATGCGGGCCGTGCCGCGGGCCAGGTCGATCGTGCAACGCCGGTACAGGACGTCGGCCGGCTGGGGCGTGGGCAATCCGTTCACGATGCGCATGCGGGGGCTCCTGTTCGCTCGGTGGCTCGGCTTCGGAGGGCCGCGGTCGGGCTGCGGTCGGTGGCGGCGCCGGGCTGCGTACGGCCTGAACACGGGGCCGGCGCAGTGCCGGCGCGAGGCGCTCCGGAAGCACGAGGGGTTCTGCTGCCAGGGAATCCCATCGCGGCGCGATTTGCAACGCGACGCGCCGGGTTTGCCCGCCGCGGCAAACCTGCTATGGGGTGCGGGTGTGCCGCAGCAAGGCGCTCCGCCCTTCCATCCCCGCCGCGCCATGGCCTCCCTCTTCACGCGCATCATCCGCCGCGAGCTGCCGGCCTACATCGTCTACGAGGACGAGCACGCCATCGCCTTCCTGGACCTCCATCCCAAGGCCGAAGGGCACACGCTGGTGGTGCCCAAGCACGAGGTGGCGGCCTTCCACGAGTTGCCGCCCGCAGCCGCCGCGCGGCTGGGCACGGCCCTGCGCACGGTGGCCGGCGCAGTGACGCGGGCAATGGGCACGCCGCACTACAACCTCGCCCTCAACAACGGGGCGGCGGCGGGGCAGGTCGTGTTCCACGTGCACTTCCACATCCTGCCGCGTCAGCCCGGCGCCGGGTATCCGCGCGTGCCGCTGAGCCTGCCGCCCGCGCGCATGGAGGCCATCGCCGCGGCCATCCGCGCGGCCGTGGCCGAGGGCGAGCCGCTGTCCGGATAGCGGGCCCGCGGCGTTACGACGCGGCCCAGTGGCTTCGTTTGGAAATCCACGCCGCCTCCGCAGGGGCACTCGCCTGGGCGCCCTGCCCGGTGCGCTGGTCGGCCCCGCCCATCGGCTTCGTTTGGAAATTTCACTGTACCCCGCCACGCCGCTCCCCGGGCGGCTCTGCGACCTCCCCACTATACCACGAACAGCCGCTCGGCGCAGCAGGCAAGTTGGGACATGGCCGGCCCATTCCCGCCCCTCGCGGGGAGTGGGGTGGGCCGCCGTCCCCGGTCGCAGGGCGGCGGAGCGGAAGAGAGCGGCGGCGCCTCTCCCCTCCGCTCGAACGAAGCCTGCCCGGAATGACCCGGGGCTTGCTAGGGCAGCCCGGCGACGATGCTCTTGTACTCGGCTTCCGTGAAGAGCCGCAGGGTTTCCGTGCTCACGTTGCCGCCGCTCGAAGTGGCCAGGATGATCTTGGCCAGCGTGGCATCGTCGGGCGCGTCGACGTGCACCACCAGGTCGTAGCGGCCCATGGCGAGGTGGAAGCTCTTCATCTCGGCGCCCATCTTCCTGCACAGCGCCCGGAAGGCTTCCACGCGGCCCGGGGACTCCTTGATGTTCTTGACGCCCTGCGCGGTGTACTTCGCGAGGATGGCGTAGCTGGCCATGGCGATTCCTCCACTGGGATGCTGGGGCGGCGCCGGCAGGCCGGGAACGCGGATCGCGCGGCGATCCGGAACGCGTGCAGCGAACGTCTGCAAGAGCTGGAAGGAAGCGGCGAGCCCCCCAAGGCCCGTCGGATGCCCGCAGGCATGCCCCGCTTGCCGGATGATGACCCACCCTAGCACGCGGGGCACGGGAGGCAAGCGGTGGGCAAAGCCGGGACGGCGCTCGCGCCCGCCGCGCCGGTTGGAGCGGCGCTGCCGTCGCGGGATCGGCTACGCCTTGCCCGCGGCCTTCGCCGGGGCGGCCTTGGCCGCCGGAGCGCCGGGCGCGCCCTCGCCGGCCAGCTCCTGCAGCAGGTGCCAGTTGGCCAGGCGATCCTGCTGGGCCGCCAGCAGGGCTGGCGAGGGCGTGCCGTCGGCGGCAAACTGCTTGGCGAAGCGGCCCTCCGTGCGCGCGAACTCCACGAACGTGTAGAGGCCCTTGGTCTTGGCATCCGGCGCCCAGTCCTCCGCCGCACCGGGATTGCCGCGCAGGCTGATGCGCTCGCGCAGCCGCTCGCCCTTGCGCGGGTCGTGTACGAACAGCGGGAAGGCGCGGCTCATCACGGCGCGGCGCGCCTGAAGCTGCGAGAGGTCGTCCGCCACGCCGTGCTCCGGCTGGCAGGTCGTGTACACGTTCACCACCGCCGGGCCGGGGTAGGCATTGGCGTCCTTGATGGCCTGGTAGAAGTGCGGGATGTAGGCCGTGCTGGTCTGCGCCACGTACACGTCCGGGTGCATCAGGGCGATGTTGGAAAGCTCCTTGCGCCGCTCCACCTTGCCCGGGATGGCGCTGCCGTGGGGCGCCATCTTGGCCGCCGCGCCGGTGGGCGTGGCGGTGCTGGCCTGGCCGCCGGTGTTGGAATAGACCTGGGTGTCCAGCACGAGCACCTTGATGTCCATGCCCGAGGCCAGCAGGCGGCTGAGCGCCTGGAAGCCGATGTCGTACATGGCGCCGTCTCCGCCGAATACCCAGAGGCGCTTGTGGCCCCAGCCGATTTGCTCCCAGCGGGTGCGCACGCCCATGGCCACGGTGGGGGCGTTCTCGAAGAGCGAGTTAGTCCACGTCACGCGGAACGGGTTGTGCGGATAGGTGGAGCCGTAGACCGTGTTGCAGCCGGTGGCCGCGACGATGCCGATGTCCTCCTTGGGATACTCCTCGCCCGTGGCGGCCAGCATCATGCGGATCGCCGTGGCCTCCCCGCAGCCCGCGCAGGAGCCGGCGCCGCCCACGTAGAGCAGGGCGCGCTCGTCCTTGAGCATGGTGTCCACGGGCAGCCCGCGGGCGAGGAAGCGCGCGGGCGTCTCGGGCAGGGCCTGCAGGTGCTGCGTGCGCGCGCGGTAGCGCTCCACCAGCGGCTCGGCCTTGCCGACCATCTCCAGCGCGGCGTGGCTGCCGCACACCTCCACGCACTCCCCGCAGCCCTTGCACTTGGTCGGGTCCACGTAGATGGCGAAGCGCCCGCCCACCTCGCCCTTCTTGACGTAGACGGCGTGGAACTTGGTCGTGTCCACCCACTGCGCCAGGAAGTCCGCGCGCTCCTCGGCGTCGGCAATGGTCTCCGCGTGCGCTGCCACGGCGGGCGCCTCGGCCACCTTGCCCAGGATCGCCGTGTCCGGGCAGGCGGTCACGCACTCCATGCAGGCCACGCAATTGGCGGCGATGAAGTGCGGCAGCTCGGGCGAGACGTGCGAGAAGTCGCGGAAGACGCCCGTGCCCGGCGGCACCAGCGAGCGCGCGATGCCCACGTCCGCCGGCAGCGCAGCGCCCTTGCCGCCGGAATAGGCGCCGATGACCTGGGAGTTGAACTGCTCCACGTAGCCGTCCAGGTCCATCTCGAAGGCCGTGAAGGCCCAGTGCGGGCCGTGGGACTCCAGGTCCTCGTGGGCCTCCTTCGTCAGCGGGCCCTCCCCGGAGCTGGAGGGACGGCGGGAGGTGACGTGGGAGACGACGGTGCGGTCCTCTTCTCGGTATGCCATCGCTAGCCTCGCTGCAGGGCGCGTGACCGGGGCGCCGGGCTCAGGTGAGGTGCTCGGTCACGCGGGCCAGATCCGTCATGGACAAGATCCCGATCGGGCGTCGCTGGTCGCCCGCGGCCTGGGTCACCACCAGCCGGTGCACGTGGGCGGAGAGCATCTTGTTGACTGCGTCCTTGAGCGGTTCGCCGGGCCAGGTGCAGATGACGTCCGTGGTCATCAGGTGGCGCGGCTGCAGGGCGGGCAGCTCCATGCGCTCCACCGGGCTCAGCATGGCGCGGGTGAGGTCCGTGGTGGAAAGGATGCCCTCCATCTCTCCCTTGCGTCCGGTGACGACGATGGCGGAGATGTGCTCGGCTTCCATCGTGTGCACCACTTCGCGCAGGGGCTGGTCGGCGCGGCAGGTCACGACGCCATGGTGCATCACCTCGGCCACGGTGCGCCCGGCAAAGCGCGCGGCCTCCTCGCTCGCCGAGGCGGCGATCAGCGCGGGCGGCACCTCGCGCACCTCGCGGTAGCCCCGCACCACGCAGCGCAGGTTCGCCGCCACCACCGGCTCGGACTGCCGGCCGAAGTACTTGCGCAGCGCCGATTCCACCCGCGCCAGCAAGTCCTCCTCCACGATCCCCAGGCGCTCGCGGAAGGGCGCCACCCGCAGGAACACCCCCAGCAGCACGATGCCCTGCATGCGAATCTCCAGGTCCGGCCGGGGCGTTTCCTCCCGCGCGATGAGGGCGGCGTCCAGGTAGTACACGCGGGCATCGGCCTCGCGCAGGCTGCGCCGCGCGTTGAGCGGCACCTGGCCCCAGAGGGCCGCCGTGTCGTCGCCGGCCCACTGCAGGAACGCGATGCCGCCTTTGCTGAGCCCCACGAACGGATTGCCCAGGTGCAGCGCGTTGATGTTGTTGAGCGGCACGAATTCCGCCTGCTCCATCTCACAGTGGGTGCGGATGGGCTCGGGCGCCAGCGTCAGGTAGTAGTTGGTGGGCAGGCCCTTCTTCTCCGAGCCGTAGAAGGGGTAGGCCTGGGCGTACACGCCGAACAGGTCCGCCGCCACGGTGGCGATGACCTTGTTGGTGGTGACCGAGCCGTAGCCGCCGATGGAATAGCCGCGCATGGAGAACGCGTCGGGCGGCCGGATGTCCGGGCCGGGCTCCGTGGGCAGGGCGGTGGGGTGATCCACGTTGAGGCTGAAGAAGGCGCGCTTGCCCGGATCGCCCTTGGCCAGCAGCTCCACCACGGCGATCAGGTCCGCCGGGCGCACGTCGCGGCTGCCCAGCCCGGCCGCGCCGGAGTAGATGTCCGGGATGCGGTGCACGCGCGGATAGGCCGGGTGGCCCGTCAGCGCATCGCAGAAGGCGGCTTTCAGCTCCGCGCTGAGCGGATTGCTCTGGGCCGTGGGGTTGTCCATGCGCTCGATGACGGCCACGGCCGCGACGTCCTTCAGCAGCTCCACCAGCTCCGGCCCCGGGAAGGGGCGGAAGACAGTGGGGTGCACGACGCCCACGCGCAGCCCGCGCCGCTCGCGCAGGTGATCGGCCACGGCCTCGGCCGTCTCCGCCGTGGTGCCCAGGGCCACGATCGCCAGCTCCGCATCGGCCATGCGGTAGCCGCTCACCAACCCGTAGCGGCGCCCGGTCAGGCCGGCGTATTCCTCCATCGCCACGCGCAGCGCCCGCGCCAGATTGTCGGTGTAGTAGCGCTGGGCGATCTTGCCGCGCATGTAGGCTTCCTGGTTCTGCACCACGCCGGACTGGATGCCGCGGTCGGGATCGAAGATCGGCCGCAGCCGTTCCTCCGGCCGCCCCACGTACTCCTTCATCAGCTCCCGTTCGGGCAGGCACAGCGATTCCAGCGTGTGGGTGGTGAGGAAGCCGTCTTGCACGTTGAGGAACGGGGTCTCGGTGGCCTCGGCGGTGCGCCGCGCGATGAGGCACAGGTCCGCGGCCTCCTGGGCGTTGCGGGCGAAGAGCATTCCCCAGCCGCAGTCGGCCACGCCCATCACGTCGTCGTGCCCCGCGTGCACGTTGAGCGCCTGGCTCGTCAGGGCGCGCGCGCCGATATCGAACACCACCGGCAGGCGCTTGCCCGCGATGACGTAGAGCACCTCCTTCATCAGGATCAGGCCCTGCCCGGAGGTGAAGTTGGCCACGCGTCCGCCGGCCAGGGCGAAGCCCTCGGACATGGAGGCCGAGGAGTGCTCCGACTCGGACTCCAGGAAGCGCAGCGGCTCGCCCCACAGGTTGCTCATGCCGTTGGCGGCCGCCTGCGCATACTGCACGCCCATGTTGGTCGAAGGCGTGATGGGGTAGGCGCAGGCCGCCTGGCTGATGTGGGTCTCCACCCACACCACCGCGCCGGTGCCGTCGTCGGTCGTGCGCGTGCCCGGATAGGGCGGCTGCAGATGGGTTCGCGTGGCGCTCATGATCGTCTGGCGGACGGGGAATGCGGCGCGCGCCACAGGGGCGCTTTCTCACCCCAATGCTAGGCGCCGGCAGGGTGCGTCGCCTTGACGCAGGTCAAGAACTGCTCGCCCTGCCCTGCCCCTGGGCAGCCGCGCTGTGCCGGCTTCGCCACAGGCGTGGCGGGGGCGCCGCAAGCGCGGCTTCTCGCTGCGTGGCCCCCGGCGGCGCCTGCGGCTCGCTGGCCCCTCCCGGATGCCGCCTCGGCCTGCCTAAGCGAATGATAGGACGGGTCTTTCCCGGCCCGCCGGGGGATAGGTCAGCGATTTGCATGCAAGCCGGGAGAGCGGCCCGAGAGCGCGGCGTGGCGGTGAACTGGATGTTCAGACGGAACCTACCATTGAGGTGACCATGCGACTGTTGCTGATTTCCCTGACGGCGCTGCTGCTGGCAGCCGGTTGCGCCAACAACCGCCCGGCGGCGCCAGATGTCGCGCCAAGCCGGCAGGCCAGCCTGACCCCGTCCGGCGCGGGCTGGTCCGTGCCGCCCGGTCAGCAGCACATCGGGGCGCCCCCCACCGGCCAGGCGCCGGCGGCGGCACCCGATGAGGCCACGGTCGCCGCGGCCGAGCGCGCCCAGCGCGATGAGGCCGCCCGCAAGGCGCGCGAACAGATCGGGATGCAGCCGCCCCCGGCCACGCAGCCGCCCGCCGCCGCGCAGCAGGACAAGCCCGCTGAGCCGCTGGTGGCGCCCCTGGTACCGGCCTTCCCGGCGCGGATGCAGGAGGAGCGCCTGTCCTCCCTGCAGACCGTGCACTTCGCCTTCGACAACTGGGACCTGACCTCCGCGGCGCGCGCCGAGCTGGACGCCAACGCGGCCTGGATGAAGGCCAACGCGGAGGTGCGGGTGCAGATCGGCGGGCACGCGGACGAACGCGGCACGCCGGAGTACAACCTGGCGCTGGGCGAGCGCCGCGCCAACCGCGTGCGCGAGTACCTGATCGAGCACGGCGTGCCGGCGGACACTCTGATCACGGTGAGCTACGGCGAGGAGATGCCCATTGCCACGGGCCACGACGACGCGGCCTGGGCCCAGAACCGGCGCGCGGAATTCGCCCGCGCCACGCCACGCCAGGTCTCGGGCAACTAGTACTGCGACCCGCCTTGGTTTTCGGGTGCGAGGGGGCGCTGCCCCCTCGCGCTCCTCCGCAAGGGAGCAAGCCCCCTTGACCCCATTTGTAGCGGGCGCAGGGGCCGCTGGCCC
>JBGOUY010000432.1:0-2535 GCA_041477795.1 bacterium
ATCCTGCTGGTCGAGCACAAGATGGGGGTGGTGCGCTCGCTCTCCGACCGCATCATCGTGCTGCACAACGGCGCCCTGGTGGCGGACGGGCCGCCGGCCGAGGTGATCGCCTCCCCGATCGTGCAGGAGGCCTATCTGGGCAGTCCTTCTCAGCCCGCTTCTCAGGCCGCTTCTCAGGCCGGAGGCGCGGGCCGTGGCTGAGGCATTGCTGGCGCTGGAAGGCGTACACACGCACATCGGGCGCTACCACATCCTGCAGGGCGTGGACCTGCGCGTGCCGGAGGGCCAGGTGACCATGCTGCTGGGCCGCAACGGCGTGGGCAAGAGCACCACGTTGCGCACCGTGATGGGCTTCTGGCGCGCTTCCCAGGGGCGCGTGCGGTTTGCGGGCGGCGAGATCACCCGGCGCCCCACGCCCGACATCGCGCGGCTCGGCATCGCCTACGTGCCCGAGGAGATGGGCATCTTCGGCAATCTTTCCGTGCGGGAGAACATGCTGCTGGCCGCGCGCGGCGGCGAGCCCGACGATACCCGCCTGCGCTGGATCTTCGGCCTGTTCCCCGCCCTGGAGCAATTCTGGCTGAAGAACGCGGGTACGCTCTCGGGCGGGCAGAAGCAGATGCTGGCCATCGCGCGGGCGATCGTCGAGCCGCGCCGCCTGATCGTGGTGGACGAGCCCTCCAAGGGCCTGGCCCCGGCCATCGTCGATCACCTGGCCGATGCGTTCCGCGAGCTGAAGGCGGCGCGCACCACCTTGCTGATGGTCGAGCAGAACATCCGCCTGGCGCGGGCCGTGGGCGACGGCGTCGCCGTGATGGCCGATGGGCGCGTCGTGCACACCGGCGCCATGGCGGAACTGGCCGCCGACGAGGCCTTGCAGACCCGCCTGCTGGGACTGAGCCTGGAGACGCACCAATGACCCCTTCGTCCCTTCCGCTCGCGCAGCGGCTCTCCGCCAGCGCCGGATACTGGATCGTGCCCCTGCTGATGCTGGCGGGGCTGGCGCTCATGCCGGGCTCCACGTGGGTCACCCTGACAGTGGCGGGCCTGACGATGGGCGTGATCGTGTTCATGGCCGCCGCCGGCATGAGCCTGGTGTTCGGGCTGATGGACATCATGAACTTCGCCCACGGCGCGCTGATCACCTTCGGCGCCTTCGTCGCCGCCAGCGTGTTTGCCGCGCTCCGCACCTGGGCCGGCGCCGATGCCCTGCTGCCCAACCTGGCGGTGGTAGCCGCCGCGCTGGTGGCGGCTTCGCTGGTGGCCGGCGCCCTGGGCTGGTTCTGCGAGCGCTTCATCATCCGGCCCGTGTACGGCGCGCACCTCAAGCAGATCCTCGTCACCGTCGGCGCGCTGATCGTGGCGGAGCAGATCGTCCCCGTGATCTGGGGCGCCGTGCCGGTCAGCGTGCCGCGCCCGGAGACGCTGAAGGGGGCGTTTCTCGTCGGCGAGGTGGCGATCGAGAAGTACCGCGTGCTCTGCATCGCCGTGGGCCTGCTCATCTACGCCGCCATGTACTTCGGCCTTTCCCGCACGCGCATCGGGCTGGTGATCCGCGCCGGCGTGGCCAACCGCGAGATGGTGCAGGCGCTCGGCTACCGCATCGACGCGCTGTTCGTGGCCCTGTTCGTGGCGGGCTCGGCCCTGGCCGGCTGCGGGGGCGTGATGTGGGCGGCCTACAACGAGCTGATCACCGCGGCCATCGGCAACCAGATGCTGGTGCTGGTCTTCATCGTGATCATCATCGGCGGCCTGGGCTCCATCCCCGGCACCTTCATCGGCGCCCTGCTGGTGGGCCTCACCGCCAACTACGTGGGTTACCTGTTGCCCAAGCTCGCCCTCGGCTCCACCATCCTGCTGATGGTGCTCGTGCTGCTCTGGAAGCCCAAGGGCCTCCTCCCCGCTTCGGGGGGATGACGATGGGAACAACTGCAACTGCAAGGAATCCGCAGATTACGCAGATTGCGCAGATTAGAAACTGCAAAAGGTGGGCGCGGGACAGAACGAATGATTTGGGCACCTTGTGTCCCCAACGAACAAAAAAATCGGCGGAATCTGCGTAATCTGCGGATGCGCAGTTTTTAAACAGGCGACATGCTCGATTGGCTTCTTTCCGGACAGAAATTCCGCAGCCGCGTGCTGGCGCTGCTGATCGCGGCGGTGCTGGTGGCGCTGGTGCTCACGCCGTTCGTGTTCACGGGCACGCGCAGCATGGCGGTGGCCGTGCGCATCGCCGTGTTCATCGTCCTCGTCGCCAGCTACGACCTGCTGCTGGGCTATACGGGCATCGTCAGCTTCGCCCACGCGGTGTTCTTCGGCATGGGCGCCTACGGCGCGGCGATCGCCCTCAAGAACCTGGGACCCACCTGGCCCGCCTTGGGACTGGGCGCGGCGGCGGGCGTGGCCTGCGCCGTGGCGGTGGCGTTCGTGATCGGCCTGCTCTCCCTGCGGGTGCGCGACATCTTCTTCGCCATGATCACCCTGGCCGTGGCGAGCTTCTTCCTGATCCTGGCCTCGCAGCTGAACACGATCACG
>JBGOUY010000264.1:0-6161 GCA_041477795.1 bacterium
CCAAACACCGCATCGAGAACGCGACCGACCGCCTGCTGCGCATCCTCGAGGTGCAGCACGGCGCCTACCTGGGCGAGGACGACATCGTGCGCTTCGAGGACGTGTACGGCCGCGCCTGAGCCCTCCGCGCGATCTGCGCCGCTGTTGGACGCGGCCCGCACCCCCGCGGAGACCCGCCTGAACGCCCCGTTGCCCTGCAGCACCAGCAGACGACTTCCCGCTGGGCCGCCAAACCGCCACTGAGCCGCGCGCCCCGCCAAACAACACGGTGTGATATCAGTGGCTTGCTTAATCGCACGTGGGTGTGAAACAACAGGAGCGGGGGACCGCCCCCCGAACGCGCACCCCCACCTGTGAGCCGCCATGGAATCTGGCGCCAGCAAGGGCACGATTCTCCCCCCCTGGCAGCATCCGCATTTCCTCACGGAAGAAGGATTGCGCGCGGCCCAGGAATACTACTTCCAGACGCACGCCACCCAATCCCGCGCCGTCGCGCAGGCCCGCTCTGCCCAGGGCGTGTCCAAGACCCTGTTGCGGCGCAAGCTTTCGCGCGAGATGGGCGAGGACTTCAAGATGTACACGGGCACCGCCGTGGGGGAAACGACGGCGCCCGAGGAAATGGCCTCGCTGGGCATCCGCGGCGAGCTCAACGCGCTGCTCAAGCACATCTACATGCGCATCGCGCCGACGCAGCCCATCACCTCGCCTACGCAGGAAGACGTGACGATCCTCAAGCACCCGTACGGGGCGCTGGAGGTGTGTTACGCGATGGTGTTCTACTACAACTCGCTGATGCGCCAGTACGCCTCCTTCGCCGCCAACCGGCGCAAGGTGCTCAAGTCCATCATGGACGAGGAGATGTTCAAGTGGGTCTGGCGCATGGTGCTGGACTACATGATGATGCCTGAGGAGGCCAAGCTGACCGCGGAACCGCCGTACCTGTCCGCCGGGCTGGCGTTCATCCCGGTGGACAAGCAGCGCATTCCGCTGGGAGCCAAGCTCTACGAGATCGGCATGTTCCTGCTCAGCAAGGCGGTGCAGGAATCCCATCTGCGCGTCCCGCTCTGCCACTACTACTCAACCTACCTGCGCCAGATGCAGACCCTGCTGGCCCTGCACACTGGCCGGCAGGAGCTGGACGAGGTGTATTCGGCCATCACGCGCCGCGCGGAAGGCGAGCCGGCCGACAATCCGCTCGTCGCCATCGATGGCCTGCTGAACGGCAAGGGCAGCAGCATGGAGGCGTTCGACGACGTGTTGAAGGACGAGGCACAGCTGACCCAGTACATTCCGCCCGCCGAGGTGTCGTACATCAACCAGTTCGAGGACTTCGGCAATCCGCAGCGGCTTGCCGCGACGCTCAAGCGGCTGGTGCCCGATACCCGGCGCGAGGTGATCGACGGGGAGGAGACCTCGCTGATGCCGCTGCTGCTGACGCTGCGCGGGATGCAGGTGGGTCTGCGCGCCGCGGTGCTGGGAGCGCTCTCCGTGCCCCTGCTGATCCTGGTGCGCAACCGCATCTCCAATGTGCCCCAGGACGATGTGGCGCGAGTACTCTTGGAAGAGCTGAGTGCCAACCTGGAGTCGCGGCGGGGCGAATCGTACACGGTGCGCTCCTCCACGGGCGGGGGACGGGCCGCCGTAGCCAGCTCCGTGCGCGTGGCGCCGCCCAAGGGCGCCGGCGAGCAGCCCGCCGCGCGCACGGCGGTGGCACCGCCGGCGGAGGCCGCGGCGCGCCCGGCGGCCAAGCCCCGCGTCGCACCGGCTGCCGCGCCTTCTGCACAGCCTGCGGCAAAGCCGGCGCCAGCCGCCCCGGCACCGCGCGGAGGGGCGGCGCCCGCCCGCCCGGCCGCCTCGCACGCCGCTCCCGGCGCGGCACCGGCCGCGGCGGCCCGCGAGGGCGCTGCTGCCGGCGCCCCCCGCGTGGCCTACCTGGAGGAGCCAAGCCTGCTGGCCTGGCGGCTGGACGGCGAACGCGTCGCGGCGATCTCCCTGTCAGCGCGGGAGCTCTTTGCGCTGGTGGGCGGAGAACCGCGCTTCCTGGTGCCGTGGGTGGTGTTCACGCTGCGCACGGGCCAGGTCTTCGGGCTGGCCCCCGAGCGGGTATCCAAGGAACGCGTGGAGCAGATCGTCCACGCCCTGCGCCGGCAGGCGGGCGAAGGCGGCGGCGAATTGCCGCCCGAGCAGCTCGCGGCGCTGCTGGAGCAGGCCGCGGGCGCCTCCCACGCCAAGCTGTTGCTGAGTCTGCTCAAGCTGGCCGGCACGCAGCGCTTCCTGCGCACGCCGGGCGCGCTCGTGCCGGGCTTGGCAGCGCTCTCCGCCCGCTTCGGCGCGGGCCTGCTGGACTTCCTCCGCAATCCCGCCGCCGATGCCTTCCGCGGGCAGCGCGAAGGACTCACCCCGGAGGAACGGCAGGCCGTCGTCGTGCTGCAGCGTGTGGCGCGCGCGCAGTAGCTCTCCCCGGCCGCCGATCAGCGGCGCACCGCGTAGACGACCATCGACTTGGGCCAGACCCAGTTCAGCCAATGCTCGGCCCTCCTGAGCGGCGGCGAGAATAGGGCGTGGGTCAGCACCTTCTTGAAGTGCCGGATCGCCGGATGCCCCTCCGCGTGCAGGCCGAACACGCAGCGCACCCACCAGTAGACCGAGTGGAAAGTGTGCTCGAAGTGCAGGTCCACCACCTCCAGGCCCTGCGCCGCCAGCAGCCGCCGCAGGCGCGGGAAGGTGAAGATGCGCACGTGCCCGCCGGGTGAGTTGAAGTAGTCGTCCGACGAGTAGCGCATCACCCACTCGCTGGTGGGGGTGGGCACGCTCACGGCCAGCAGGCCGTCCGGGCGCAGCACCCGCGCCAACTCCGCGGCGGCCTGCTCCGGGCTGGGCACGTGCTCCAGCACTTCGCTGCACAGCACGCGGTCAAAGCTGCACGCGGGGAAGGGCAGGCGCTGCGCATCGCCGCGCAGCACGACGAAGGGCAGGTGGGGATACGCGGCGGGGTCGCGCGCCGGGTCGGCCGCGTGCTGCTGGCGCGCGAGGTCCACCAGCAGGTAGCGCGTATAGCGCAGGTCGGCCGGGTTCAGGTCCAGCGCGCAGGGCCGGCAGCCCCGGCGCAGCAGCTCCAGGCTGTGCCGCCCCTGGCCGCAGCCGGCATCCAGCACGCGCATGCCGGGGCGCAGCGCCAGGCGCTCGCAGTCAATGGTCAGCATGGATCGTCTCCTCGTACACGGAGACCAGCGCCCGCACGGCAGCGTCCCAGCGGAAGCGCTCGCAGACCCTGGCCCGCGCGGCGAGCCCCAGCCCCGCACGCCGCGCCGGGTCGGCGAGCAGGGCCCCGATGGCTCCGGCCAGCGCCGCGTCGTCCGCAACGGGCACCAGGACGCCGGCATCGCCCACCACCTCCGGCAGGGCGCCCCCGCGCGCAGCCACCAGCGGCAGGCCGCAGGCCATCGCCTCGGCCGCCGGGAAGCCGAAGCCCTCGAAGAGCGAGGGCGACACGGCCACCTGCGCGGAGGCGTACAGCTCCACCAGCGAGGCGGGGTCGAGCCGGTAGCGGATGCTGATGCGTCCGTGCAGGTGCAGGCGGTCGAGCTGGTCGCGCAGCCAGTCCTGCTGCGCGATGCCGCCCGTGGCCACGACCAGGTGGGCCGGCGGCGCCAGCTTCGCCATCGCGCGCAGCAGGTAGATGCCGCCCTTGTTCGCGTCCTCCAGGTTGCCCACGAAGAGCACGCGCCCCGGCACGCGCGGCACGCCGGGCAGGGGCCGGAAGCGGGCGCTGTCCACCCCGTTGTAGATCACGCGGATGCGCTCGGGCGGCACGCGGAAGTCCGTTGCGATGGCTTGCGCGGAGGCCTGCGACACCGTGACGATGCGCCGCATGCGCCGTGCGACCCAGCCCTGCATCAGGACGGGGAAGAACCGCACCCTGTCCAGCCGCTTGCGAAGCGTGGCGGGGGGATCGAAGCCCCGCGCGCGGTCGATGGTGAGCGGATGGTGCACCGTGGCCAGGGTGGGCAGGCCCAGCGCGCGGATCGCCAGCAGGCCCCAGCCCAGGCTCTGGTTGTCGTGCACGACGTCGAAGGGGTGCCGCTCGAGCAGCCGCCGCACGGCGCCGAAGGCGCGCCAGCCGAAACCGGTCATCTCCGGGAACTGCCCGGCCAGGGCCAGGGCGCGCTCCAGCAGGTTCAGGGGCTCCAGCGCGCGCAGGGGCGCCTCGGGCGGCGGATAGGCGCCGTCGGCCTCCATCAGGTTCAGGCCCGGCACGCGGTGCCAGACGACGCCGTCGTCGTGCGGGGCATAGGGCGGACCCTGGATGCAGTGCACCTCGTGCCCCTGGCGCACCAGCTCGTGGGCCAGGGCGGAGGTGTACACCCCCTGCCCGCCGCAGAAGGGATTGCCGCGGTAGGTGAGCAGCAGGATCTTCATGGCACGATTCGCGCCTCCTGCGCTGCGTTGGGCGCTGCGTTGGGCGCGGCCGCGTCGGAGATCGGCGCACCGCTCGTGGCCGTGCCGCCCGCCAGCACGTCCCGGTACACGGCGGCGGTGCCCGCGGCGGTGACGTGCCAGTCGAAGCGGGCCCGCACATGGGCGCTGCCCGCCTCGCCCATGGCGCGGCGCCGCGCGGGGTCGCCCAGCAGCGCCGCGATGGCCCGCGCCAGCGCCTCCGGATCGGCGGGGGGCACCAGCGTGCCGGCCTGCGGCGGCACCACCTCCGGCACCGCCCCCACGTCCGTGGCCACGACGGGCGTGCCGCAGGCCAGGGCCTCGGCGGCGGGCAGCCCGAAGCCCTCGTAGAGCGAAGGCTGCACGAGCAGGGTGGCGCGGCAGTACTCCTCGCGCAGGGATTCGCCATTGAGGCGGCCCAGGAAGCGCACGCGCCCGGCCAGGCCCAGGCGCTCCGCCTCCTCGTGGGCCAGCTTCTTGGCGGGGTAGGGGGCATCCACGATGCGCAACTGCACGGCCGCCGGCAGGCGCGCCAGGGCGTGCAGCAGCGTGCGCGCGCCCTTCTTCCAGTCGTCCGTATTGCCCACGAACAGCAGGCTCGCCTCGCGCCGGGGCCAGCGGCCGGGATCGCGGAAGAAGCTCGTGTCCAGTCCGCCCGGCACCACGGCGATGCGCTGCGGCGGCACGCGGAAATCCGCCGCGATGGCGCGCCGGCCCGCCTGCGAGGCCGTGATGACGCGATCCATGCGCCGGATCACGATGCCCTGCATGGTGACCGGATAGAATACCGCCGTGTGGTAGCACTCCTCGAAGGTGCGATCCCGCGCGAATGCCTCGCGGCGATCGATCGTGAGCGGGTGGTGCACCGTCGTCAGGAGCGGGATGCCGAAGGCCTTCATGATCAGCATGCCGTAGCCCAGCGTCTGCACGTCGTGCAGCACGTCGAAGAGCTGCCCTCGCAGCAGCCGGCCCAGCGGCCCCAGGGCGCGTAGACTGAAGGCGAGGGGCTCGGGAAAGAAGCGCAGGCGCGTCAGCGCGTATTCCGCCAGGTGCCCGGGCGCCAGCAGGCGCAGGGGGCGCTGTGCGGGCAGCGCGGCGCGGCCGTAGCGGCCCCATAGGTTGAGATTGGGCAGCGCGTGCACGGTAGCGAAGGGGGCGAGGTCGAGCGGATAGGGCGGCCCCACGATCACGTCCACCTGGTGCCCCTGCGCGGCCAGGGCGCGGGTGAGGTGGTACAGGTACACGCCCTGGCCGCCCGCATAGGGATTGCCCCGGTAGGACAGCAGGCACACCCTCATGGGCGCGGATCGGCAGAGGCCTGGTGCGCTGCGGCAGCGGCGGGCGGACCCGCACCGGCCTCGGTCGTGGCATCGGGCGCGGGCAGCGAGCGGCGCTGGGTGACGATGGCCCAGCCGATCCAGAACACCATGGCGCACAGGCCCAGCACGGCCGCTCCCACCGGGATGGCCAGCGCCCAGTAGGAGCGCTGGGAGACGCCCAGCAGGAATCCCACCGCCAGGGCGACGCTCGCCACGCAGATGCCCAGCGCCACGCGCCGGGCGTGGCGCCCCTCGTAGTGGTCCGCCTCGGCCGGGATGCCGCGCACGGTGTTGATGGTGTAGCCGATCCAGAAGGCCAGGCTGAGGGCGCCCAGCACCGCCACTGTGACGGGCAGCGCCAGCGCCCAGTAGCTGGCCTGCGCCAGCCCGGCCACGAACAGCGCG
>JBGOUY010000371.1:0-3627 GCA_041477795.1 bacterium
CACTACTCGCGCGGCTATCTGCTGCTGGCCGCCTTCGCCACGCCCCTGGTGTTCTCGGTGCACTCCATCGTGTCCTGGGACTTCGCCATGTCGATGCTGCCGGGCTGGCACACGACGATCTTCGCGCCTTACTTCGTGGCCGGCGCCATCTTCTCCGGCCTGGCGATGGTGCTGACGATCGTGATCCCGCTGCGTACGGTGTTCGACCTGAAGAAGTACATCACGGACCACGTGCTGCAGAGCCTGGCGCGCGTGATCCTGTTCACCTCGGTGATCGTGGGATACGCCTACTCCACCGAGTTCTTCATCGCCTACTACAGCGGGGTGCCCTTCGAGCGGGCGCTGTTCTACTTCCGCGTCTTCGGCGAACCGGGCAGCGGCGCTCCCTACTATCACCAGGGCCAGATGGGCTTCCCGCAGATCGCCTTCGGCCTGATGGTGTTCTGCAACGTGATCTCCCCGCTGCCGCTCTGGCGCTGGAAGATCCGCAACAATGCCGTGGCCCTGTTCATCATCTCCATCCTGATCAACATCGGGATGTGGTTCGAACGCTTCAACATCGTGGTGAGCTCGCTGCAGCATGACTTCAACCCCGCCCAGTGGGGGCACTACTGGCCCACGCCGGTGGAATTCGGAATCACGCTGGGGAGCTTCGGCTTCTTCTTCACGCTGTTCCTGCTGTTCACGCGGGCCATGCCCTCGCTGGCCATCGCGGAGCTCAAGGAATCGCTGCCGCCGCCGTACAAGAACCCCAACCATGCGCACGTGCCTTGGCGTGAATTTGCGACCGAGCGCACCGAGGACAGGGTATAAGCCGATGGGAAGACCGTTCAAAGGTGTTTGGGCAGCCTTCGCGCACCTGGACGAAGCCGCAATCGTGGTGGAGCGTCTGCACCACGATGGCAAGGACTTCAGCGTGCTCTCGCCCTGCCCGCGCCACGAGTTCTACGATGCTATGGGCCGGCCGACGAGCCGGCTGCCCTGGATCACGCTCGTCTTCGGAGCGTTGGGCATCTTCTTCGGCTACGGCTTCCCCACCTGGACGTCGATGGACTGGGTGCTGCCCGTGAGCCAGAAGCCCATCGTGAGCATCCCGGCGTTCACCATCATCGGGTTCGAGCTGATGGTGCTGCTGGGGGGGATCTCCACGGCCCTGTCGATCGTGGTGCTGGGGCACCTGGCCCTGCTGCGCAACAAGCTGCCCGGCTCCCAGGCCTTCAAGCGCTACGGACGCTTCTCCAACGATCGCTTCGGCGTGGTCGTGCGGTGCGAGGAGCCCGATGCCGCGGCCGTCGAGAAGCTGATGCGCGAGCATTCAGCCGAGGAGGTGGTGCGTGAATTCTAAGCGAGGCCAAACGAAGGTCTACCTGATCGGCTGTCTGGCCGGCCTGCTGACGATCGTGGGCTTCCTGGTGGTCGTGGTGTGGGCGGCGGAGCCGGCCCGGCCCGATTACCAGGGCTATGATCTCTCCAAGCCCTGGTTCGATGGCAAGCCCTGGGCCTGGTTCCTGGATATGGTCAATCAGCCCAGCATCAAGCCGCAGGAGGTGGGCACGTTCCAGCGCTTCCCGAGCCAGTCCGTCCCCCGCACCGGCGTGGAGCCCGAGGTGCCCAACGCGAGCAACGCCGCCGGGCTGCTGCGCGACCAGGTGCCGGCCAATCCGAGCAAGGCCACGCCGCTGTCCATCGCCGACGGCCGCAAGATCTACAACATCTACTGCGCCGCCTGCCACGCCAAGGATGGCAGGGCGCAGACGCCCGTGGCGGCCAAGGGCATGCCCGCCGTGCCCATCGACGCATTGCGCCTCGCCTTCAGTGAGGCCCATCTCTACAACAAGGCCCGCTACGGCGGCCCGATCATGCCGAGCTACGGCTTCCAGACGACGCAGGTGGAACGCTGGGACATCGTGAATTATCTGAAGAGCCCGGATTTCGGTAAGTGAGGAGTTCGATGAAAGACATTCTGGAGCGGTCCAACCTGCAGTTGTCCTCCGGCTGGCGGATGCTGCTCTGGCTTTTGCTGGGGCTGGGCGTGCTGATGTTCATCATCGGCATGGTCACGGGCGATGCCGAGCGCACCTGGGAGGCGTTCCTGATCAACACGATGTTCTGGGGCGGCATGGCGTTCGCGGGCGTGCTGCTCTCGGTCATCTGGCAGATCACCGACGCCAAGTGGGGCCGCCCGTTCAAGCGCCTGGCGGAGGGCTACAGCTCGTTCCTGCCGGTGGCCATGCTGGCCTTCATCGCGGTGTTCTTCGGGTCGAGCTGGCTGTACGACTGGGTGCATCACCCGCACCCGCCCAAGGAGGCCTACCTCAACCTGCCCTTCTTCATCGTCCGCAACGTGATCGTGCTGGGCACCTTGTTCGGCGTGAGCATGGGGTACGTGCGCAACTCGATCAAGCCGGACCTGGCCGCGGCGCAGCGCCTGATCCCGGCCTGGGGCGGCGCCTTCGCCGAGCGGCTGCTGAGGGGCTACGGCGAGCACGAGACGGAGGTGGTGCGGCTGGAGCTGCGGGCGCGGCGGCTCGCGCCGGCGTTCGCCATCCTCTTCGCCGTCGGCTATACCCTGGTCACCTTCGACTACCTGATGTCCCTGGACCAGACGTGGTTCAGCACCCTCTTCGGCGTGTTCGTGATCATCGGCCACCTGTATTCCGCGCTGGCCCTGCTGCTGATCCTGGTGGCCGTGACGCGGAACCTGCCCGGCCTCTCCGAATACATGACGCTCAACCGCTACCACGACCTGGCCAAGCTCACCTTCGCCATCGCCGCGCTGTACGCCTACATGGCGTTCTCGCAGTACCTGGTGATCTGGTACAGCAACCTGCCGGAGGAGGCGCCCTACCTGGTGATTCGCTCCATCGCCCCGACGCCCTGGAAGCCGCTGTTCTGGTCGCTCGTGGTGGTGCTGTTCGGCTTCCCGTTCCTGGCGCTGATGCCGCGCACGGTGTGCCGCCGGCCGCCGATCGCCGCGTCCATCGCGACGATCCTGCTGATCGGGCAGTGGTGGGCCCACTACCTGCTCGTGGTGCCCTCGATCCAGGACCGCCACCCCAACCCCCACTTCGTCTTCGGCGTGCACGAGGTGCTGCTGACCGCCGGATTCGCGGGGGCCTTCTTCCTGTGCTTCTTCTGGTTCATGGGCCGGGTGCCGATCCTGCCCATCTCGGATCGGCACCTCTGCAAGTCCTGGCACGGGCACTAGCGGTCAGGCACGTCCTGGAATGCGGGTCGAGTGCCCAGGCGGCTCCGCGCCGATCGACCCCAGCACGGTGTAGGGGGCATGGCATGCTATGCCCCTACCCTCCTCCACGGACCCGCATCCCAACGCAAGAATGCAGAATGCGCGGGAAGCCCGACCCTTCGAGACGGGCTTCTGCGGAGCCCTCCTCGGGAAATCGGGCTTCCTGCCGTGTTCCTGAGGAGCGAGCGCAGCGCGCGGCAGGAAGCCAGTTTTGAGACCGCTTCGGGTGTGATGTCCCGCTAGTGGTCCGACACCGCTTGATTTTGGGACTGGGCGGAGGAGGGAGGCGCTGCCTCCCTCCTCCGCACCTCCTCCCACCGGCAGGGGCCAGCGGCCCCTGCACCCGCTACAAATGGGGTCAAGGGGGCTTGCTCCCTTGC
>JBGOUY010000129.1:0-11507 GCA_041477795.1 bacterium
CAGACGTGCCGGCGGCCGGGGGTCTATGCTAGGGAAGATAACGAGGCGGGAGCCCCGGTGCGGCAGCCGTTGCCGCCGCCGATTTTCAGCCGCCCGTGTCGCCCGCCGCAACGAGATGAGGAATCGCCCATGGATGCCAATAGCTCCACCCCCACCCCCATCCCCAACCTGCTGCACCTGACGGACCAGACCTTCGAAGCCGCGATCGTCGATTCGGAACAGCCCGTGCTGGTGGACTTCTGGGCGCCCTGGTGCGGCCCCTGCCGCGTGGTCGGGCCGACCATCGAGCAGATCGCGGCCGACTTCGCCGGGCGCGTCAAGGTGGCCAAGCTGAACGTGGACGAGAACCAGGGCGTGGCCGCCGCGCTGCGCATCCAGTCCATCCCGACGGTGGCGCTCTTCCACGGCAACAAGCTGGTGGACGCGCGCGTGGGCGCCCATCCCAAGGCGGAGTACGCCGCCATGCTGGACAAGGTGCTGGCTCCGCAGCCGGCCTGAGCCGGCCGCAGCCCGCACCACCCCCTCGCAGCGGCGATCGGACCCATGGACTCCCTCTGGAACGTCCTCGGCTTGCTGGCCTTCTTCGGCGCGTACGTGGCGCTGCAGGCGTGGCTGCTGCCGCGCCTGGGCATCGGAACCTGAATGCGCCCCGGCGCTTGCCGCGTGTCGGCAGAGCAGGAAGGCCCCGCAGCCGGCGCCGAGCCGCCCCGCTAGCCCGGCCCCAACGCGGCGACCCCGGCCGCCGCACCCGCTCCCTCCCGTTTGTTCCCCCTTTCGCCCGAACTTGTCCCTGGCCCTGGGGCACCCGATCGGGTATACTGTGTCCTGCGCCAACCCTTGCTGGGAGCGGCCTGGCGGCCCGCGTGCGAATATTCCAAACGGAGCCAACGGGGGCCGCAGGCCCCCAGCCGCTCGCCCAGGAGCAGGGGTGGGGGTGGGGCCGACGCGCGCTACCGGTAAACGGGCGGAAGCCGGATTTCCAAACGAAGCCACCGGGGGAAGAGGGGCCGCGCCGCATGGCCGCACGATCCAGCCGCAAGCCAGCGCGCCAGGGAGCGCACGCCGAAGTGTCGCGCGCCCGTTTGCCGCACGCCGACGTTCCGAACGGCAGGCCGCTGGGGCCGGACTTCTTCGACCGCGATGCGCAGGTCGTCGCGTGCGACCTGCTGGGCAAGGTGCTCTGCCACGAGGTGGACGGGCAGGTGCTGTGGGCCGCCATCGTGGAGGCGGAGGCGTACTACCGGGAGGAGAAGGCCAGCCACGCCTCGCTGGGCTATACGGAGAAGCGCAAGGCGCTCTTCATGCCGCCCGGCACGATCTACATGTACTACGCGCGCGGGGGCGACTCCTACAACGTGAGCTGCGCGGGCGCGGGCAACGCGGTGCTGGTCAAGGCGGGCTGGGTGCCCGCAGGCGAGGCCGCGGACGATGGCGCCGCGCCCGCGCCCGCGGCGATGATCGCCGCCATGCAACGCCGCACGCCGCTGCCCTCGGGCCGCGCACGGCCGCCGGCGCGCCTCTGCTCCGGCCAGACGCTGCTGTGCAAGGCGCTGGGCCTGCGCGTGCCGGAGTGGGACCGCGTGCCCATCGGCACGGCGCCGCTGCGCCTGCTGGACGTGGGGCACCGCCCGCGCGCGGTGCTGCGCACGACGCGGCTGGGCATCCCGCCCGGGCGCGATGGGCACCTGCCCTACCGCTTCGTGGACGCCGGGCGCGCCGCCCAGGCCACGCGCCCTCCCTTGCGCCGTCTCGCACGCGGCGCCGCGCCCAGCGCCATCGACGTGCCGCCGGGGGACGCTGCGCCGGACTGGGCGCGGCTGCTGGGCCTCCTGGACCGCCCGAGCCGGCCCGCGGCCGCGCACGAATCCTCGCGCGGCACGCTCCGCGACACCGTGGGCGGCACCGTGGGCGACACGGTACGCGACAGCGCGGGCGGCGCTGTGGGCGACAGGGCGCGGCGGCCCCGCTGAGGCCCCAGGGCAACCGCATGCTGCCCTGAGCGGAGCCACGCCAGCCTTTCGCGAGACCCCACCCCGCTAGGCAGGGAGGGGCTGCAGGGCTCATTCCAAGCGGATCTGCGCAGCCAGGAAGCCCCCCTGCTCTGCCTAGCGGAGCAGGGGGGGGTGGGGGGATGAGGTCCCGCGCGAAGTTGCAATGTCGGGGTGGGAATGCTAGGTGTAGCGCTGAATTCGCCAGCCCGGACCCTCCCCGCTCCCGATCACCCCGCTGAGCCAATTTGCACACCTCTTCACAAGGATCAGCAATGAAGACCCGCACGCTTGTGACCTCCCTTCTGCTGGTAGCGGCGCTGTTGCTGCCGGCCGGATTCGCGTTCAGCCAAGACCGCACGGCGGACATCAAGGAAGACAAGGCTCTGCTGAAATCGAATCCGACCTCCAACAACCGCCTGCGCCTGGCGACCCTGGAGTACCTGCAAGGCACCGACGCCCTGAAGGCCAACGACATGGCCGCTGCCGTCTCGTCCATGCAGGAAGCCGTTGCCACGCTGGACGCGGGCAAGGGGCAAGTGCCGGAGAACCACCCGGTGTACGAGGTGTCCCGCTACGGCCTGGCCTACGCCCTGGTGCAGAGCAACAAGCCCGATGACGCCCTGCTCGTGCTGGACCAGCTCGTGAACGCCTCGCCGGACTTCGGCCGGGCGCGCTACCTGCTGGGCGCCACCCTGATCCAGATGCCCGGCGAGAAAAGCCAGGATCGCGCCGTCTCCGTGATGTCCAAGCTGGCCCAGGATGGCCGGTCGCCCTACAAGGAGTGGGGGGCCCATGCGGCGACCCGCTTTGCCTATGACCTGTCCACCCTCGCCCATGCCCGCGGCGATGCCGCCGGTGCCGGCAAGATGCTGAGCGCGGTCACCGGCGCCATCGGCGACGACAAGGGCGCCGACCAGACAGAGACCGTCAGGGTGATGTTCGCAGAGGGCGTCTATCTGCGTGACGCCGGCGACGTGAGCGGCGCCGTGACCCCCCTGGCGGCCGCCTACAAGGTCGATGCGAACTTCCGCCTCGCCAACGGCGTGGCTCTGGGCGGGGTGCTCTCCAACGCCTACTACGGCGCGGGCCTGAATCAGCTCTCGCTGGCCGGGGACGCGGCGCCGAAGCTGGCCGTGGATCTGTTCGACGGCGCCCTCAAGAGCGGCGACGCCAACGCACTGGATGCCCATCACGGCAAGGCGGTGGCCTACAGCAAGATGAAGGAATTCGACAAGGCCTCCGACGAGCTGAAAGTCATCGTGTCCAAGGACCCGTCGTACTACGAGAAGATCAAGAGGAAGTAGGGCCAGGGCGGCGCACGCCGCCCAGCGGCCGGCAGGGATCGGAAAGGGGAGCGCGCTGCGGCTCCCCTTTTCTTTTGGGGGCACGGCTGCTTGGGGCACCGTTTTTGGGGGGCACGGCTGCTTGGGGCACCGTTGTTTTACGGCCCCGCTCAGGTCTCGCGGGAGGGTCCCGGCTCGTCCGGCCCGTCCGGCGCGCGGGCCGCAGGGGGCGCGGGGGACCGCGGCGGCGCAGGGGGTGTGCTGCGCTGGAGCACCGCCCGCAGCGATGCATCCTCCAGATTGATCAGCAGCGACTTGTTCTGGCTGAAGAGCACCTGCCCGGGCTCGCCGCCCTTGACGCGGCGCACGTGCTTGCGCTGGGCGTAATCCACCTCCACGCGCCCGGAGGCGCGGGCCTGCGAATAGTGCCCGGCCAGCCAGGCCGCCTCGCGCAGCGTGCGCGGGGGCAGGGCTCCGCCGGCGGGGTTCAGCACCACCACGTGGCTGCCCGGGATGCCCTGGGCGTGGAACCACCAGTCGCGTCCCTGCGCCAGGCGGAAGGTGACGCGGTCGTTCTCCGCGCCCGAGCGGCCGATCAGGATCGCGTGGCCCTCCGCGCTGTAGCGCCGCATGGGCTCGCGGACGCCCTCCGCCTCGGCGGTTGCCGGCTCCTCCCCGCGCAGCAGGGCCTGCAGCGCGGCGCATGCCTCCGGCTCGGGCGGCAGCGCGGCGGCCAGCGCCTCCAGCGCGGCGGGCGTGGCGGCAGCGTCCAACGCTTGCGCCAGGGCTTCGAAGCGCGCCAGCTCCGCCTGGGCCGCGGCGATGCGCGGCGCCAGGTGCGGCCCGGCGGCGCGGCGCTTGCGGTAGGTGCGGAAGCAGCGCTCGATGTTCGCACCCGCATCGGCGTTGGGGTCCAGGGGGATCGTCACGGGCGGCTCGCCGGGCTCGAAGACGTCCGGCACTTCCACGGCGCTGAGGCCGGGGCGCAGGCGGCCGCGGTGGATCTGCAGCAGCTCGCCCCAGCGGCGCCACTGCTCGGCCTCGCGCGCGGCCGCCTGGTCTTGCTCCAGGTGCGTCAGGAGCCGCTGCGTGCGCTTGCGCTCGCGGCGCAGAAGCTGGCGCGCGGGCTGGCGGCGCGCCTCCAGCGTGGCGGCGGCCTCGCGCCCCTGCCAGCGCCGCTCCCGCTCGCGCGCGGAGGCCTCGTCCGGCGCGGGATAGCGCTCGTCCAGCGGCACGCCGGGCGGCCAGGCGTGCAGCCGCTCCGGCAGGCCGTACGGCTCGCCCGGCCCCAGCTTGCGCCCGGGCAGGGTCGGGTGGCGCAGCGCGATCAGCAGCCGCTCCGCGCCGTCCAGCAGCAGCAGATTGCTGTCGCGCCGGTTCAGCTCCAGCAGCAGGTGCAGCGTGCCCTCGCCGGTGACGATGGCCAAGTCCAGCACCTGCGGCGCACGCAGCGTGAGCGCGGCCACGCGCCCGCCCTCCAGCCGGGTGCGCAGCCACTGGCAGAACACGGGCGGGCGTCCGCCGCGCCGGACCTTGGCGAAGATGCGGCCCAGCCGCGCGGTCTCCGGCCGCAGGGAGAACAGCCAGCGCGCGCTGCCCGCGCCCGGGCGGTGCGTCTCCAGCACGACGCTGCGGTCGTCCGGCTGCTGCACGGACTGGATGCGCGCCCCCTCCAGCGCCGGATCGAGCGCCGGGGCGGCTGGCAGCGCAGGCGGGGCGGATGGAGGGCTGGGAGGCAGCATTTACTTTGGCGCACCTTCGCGATTACCATACAAGCTTGAGCTGCGGCTGCGGGATGCCCCGCCGCCGCCCCGACCGGCCCGCCGCATTCACTGGACCCGACCCCATGGCATCACTGGAAGAGCAATTCGAACAGGCGTTCACCGACATCAAGCTCACCGCCGCCGGCCAGCACCTGCTGGAGGCCGAAGCCGTGACCGAGTGCGTCGTCAACGGCGAGGCGGTCACGATCACCCTGGACCTGCCCAAGGACGATGCCCTGCGCCGCTCCGTTGCCGAGCAGTTGCAGGCACGCTGCGCGCAAATCGAGGGCATCCGCAAGGTCACCGTGCGCATGGCCGATGCGCCGCCGCCGCAGCCGGAGGCGCCCAAGGGACCCCCCCCGGGCGCCCAGCCCCGCACGCCGCAGCGGCCCGAGCGCCAGACCTACCTGGAAAACTACGACGTGGTGGTGGCCGTCGCCAGCGGCAAGGGCGGCGTGGGCAAGTCCACCGTGGCGGTGAACCTGGCCATCGCCCTGCACCAGCTCGGGCGGCGCGTCTCCCTGTTCGATGCGGACATCTACGGCCCCAGCGTGCCCATCATGATGGGGCTGCGCAACACCAAGCCGCGCATGAACCCGGACAACACCATCGTCCCGCTGGAAAAGTACGGCCTGACGCTGATGTCCATCGGCAACCTGGTGGAGGAGGCGGCGGCCACGATCTGGCGCGGGCCCATCGTGCACCAGGTGCTGGACCAGATGCTGCGCGAGACGCGCTGGCCCGGCGGGGACGTGATGGTGCTCGACCTGCCGCCCGGCACGGGCGACGCGCAGCTCACGCTGACCCAGTTGCTGGAGCTGACCGGCGCGGTGATCGTCTCCACGCCACAGGACGTGGCGCTGCTGGACGCCATCAAGGCCGTGGCCATGTTCCAGAAGGTGGACGTGCCGATCCTGGGCCTGGTGGAGAACATGAGCGCGTTCATCTGCCCCAAGTGCGGCACGGAGACGCCCATCTTCGACAAGGGCAACGCCCAGCGCGCGGCGAGCCAGAACAACATCCCCTTCCTGGGCCGCATCCCCATCGAGCTGGCTGTGCGCGAGGGCGGGGACCTGGGCGCGCCCATCACCCATGCCGCACCGGACAGCGCCACGGCCGTGATCTTCCGCGAGATCGCGCAGCGGCTGATGGATACGATCGAGCAGGCGAACTGACGCCGCGCGGCGGGACGACGGCGCAGCACGGGCCGGACGCCTGCGCTGCGGCGGCAGAGCGCCGCGTCGGCGCGGCACTCAGGCGCTCTTGCCGGCGGCGAAGCGCCGCAGGCCCTCGCGGTCGCGCACCTCGATGCGCCCGCGGCCCAGCGCCACCAGCCCCCGGCGCTCGAACTCCTTGAGCAGGCGGCTGATCACCTCCCGCGCCGAGCCCAGCTCCATGGCGATCTGGGCGTGGGTCATCTCGATCGCCGCAGCGGCGCCGGCCTTGCCCTCCGGCGCGGCGCGCAGCAGCCATTCGGCCAGCCGCAGGTCCACCCGGCCGAAGGCGACCTCGTCCACCACCATCATCATCTCGGCCAGGCGCTCGGTGAGCATGCGGTTGATGAAGCTCTGCAGCTCGGGCTGCTCGCGCAGCAGCCGGCGGAAGACGTGGCTCGGCACGGCCAGCAGCTCCACGTCGGTCTCGGCCACGGCCACGGCGGGCAGCTTGGCGTCGTGCCCCGCCAGCGCGCAGGTGGAGGAGAGCACGCAGAGCTGGCCCGGCTCCACGCGGTACAGCGTGATCTCGCGGCCCGTCTCGCTCATCTTGAAGACCCGCACCACGCCGGAGAGCAGGAGCGGCACGAGCGGGCAGGGGAAGCCCTCCTCGTAGATCACGGTGCCCTTGGGAAAGCTGCGCCGCTCCGCGACGCTTTCCAGGAGCTTCCGCAAGGGGTCGGTCACTGCGGGAAAGGGGTGCTCGTTCTGCTCCATCGCCTCGGCTCGCCTTCGCAATGACGCCGGCCTCGACCCTTCACCGCACGCCGCCGTCCGTGCGGCGGGCGCGGATGCGCCGCCGCCAGGTCCGCAGCGCCAGCACGGCGACCAGCAGGCCCAGGCCGATCAGCATGGCCCGCTCGTAGGTGGCCAGCCAGCCCAGCACGCGCTGCCACTCCTCGCCGATCAGGTAGCCGCCGCCCACCAGCGCGGCGTTCCAGACGGCCGCGCTGAGCAGGGCCAGCGTGGCCACCGGCAGCACGCTCAGGCCCGCAAAGCCCGCCACCAGGGAGATCACCGAGCGCGCGCCCGTCAGCAGCCGGTTGGCCAGCACGATCCACAGTCCGTGGCGCTGCACCCAGGCCTCGCCCCGCTCCAGCGCCTCGGGCGTGACCCAGCGGCCCAGCCATGCGTGCACGCCGCTGCGCCCCAGCCAGCGACCGAGGGCGTAATAGGTCATGAAACCACACCCGCTGCCCAAGGTCACCAGCGCGAAGGTGAGCGGCAGCGAGAGCCGGCCCAGCCCGGCCAGGTAGCCGCCGAACACGACCACGGTATCGCCCGGCAGCGGCGGCGCCAGGTTCTCCAGCAGCGCGGCGGCGAAGAGGAGGGCGTAGAGCAGTCCGGGCGGCAGCGCCAGGAAGCGCTCGTAGAGCTGCGCCGGGTCCATCGGAGACGGCCTCCCTCGCGGATCAGTAGGGGCCTTCAGCGCGCCCGTGCAGGAACTGCTGCAGCACGGGGTCGGGATTGGCCCGCAGCTCGTCCGGCGAGCCCTCGGCGATGATGCGGCCCTTGTACAGCATGCAGACTTTGTCGGCGATCATCATGGTGTTGGCCAGGTTGTGCGAGATCACCAGGCAGGTGATGTGGAAGTCGTCGCGCATGCTGATGATCAGCTCGCCGATGGACGTCGTGGTGATGGGGTCCAGGCCGGATTCCGGCTCGTCGAAGAGCATGATCTTGGGCTGCAGCATGATGGCACGGGCCACGCCGACGCGCTTCTTCATGCCGCCCGAGAGGTCCGAGGGCATCTTGTCCTCCACCCCGGGCAGGCCCAGCCTGTTCAGCACCTCGCTGACGCGCTGGCGGATTTCCGGCTCGCCGAGCCGGGTGTGCTCGCGCAGGGGAAAGGCGCAGTTCTCGTAGACCGTCATGGAATCGAAGAGGGCGGAGTACTGGAAGGACATGCCGATCTTCTTCTGCACCTCCAAGCGCTCCGCATCGGACAGCTCGAGCACGTTTTGCCCGTCGATCCAGATGCGGCCGCCCTGCGGGCGCATGAAGCCCACGATCAGCTTGAGGACGGTGGACTTGCCGTGGCCGGAGCCGCCCATCACCACGGTCACCTTGCCGCGTGGCACGCGCAGCTCGATCTGGTCCAGGATCACTTTGGGCCCGTAGCGCATGGTGACGCCCTCCAGCCAGATCATCGGATCGGGCTCGCCGACGGGCGGGGGCGCCGCTGCGCCGGGTGCGAGGCTCGGGTGCTGGGTCATCGCGGCCGCGGGACAGGGTCGCTGCGTGGGCTGCGCGGCCCCGGCAGCCGCCGGAGCCTCCTGCGCCGGGATTGGATGCAGATGCGGTGCCAGGCGCTCCGCACCAGCCTAGCACGCCCGGGCCCGGCCGGTGCGCCCCCTCCCGGCTCAGGGCGGCACGGAGCCGTCGTCGCTCTGGCGGTAGGCGTTCACGTGGGCCACCGCATCCTGCACGTCGTCGGTGACGTGGAACAGCTCCAGGTCCTCCGCGGAGATCATGCCCTCGGCCAGCATGCGCTCGCGCATCCAGTTCACCAGGCCCGACCAGTACTCGCGGCCCATCAGCACGACGGGGAACGGGCGGATCTTGCGCGTCTGGATCAGCGTGACGGTCTCGAAGAACTCGTCCAGCGTGCCATAGCCGCCCGGCATGAGGATGAAGGCGGTGGCGTACTTCACGAGCATCACCTTGCGCACGAAGAAATAGCGGAAGCTGAGCGCCACGTGGAGGTAGGGGTTGGGTTTCTGCTCGCGCGGCAGCTCCACGTTGAGCCCGATGCTGGTGCTGCCCCGCTCGAAGGCGCCGCGGTTGGCCGATTCCATCAGCCCCGGGCCGCCGCCCGTGGTCACCGTATAGCCGGCGTCCGCCAGCGCGCGGCCCAGCTCGCGGGCCAGCGCATAGTACGGCGAGCCCTCCTTGATGCGCGCCGAGCCGTACACGGAGACGGCCGGCAGGTAGTTGGGCAGCTCGTCGAATCCCTCCACGAACTCCCCGATGATTCTGAACAACCGCCACGATTCCTGCTTCTCAAGCTGGTTGATCTCGTAGCGGTTGCGCGGGCGGATGCTCATGCGCTCCTCTCGTTGGAGGCGGTGTCGAAACAACGTTGCACGGAGCCTGCGGCCGCCGCGCCTGGGTGCGGCGCCTGCGCCCGGTACCGACGCCGGGGCGCCAGCCCCCGCGCCGGGCCGAGCGCGCGCGTCGCCGCGGTTCCGCAAGGCAGCGCCGGAGCCGCGTCCCGCAAGGCTTTGCCGCCGCTCCGGCTGGTCAGCCCGGACGGCCGATGCTAGAATAGCACTACGAACGGAGCGAGTGGAGAGTGGATCGCAAGGCGCGAGGGGAAGCGGCATCGCGCGCCTGACGACCTCGGCAAGTCACGCCTGGAGCCACACGGGAGACCTGCGATGCAACTGACGGTCAAGAAGATCCTGGTGCCCATCGCTTTCACGGAAAACTGCCTGAAAGCCAAGGAATTCGCGGATGCCGTGGCGCAGAAGTTCGGCGCCGAGGTGGAGTTGCTGCACGTGGTGGAAGCCTCGCCCTACGAGGTGTACCAGCAACGCGGCATCGTTGCGGACGTGCCCATCTACGAGAGCGCGCTGGGCTCCGTGCCCCGCTCCTCGCAGCGGTTCATCGTCAAGGACGTGATGGAAGAGACCCGCAACGAGCTGGACAAGATCGCGGCCAGCAATGGCAAGGGCGTCACGTACAAGACGGACGTCAAGCACGGCCATTCCGTGGACGAGATCCTGCGCGTCATCGACGAGTACAAGCCGGACCTGGTGGTGATGGCTACCCACGGCCGCACGGGCCTGCGCCACATGCTGCTGGGCAGCGTGACCGAGCGGATCGTGCGCCTCTCGCCGGTGCCGGTGCTGACGGTGCGGGCCGAGAAGTAGCCGCCCCCGCCGCTTCACGAGCGCCGGGGAGATCCTATCCCGGGCGCCCATGCGGACCCCGCCCCTGCGCGCAGGCCGGCTCGCCCGAGCCGGCCCCCTACACCGCCGCGATGGCGGCGTTGAGCTTGGTGCGGACTTCCTGCGCCAGCCCCTGCAGGTCCTTGCGCCCCGTCACGTCCACCAGCACCTGCGGATCGATGGCGGAGACGACGGTCTTGCCCGTGCGCGGATCCTCGTACACGTTCACGTTGCAAGGCAGCAGGAGCCCGATGTCGAGCTCCTCGCTCAACGCGCGATAGGCCAGCGGCGGGTTGCAGGCCCCCAGGATCACGTAGCGCGTGAAGTCCTTGTTCAGCTTCTTCTTCAGCGTCGCCTTGACGTCGATCTCGGTGAGGATGCCAAAGCCCTGTTCCTTGAGGGTTTCGGTGATGCGCTGCACGGCCTGCTCGTAGCTCAGGTCGACGGTGCGGAAGAGGCCATAGCGCGGCTTGGCCGGGCTGGGCTTGCTGGCGCTGACGGTGCTCATGGGGGACTCCTGGCTGGGGATGACGGGTGGCGCGGATCGGGGCAAGGGGCCGCCGCGTCCTGCCGGCGACCGGCCCATCTCCACGCCGGAGGTCGCATGTTATCTTTGTAATCATACCACCGGCCGCCGGGCCGGTCAGTGACGTGATCACGCGGCGGAGGCGGCACCGGCGCCGGCGTCCGGCGCCGGACGCAGATGCGCCCGCAGCGGGCTCCTGCTAGGGTGGGGTGCGCGGCAGCGGCGCGCGGAGCGGTGCATCGCAAACCGGGGCCGGGTGATGTCAATGCTGGCGCTGGCCCTGCTCGGGGCCGGACTGGCGCTGCTGCTGGTGGGGGCCGAGGCGCTCGTGCGCGGCGCCTCCGCGCTGGCGGCGACCTGGGGCGTGTCCCCGCTCACGATCGGCCTGACCGTGGTGGCCTTCGGCACCAGCGCGCCCGAAATGGCCGTCAGCGTCGGCTCGATCCTCACCGAGCGGCAGGACATGGCCCTGGGCAACGTGGTGGGCAGCAACATCTTCAACGTGCTGCTCATCCTCGGCGTCTCGGCCCTGGTCAGTCCGCTCGTGGTGACGCGGCAGCTCATCCGCATGGAAGTGCCGATCCTCATCGTCGTGTCCCTGGCGAGCCTGGCGATGGCCTGGGACGGCAACGTGGGCCGCCTGGAGGGCCTCGTGCTGGTGCTGGGGCTGGTCGCCTACACGGGCTTTGCCATCCGCCAGGGGCGCAAGGAGGGCAATTCGCAGGGGGCGGAGGAGGGAGCCGCGCCCCCCAACAAGCTCCTGCAGGCTGCGTACATCGTCGCTGGACTGGCGCTGCTGGTGCTGGGCGCCCAGTGGTTCGTCGAGGGGGCGGAGCA
>JBGOUY010000193.1:0-8646 GCA_041477795.1 bacterium
CCGTGAGGCTCCGAGAACCCGCGCAGCAAGTGGAAGACAAGTCTGGCTCAAAGAAAACCGCCGCGTCACTGTGCATTATAAGAAACTGGCAACCAACTACCTGGGAGTGCTCCAATTGGCCATGATTCTACGCTCCATGGCAATCCCATTTCCGAACAGAGGCTAGCCGCGCAAGGTGCGCATCACTTCCTCGTTGGCCATGGCTTCTTCCGGTTTGCCCTGGAAGATGATCTCGCCGCGGTCGATCGCGTACAGCCGATCGGCGATGCGGGAAGCGTTGACGAGGTTGGATTCGGCGATCAGCAACGAGATCCCCATCTCCTTGATCTTGATTACGGCATCGCGAAAGCGGTTTACCACCACCGGCGCCAGCCCTTCAAAGGCCTCGTCCAGCAGCAGCAGCGTGGGGGAGAGGGCCATGGCGCGACCGATGGCCACCATCTTCTTCTGCCCGCCGCTCAGATGGAGTCCCCGTCGGTCCAGCAGTGCCTGGATTTCCGGGAACACCGTGCGAATCCGCTCGTCCACGGTGCTCTGCGCGTCGTGACGGGCGGATGAAGCAGCGACCAGCTTGCAGAACTCGAGATTCTCCGCCACCGTCAGATCGGGGAAGATGCCCGCGTCTTCCGGGGCGAACCCCAGTCCTTCGCGCGCGCGTAAGTAGGCGGGCATCGCCGAAACGTCCCGGCCGCGAAATTCCACCGTACCCCCGCGCACGGGCAGCAGACCCATGATGCTCTCGATGGTCGTGGTTTTCCCGGCGCCGTTGCGGCCTACCAAGCACACGACTTCGCCCGCTTTGACCGACAGGGAGACGCCATTGAGAATATGGGCCGCTCCCCGGTAAGTATGAATCTGCTTGACCTCAAGCATGCCCGATTGCCCCTTTCTGAGCCCTAGTGGGTGAATTTGCCCCCGATCAGGATCATGGCCACTTGTTCGTTGTTTCGAATGTCTTCCGGTTTGCCGTCCGCCAGCACTCGTCCCTCGTGCATCATTACGATGCGGTCGGAATACCGGAAAACCACGTCCATATCGTGCTCGATGATGACCGCACTGATTTTTCCACCGCGCACCACGGCGGAGACGGTGTCCATGATCTGCGCCTTGTCCCGCGTGCTGACGCCGGAAGTTGGCTCGTCCAGGAACAGCACGCGCGGCCGGAGAGCATAAGCCACGGCCACATCCAGCAGCTTGCGCTCGCCTTGGGCCAAGCCCCCGGCCAACGTAACCGCCTTGTCATGGAGTGCGAACTGGCGCAGCAGCTCGTTGGTCTCGTCCCGCACGGCGCTGTCACCATCCGCGGGACTCAGCATGCGGTGGGTCTTGCGGTCGCGAGCAAAGACGGCGAGCGCAACGTTTTCATAAGCCGAAAGCTTGTCGAACAGATTCACGAGTTGGAAGCTGCGGGCGATCCCTGCCCGCACCCGTTCGGTGGTCGTATAGTGGGTGACGTCCTGACCCTGGAAGTGAATCGTTCCACTGTCGGGCGGAAACATACCGGTGATGACGTTGACCAGACTGGTCTTGCCGGCGCCGTTGGAACCCACGAGGGCCACCACTTCGTTTGTGCCCACGGTGAAGTTCACGTTGTCCACCGCGTGTGTATCGCCAAAGGATTTTTTCAGGTTCACCGTGTGGAGGATGGTCATCTCATGCCTCCTTGCGCAGTCTGGCTAGCAACTGCATAGCGGTGCCCACGATGCCGGCGGGCAGCACCATCACCAGGGCGATCAGCACCGCTCCCAGCAGGAATTGCCAGTATTCGGTCGTGGCTACGGCGTAGGTCTTCAGGTAGTTGAAGATCATAGCGCCGACGATAGGGCCGGTGAAATTCCGGAACCCCCCCAGGACGGTCATGAAGACGATCTCGCCGGAGAACGGCCAGTAGAACACGTCGGGGGTGGTTAATCCGTTCAGGGGCACCCACAGCACCCCTGCCAAGCCGGTGAACACCCCCGAGATCAGGAACGCCGCGTAGCGATAGTGCCAGACCCGCACGGCGATGAACTCCGCGCGCGTCGCGTTGTCGCGGATGGCTTGCAGCGCCTTGCCAAACGGGGAATGCACGATCAGCCACATCACTCCCACGCACACGGCGAATACGACCAGCAGGTAGTAGTAGTAGGAATTGACGAAACGCAGGAACGCCCCACTACCGGTGAATTGGAATGTTCCCGCCAGCAGGCTGGGCCGGGGCACGCGAATGCCGTCCGTGCCTCCGGTCACCCAGAAGAACTTGAACGCCAGGCTCCACAACACCTGCGAGAGGGCCAGGGTGAGAATCGAGAAGAACACCAGCGTGTAGCGCACGCACAGGAAGCCGAACACGGCGGAGATCACGGCCGACACGACGAACCCCACGATGATGTATAGTTCCATGGACGTGACGCCCAGGTACTTGACCAGAAACGCCACCGTGTAGGCTCCGACGCCGAAGTAGGCCGAGTGCCCGAAGGACGTCAGCCCCGTGTAGCCGAGCAGCAGATTGAAGCCCAGGGCGGCGATCGCCATCACCAGCCCGTAGGAAATAAGGATGGTCTGATAGGGATTGAGCACCGTGGGTACCGCCAACAGCAGGGCGGCCACGACCAGGGTGATGCCGAGTGAGCGCCAGGAAACCGGCACGCCCTGAAAATGGAACGCGGTTCTCATGATGCCTTTCCAAAGAGTCCGGTCGGGCGGATCAGCAACACGACCGCGGCAATCAGGTACAGTACAGCCAGTTCAATCTCCGGGAAGAACGTGATGCCCAGCGTCCTCACAAAGCTGACGATGAGCGCGCCGACAAAGGCGCCCTCCAGGCTGCCCAGGCCCCCGATCACCACCACCACGAAGGCCAGCACCAATGCATCCACCCCCATGCCCAACACGGCGGCTTGGCTGGGCACGACGATGGCGCCCCCCAGGCCGGCCATAAAGCAGCCGATGCCGAACGCCTGCACGTAGACCCGCTTGACGTTCAGGCCCAGCGCGGAAGCCATGCGCATGTTTTGAGACGTGGCTCGCAACAGCAGTCCGAAATGTGTGCGGTACACCAACAGCCAAAGCAGAAACGCGGCCAGCACTCCGACGAGGAAGACCATCAGATTGTAGATGGGATACCTCAGACCGAAAATCTGGATGCCGCCCATGTGCTCCCACAGCACCGATGCCGAAAGCGGCGTGCCTCCCCAGACGAAGCGGATGCCGTCGTCGATCACCATCAGCAGGCCGAACGTGGCCAGCAGAACGTATTCCTCCGTGCGCTTGTACAGCGGGCGCAGCAGCAGCGGCTCCAACACCATGCCCAGGGCGGCCACGACGATGGCGCCCAGCGGGATCAACGCATATAGCCCCAGCACCGGAATCCGTCCCGCCGCCGCACCCACGGCCCAGGCGGCCACATAGGCCCCCACGGCATACATGGTGCCATGGGCCAGGTTGACGATGCGCATCACCCCATAGATCAGGCTCAACCCCGCTGCGATCAGGAACAGCGCTGACGCATAGAGTAGCGAATTGAGCACCTGGATGATCAGAGTACCCACACCAACCTCCCTTCAACGCGAATGATCGGGCCGGCGGGCCGTGCGAGGGAACCCCGCATCACACATCCAGGCGCTCGGCAATCCCCATTTTGGCGTGCCCGGGCCGACCGTCCTTCCTCACCGCGCCGCGGCACGCTCAGCGCGCGGATCCCTCGACGCGCAGCGTACCCACCGTCGCATTGACCGCGTTCCCGTCCGCATACACCCCCACGGCGAGAGTGTACCCGCCCTCGGGCAGAGAGCGCGGCAAGCTCAATACAAACCGTCCATCCTCCTGCCACAGGGGCGGGGCCGCCTCCACCACCTTACCATCGGCGTCGATCAGGACGGAGCGCGCTTGGACCACGATCGGCTGAAAGCCCCGCGCCGCGCCTTTCCGCAGCGGTTCCCGCACAATGCGGTAGTCGCGCTGGAATTGCACCATCCGTTGCAGCTCGGCCTCCACGATCACCTGGGACTTGTCCCTTGCCACCCTGGTCACGCGGGCCAGGGACGGAGTGGCGTAGGTATTGAAGGCCCCCAGGCCAATGGCATAGCGGAAGTCGCGCACCACTTCAAACGAAACCGACTTGTCGTCCCACTTCTTCAGAACATAGGGCCCGTTGGTGACCAGCAGGTGGCCATAGGTCTCAGCAAACTCGCGCAGCAGGGCCCAACGCATTTCGGCGGCCTCCGGCGTCACCGGCTGCTGCAGGGCCCCGCCGGCCAGTGCGGCCGGCACGAATCGTTCCTTCTCCAGCGTGGCCAACAGGCTGCGCAATCGCTGCTGCAAAGGAGGATTGCGCGCCAAGTCCAGCCACGGGACGTTGCGCCGGCGGGCCTCAGCCTCGGAGAAGGCGGCCAGGCCCCGCTGCACAGCTTCTTCCATCAGGGCCAGCAGATGCCAGGGCACGGCGCTCCACGGGGGGGCCAGCGCCGCGATCTGGTCCGCGTCGCCCCGTCCATGGTTCAGGTAGACCTCAATGGTGTACAGCGAGCGCGGCACTTTGATGTCCGCATACACATCCACATGGCGCTCGGAATTGATTACGCGGATGCCGACCAGCCGCTCCCGCACCAGGGCTGTGGCGGCGTCCACCTGTGGATCGCGCGCACCGGCTGCCTGCCCCGCCCAGCGGAATGCGAAGCTGTAGGGATAGATAATGTCGGCCAGCTCCATATCCGCGTCGTCCAGGTAGGGCGAGGCCAGCACTTTGTAGACGACCACTGCCGAGCTGGTCTTGCCCGGGCCGACCGTTTGAAGCACGCCCGTACCCCGCCCCGGTACAACGGCATCCGCGGGCACGGGGATTTTGCCGCCAGACTCGCTCTTCACGTCCATTCCTGGATCGATGCGGTTGGGGATCCACCCCGCATTGTAGGGCTGCAACATGAAGGCGTCGTCCGCGATGACGGCCCACATCAGCCGGCCCGGCGCATCGCTGAATCCGGCGATCGGATTCCAGGCAGCCTGTGCGGGCTGGCTGATCCCCAAATGCAGGGGACCATTCCATGGGTAGTCCTTCAGCTTCACCGTCCGCACAAATATCGGCGTATTGAGGCCCAGGGCACTGTCGATGACGATGTTCTCCACGCCGTTGGTGTGTTCATCGCTGAAGTATTCGCGCCGCATCGTGTATCCCGCTACGACACCGGAGCAGGGCCGCATCAACTCGGCCACAAGGCTGCGTTCCAGGTTGTAGCGCTCCACTTGGCTGCTGAAGTCGCCGCGCACCAGCCGCTCATAGCTGGGCCCCACGCGGCCCTGGGCCTCGGCATCGAGCAGCGGGTTGAGCAATTGATAGGCATGGAACCAGCCTTCCTTGATCCACGGCGGGCTCAGCCAGCCGTTGACGTGGCCGCTGGCGGCCATCAGGCGTTCGACCGGCACTTCCTCCACGGTGATGGCAGGATCGGCTTCCCCCACGGGCCAGCCGGCTCGGATCAGGTGTTGCCCCAGCGTGCCGCGGGCCTGGATCTTCCAGCGGGCCGCCGATTGCCCACGGCCCTTGGCCCGTCCAAGGGCGGCCTGAGCCCGGTCGGCGTGCTGGAGATAATCGGAATCGAACGGCGTAATGGGAAAGGGGTGCGACACAAAGTCGCCCCCGGCGCCCGCCAGCGCGGCGGATACATCCTCGGCCGCGCGGCATCGTTGCCCTGGCTGCGCCATGCCGGGCGCCCCCGGGTGGAAGCGCAGCAGCACATAGGCGCCGAGAGATTCCGCGCTCTTGAGAAAGACCGGAACGTTGCCCGTGAATCGCGGCGCGGCGCCCAGATAGGCCTGCAGTTTCATGCTCTGCAGCCCGGACGCGGCGCCCTCGGGATCGAGGGTCTCCAGCGTGATCTCGCTGGGATAGAATGACGGATAGTAGGAAACCTCATGGCCCGCACGGGCGGCCTGCTGCGCCAGTAGGTTCATGGCCGCCAGCAGCGCCAATGCGGCGCCCAGCCTGGCCATCCGACGGTACGACCCGCAGCCGCGGGTCGCCAACCGCTCGGGCCCCGGCCGCGGCGAGGCAACACCTATCTTTTGCCTCACAATCATGGGAAAGCCCGCGATGTGCGAAGGCGATGCTTCTTCCAATATGACAGAATGACCGCAGGGGCAGGGATGCACCTGCCCGCCGAACCGAAGCGGGCAGGTGTTTCTCAGGGAGTTCCGACTATGCGCTGGCCTTGGGCCACGTGGTCTTGATCCAGTTGTACGTGGCCGTCGGATCGTTGTGGCCCTGACCCGGCTTCGGCCAGCCCGGGGGAGCCGTGAGGTTCTTGATGGGGATGGTGATGACGCTATTCGGGTCCCAGACCGGGAACGCGTACTGTGGCGACACCTTGCTCAACCCCGTAATGCAGTCCTTGTATGCTTGGTGGTTGTCCTTGCGAACATAGATATGTCCGGCCGGTCCGTCCATTTCCGCCGTCTCAAGCTGGGCAATGATCGCGTCGGTTTCGGGCCAGCCGCCACCCGTGGCCTTGCTCGCACGCTCGACCGCCGCCTCATACATCTTCATCCCCACGTAGGCCCCTTCGGACTGGAAGTTGGGATACTCGTTCCAGCGCGCCAAGTACTTCTTCACGAACTCGTTGTTGAGCGCAACGGTGTTCGAAGGCGCGTGTGTGAAGTGATAGTTCGAGTGCACACCGGCCACCGCCCCGTCCGGATGATCCTTGCCCAACGCGTGCGGCACCACGCCGAAAGCGAGCGTCGTCGCCAGTTTCATTTTGTCGAACAGGCCGTAACCCACTGCCTGTTTGTACATTGCCACGTAGTCCCCACCCCAGACGGAACTGAAGAGCAGGTCCGGCTTTGCGGAAATGGTCTTTGTGATGTGGGCCGCGAAGTCGGTCGTCCCGAGCTTTGGCCACGACTCGGACACGACTTCCACACCGCCGACCATCTTTTCCATGACGATATTGAAATGATCGAACGCGTTGCGCCCGTAGCTGTAGTCCGGATGGATGTGGGCGACTTTCTTGATCCCCTTCCACGTGCGCGCCGCCATGATCGCGGCGGTGCCACCGTCCGCCGATTGGATGTTCGTCATGCGGAAGATGTAGTGAGGATTCGGCACGGCCTTGTCGAAGAGGAAGTCCGTGCATCCGTCGGTAAAGAGCGTCAGCAGGCCCAGTTCTTCCGCGACCGGACCGAGCGCGGGCGTATTGCCGCTGGAGATGATCCCGGTGAACACGTCTATCTTCTCCGAGAGTTTCATGCGGCGCATTTCCTTCACGTTGGCGTCAGTGCCCGCTGCTTCATCCGCCGTGATGGTTTCAATCCTGCGCTTGCCCAGAATCCCGCCCTTGGCATTGATTTCTTCGGAGGCAAGGATCTGCCCCTTCAGCGACGGTTCTCCCAACACGGCGGCGGGGCCGGTCAGGAACGTCATGTGGCCGAACTTTAGCGGCGTGGTAGGAATCTTCGCGCTGACTTGCGCGGTTGCCCACCTGCCGCCCACCGAAATCCCAGCCGATCCAGCGGCGGCCGCGCCGGCGGCAACGCCCAGACCCTTAAGCATTTGGCGGCGGGTAAATTTCGATCCCATGCTTCCCTCCCCCGATGGATTGTGGACTCAAGAAGACCCGTGTGGCGGAATCATAGACCCGCGCCTTAGGGGTCCGCAAGCCCCCAGCCTGGATGTTTCACGAGTTGGATCGACGCGGCAAGTTCTGAGTTGGATGCGGGTTGAGGGGGCGTTGGGGCTGCGCAAGAGATGTTTTTCCGCACGGCGGTCAGACCTCTCCCTTACCCCCATTGTTTTTCCGGTGCCGGGACACCACCTTGGGTGGTCAGCTTGGGGGCACGCGGGTAGCGACGAGCCGAACGAAGGCCGTGGCTACGCTCACGCGCGAGCCTGTGCCGCCACCCTCTGTACCACACTCACTCCCACCCCCAGTTCCCGCGCGATCTTCCGTATTCCTTTGCCGCCTTCGCCGGTCGCGTGAGGATCCGCTCTCGGCTGACTGGTTCGAGCCCCGATTCGCGCACAGCAGGTCGAGGAAGGCTGCTCAAGCTGGCAAAGGCGACGCGTGGTGGAAAGCAGCCAGCCACCGGACGGGACGCTGCTGTGGGCGAAACCGAGTGAGGAATGCGGGCACGCGGATGAGGTCGAGTCCATCATACCCGACTCAGCCCGCATTTCCGCAGCCTGCTCAGGCGGAACGATATGGGCACTCAAAAGCGAGCGTGAGTGCCCGTTTTTGTTTCTGGCGCTCCACGTGCAAAGGGCGCTCACGGAACGAAATCTTGCCCCCGTATGCCGAAGCGTTTCATCTTGAGGTGCAGGGTCTTGTAGTCCGTGTCCAGCGCGCGTGCCGCCCGGCTCTTGTTGCCGCGGGCCGAGCGCAGGGCTTCGGAGATTGCGCGCCGCTCTGCTGCTTCAGCGGCTTCGGCGGCGACCTCACGCAAGGACGCGCCCGTCGGCGTTGCACCGGCGACGTGTCGTGCCGCACCTGGCTTTCCCAACAAGGCCCGCACGACGTCTCCGCCGATCATGAGATCTTTCGTCATGAGCACCGCCTGCCGGATGACGTTGCGCAGTTCCCGCACGTTCCCAGGCCACGCGTGGGCCTCCAACAGCGCTAGGGCGTTCGGCATGATCTGTTGAACTGGGCGCCGCAACTCGACGCTCACCTCCGC
>JBGOUY010000157.1:0-9746 GCA_041477795.1 bacterium
AATACTCCGGCACTGGCGTCGACGGCGCCCGCGATCGGGTCCTCGTTGTAGACCGGCTTCAGCATGGGGAACTCCGTGAAGGGCAGCGCCCCCGGCAGGAAGCGGTTCACGCCCTTGGAGTCCAGCAGATCGATCTGCGGCGTCATCGTGTCGAAGTAGATGAAGCTGTGTCTCTGCCCTTCCTGGAGGCCCCCGGCGACCGAGTAGTAGCAAAGGTCCCACGCCTCCGAGACGGGCACGCCCTGGCCGGTGCTCGTGGCGACCGGCACCGTGGGCGGGTTCTTGGGATCGTACGGGATGGTCCCGCTGGAGCAGCCGGTCTGGTCCAGGATGTAGGTTGTGATGCCGCCCAGGTTCGACGAGAAGTGGATGCTGGCCCCGTTCTGGCGTACGGCGTTCGAATTGATCAGGTCGATCGCCTGGCTGCTGGGGTCGCGCGGGGGTGCGGCGCCGAAGCGGTTGCCCGAGGTTCCCGTGGCCACGTCGGTGCCGATGAGCGTGAACGTGGTCGTAGGGGGCGCGGGGGCCGCGGATTTCTTGCGGCAGCCGTCCAGCGCCAGACCCAGCACGATCAGCAGCAGAGCCATCCCCAGGGACAGCCGGGAATTGCGGAGGCCGTTGCGGCCGGCTGCGCTCGCATTCCATCCGCACGAAGTCATGCAACGCTCTCCAGGAAAGTGACGGGCGCAAGCGGGCGCTTGGTTGCGACGAGGCTGGCATTCATCCCCGGTCTAGTCCCTGGTCTAAAGCAAACACCGTGCCCATGGTGGGCGCAATCCGTGCTGGGCGCGGCTCGGCGCGGAGCCGCGCGGGCTGGCGCTGGCGCAGGCCGGTACCCTGTCAACGCGGCAGGGCGAACGGAGGTTCCACTCCTGGCCGTGCCGCCAGCGCCACAGGTGCGTCAGGAGCGCCACGGTCGCCCCCCACCCGCCGCGAGCGCGGCGCGCGCTGCGCTGGCGCGGCGATTCCGTTGCCAGCGCGCCCCGCCGCGGCCCGGCCGTGCCGGCCGCCCCGCCCGGCCGCGATTGCCCGGCCGCAATTGCCCGGCACGGTCAGAGCGGGTAGGGTGTGGAGCGAGCCGCAGCGCCACACCCGCTTCCCACCGCCCACCCGCAGACCCGCTCGCCATGCCCGCTTCCGCTCCCTCGCTCCTGCTGCAGCGCCTGGGGCGGCGCCAGACCTGGCTGCGGGCGCTCACCTACGCCCTCTTCGCCTTCAGCACGTTCTCCATCGCCGGCATCGATACGGCGGTGATCCTGCTGTACGTGGCGGTGCTTTATCACCGCCTGCGCGAGCCGGTGGCCGAGCCGCTGCCGCGCTGGCTGGTGGGGGCGTTCCTGCTGCTGCCGGCGGCGGCGCTGCTGTCCGCGCTGGCCAACGGGCACGAGGCGGCGTGGAGCGGGGCGGGGCAGCCGCCCAGCGTGTGGCACAGCCTGGGCCTGACCGTGAAGCTCTATCACCTGGCGCTGCCGCTGGCGCTGCTGCCCGCGCTGGCCTGCCTGAACCGGCGCCGCCTGCTCCTGACGCTGGCCGTCTGCGCGGGGCTGCTGGCGCTGTACGGCATGGTGCAATTCCACTGGGGCGTGGACTGGTTCCGGCCGGTCGGGCGCAAGGTGATCACGCCCTTCGAGGAGGTGCCGGGGGTGTACTTCGCCCACGGCAACTTCAGCCAGCACCTCACCTTTGCGGGCGTGAACCTGATGCTGGTGCCGCTCTTCGTCAGCCTGGCCGCCGCGGCGCCGGGGCGCGCGCGCTGGCAGTGGCGCGGCGCGGCGCTGCTGGTGGCGGGGGGCGTGCTGGTGTCGCTTTCGCGCGGGGGCTGGCTGGGCGTGGCCGTGGCGCTGCTGCTGCTCGCGCTGGACTTCCCGCGCCGCCTGTGGCGACCCCTGGCGGCGCTGGCGTTGCTGCTGGCGCTGGCCTGGGCGGTGCTGGGCACGGGCTGGCTGGAGGCGCGCCTGGGCGGACCGGATCGCCCGGCGTTGCTGCAGCGCCTGGTCAGCAGCTCGCTGGACGACAACCGCGAGCGGCTCTACCTGTGGCAGAGCGCGCTGCTGGGCATGCGCGACCGGCCCTGGCTGGGCGTGGGCTACCGCAACTACCATCAGTACGTGCGGCCCTACCGCGAGGCGATCGAGCAGCGGGAGCACTACACCTTCGAGGTCGCCATCGACACCCACATGCATAACGTCTACCTTCAGGTGGGCTTCGAGCTGGGTGTGATCGGGCTGGCGGCCTACCTGCTGTGGTGGGGGGCGATCTTCCGCTGGAATCGCATGTGGCTGCTGCGGGAGGCTGGGCGCTTCCCCTTCGAGCGCGCGCTGCTCCGCGGAGCCTCCGCGGGCCTGGCTGGGATCCTGGTCGCCGGTTTCTTCGAGAACAACTTCTTCGATGCGGAAGTGCAGACCACGATCATGCTCCTGATCGGCCTGGCCCTCCATGCGGGATTGCAGATCCGGCGCGGTCATGAAAGCCACCCCTCCGCCCAGTGAACCCTTCGCCCGCCGGCGGTGTTGTCCAGCAGGGGGCGTGCGTCCGCTCCCGGCCGGGGCCGCGCGGCGCCGGCCGCCGCAACGGAGCGGGGAGCGGCGCCCGCGGCGCGGAGCGCGGATGCGCCCATGAAGGTCGCCATCGTCCATGAGTGGCTGGAGAGCTATGCGGGCTCGGAGCGCGTGCTGGAGCAGCTGCTGCACTGCTACCCGCAGGCAGACCTGTATGCCATCGTGGACGTCCTGCCGGCCGCAGAGCGCGCCTTCCTGGGCGGGCGGCCCGTGCGCACGACGTTCATCCAGCGCCTGCCTTTCGCCCGGCGGCGCTTCCGCCATTATCTGCCCCTGATGCCCCTCGCCGTGGAGCAGCTCGACCTGCGCGATTACGACCTGGTGCTCTCCAGCAGCCATGCGGTGGCCAAGGGCGTGCTGACCAGCGCGGATCAGCTCCACGTGTGCTACTGCTACAGCCCCATGCGCTACGCCTGGGATCAGCAGGCGCAGTACCTGCGGGCGGCCGGCCTGGAGCGCGGCCTGAAAAGCTGGGCCGCGCGCTGGATGCTGCACCGCCTGCGCCAATGGGACCTGCGGGCGGCGGCGGGCGTGGACCGGTTCGTGGCCGTCTCGCGCCACATCGCCCGGCGCATCCGCAAGACCTACCGGCGCGAGGCGGAGGTGATCTATCCCCCGGTGGACGTGCAGGCCTTCCCGCTGCGGGAGACGGCGTCTTCCCTGTCTTCCCTCCGGGAGGATGGGGAGGCGTTCTACCTGGCCGTAGCGCGCCTGGTGCCCTACAAGCGGGTGGACGTGGTGGTGGAGGCCTTCGCCGCCACGCCGCAGCGGCGCCTGGTCGTCATCGGGGACGGCCCCGAGGCGCGGCGGGTGCGCGCCCGGTCCGCGCCCAACATCACATTCCTGGCCCACCAGCCGGTCGCGGTGCTGCGCGATCACCTGCAGCGGGCGCGGGCCCTGGTGTTCGCGGGGGAGGAGGACTTCGGCATCACCCTGGTCGAGGCACAGGCGTGCGGCACGCCGGTGATCGCCTATGGCCGCGGCGGCGCGCGGGAGATCGTGCGCGGGCCGGAGACGCCGGCACCCACGGGCCGCTTCTTCGCCGAGCAGACGGCGGCGGCCCTGTGCGCGGCGCTGGACGCGTTCGAGGCGGGGCCGCCCATCCTGCCGCAGGCCTGCCGCGCCAACGCGGAGCGCTTCGGGATCGAGACCTTCCGGTGCGAGATCACCGCGTTCATCGACCGTGCGTGGCAGGACTTTCGCACCGGACTCGCCTGAGGCCCTGGCCGCCGCAGCGTGCCGCACCTCCGCAATGGAACTCCATGCAGCCTTCCCCACGCACCAGCGTCCTCTTCGGCGGCACCGGCTTCATCGGGACGCACCTGGCGCGCCTGCTGCTGGAGCAGGGCGCGGAGGAGGTGGTGCTGGCCGACCTGTTGCCGCCGCGGCGGGCGGCGTGGCCCGCGGCGCTGACGGCCGCCGAGCGTGCCGGGCGGCTGCGCTACGTGCCGGTGGACGTGCGCCAGCCGCTCACCCAGGACGCGCTGCCCGCGCGGGCCGGCCTGGCCGTGAACCTGGCGGCGGTGCACCGCGAGCCGGGGCCTGCGCCACGCGAGTACTTCGAGACCAACCTGCGTGGTGCGGAGCAGGTGTGTGCCTGGGCCGAGCGCGCGGAGTGCCCGCGCCTGGTGTTCACGAGCACCATCGCGGTCTACGGCGCGGCGCCCGCTCCCTGGGACGAGTCGGCGCTGCCGATGCCCGAAACGCCCTACGGCATCTCCAAGCTCGTCGCCGAGCAGATGCATCGTGCCTGGTGCCGCGCGGCGCCCGGGCGCCGGCTGCTGATCGTGCGGCCGGGCGTGGTCTTCGGCGCGGGGGAAGGTGGCAACGTGACGCGGCTGGTGCGCGCGCTGCTGCGTGGGCGCTTCGCCTACGTGGGCGATGGCCGCACGCCCAAGGCCGGCGGATACGTCAAGGAGCTGTGCCTCGCCATGCAGTGGGCCCTGGCGCGGATGGAGGCGGGGCGGGAGGCGCAGGCGCTGCTGAACTTCACGCTGGATCCGGCGCCAACGGTGCGCGATTACGTGGAGGCGATCGCGCGGGTGGCGGGGCGGCGGCGGCCCGTGCTGCGGCTGCCCTACCCGCTGCTGCTGGCGGGGGCGGCGCTGCTGGAGGCGCTGGCGCGGCCGGTGGGGCGCCACGGGCCCATCCACCCCGCGCACGTGCGCAAGCTGCGGCGGGGCAACCCTGCCCGCGCGGACTGGCTGCGGCAGGCCGGCTATCCGTTCCGCTATCCACTGGAGGAGGCGCTGCGCGACTGGCAGGCCGAGCGGCCGCAGGACTGGAGGGTGCCCTGAGGCCGGGCGGGGCCGGAGCAGCCAGGCCGGCGCGGTTGCAATGCACGCCGCGCTGCGTCACGGGCGGCTCGTGGCCCGGCCCGCGGGAGCGGGCCTTGCCCCCACCCCATCCGTCGGCCTGCGCCGCGCTGCTGAGATGAAGCGACTCCTTTCCTACGCCCTCGCGCTCGCCAGCGCGGCGGCGGCGCTCACCTATGCGCTGTGGGGCGCGGATCTCGCGCGGCTGGGACGCCTGCTCTCCGGCGGCAACTACTGGGTCGTGCCGCCCTTCCTGGCGGCGTTGCTGCTGACCTTGGCCATCAACGCCGTGCGCTGGGCGGTGATCCTGCGCCCGCTGGGCCGCTTCCGCTCGCGGGAGCTGGTGCCCGCCATGATGATCGGCTTCGCCGCGAACAACATCTTTCTCGCGCGGCTGGGGGAGTTCGCGCGTGCGCTGCTGCTGGCGCGCCAGTTCCGCCAGCCGGTCAGCGGCGTGCTGGTGACGCTGGTGCTGGAGCGGATGCTGGATGTGGCCGCCATCCTGCTCTACTACGGGCTGGCCGTGCTGCTGCTGGGTCCGCCCCCCGCGTCGATCTGGCTGGCCACCCAGGTCGCGGGGATCGCCCTGGGCGCCGGGGTTCTCGCCATTGCGCTGCTGGTGGCCTGGCCCGGCAGCGCGCTGGCGCTCTGGGAGCGCGCTACCCGCTGGCTGCCCGCCACGTTGGCGCGGCGCGGCGGGAGCATCCTGCGCCACACCCTCACCGCGCTCAGCATCCTGCGCTCCTCGGGCAGCGTGGCCAGTCTGCTGCTGCTCTCCCTGCTGCGCTGGGCCTGCGTGGTGGGGATGGTGCAGCTCTCCCTGCTGGCTTACGGCATCCATCCGCCGGCGGGACTCGCGCTGCTGGTGTTTGTCGTGTCCTCGCTGGCCGTCTCCCTGCCGGGCACGCCGGGCTTCGTTGGCACCCTGCAGGCCGCGTTCGTGTTCGCGCTCGTGCCCTTCGGGATCGACCGTGAGATCGCCCTGGCGTCCAGCGTGCTGTACCTCGTGGTGAGCTGGCTCCCGGTGACGGGCTGCGGTGTGCTGCTGCTGCTGCTGCGGGGCCTGCACATGGCCGACCTGCGCCGCGACCTGGATGGATCGCGCACCCCGGCGGCGGAGCCGTGAGCCGTAGCGACAGCTTCTGCGCGGGGTAGCGTCCTCTCCAGCGCCGGCTCCGTGAGTCGCCTGACCGGATGCGGCGGGAGCCCCGTGCAGTCCTGCCCCTGGCGGTCGTACGTCCGCTGCCTCGCGCCTCCACGCACGAAAAAGGGAGCCAGCCTTGCAGCCGACTCCCTCCTCAGCAGAGCCCGCGCACGGACTTGAACCGCGGACCTACGCATTACGAATGCGTTCTGGCAAGAAATCGCGCGGCATCATGAAGCATGACAATGAACGGTTACTCGCGTAATATCAACGGTATATCCGATTTTAGACTTCTATAATGGTTTCTCTAGATATCGCTAGATTCCCGCACTCAGCACTTACGGCGCACTTACGGAAACCTTTGATGAAAGCGGTCATCGGTCAGAAGCTGATCGCATCCCTTAAGCCCAAGGAGCGCCCTTACGAGGTGCGTGATTCGCGCCTTAAGGGATTCCTCGTCAGGGTCCAGCCTAGCGGTGCAATGACCTACGTCTGCCAATACGGGCGCGGCAGACGGATGGTGATCGGCTCGACAGAGGTATTCAAGGCCGAAAAAGCCCGAGGGGAAGCGACCAAGATTCGGGGCGACGCCGCCAAGGGCCTGGACCCGATGGCCGAACGCCGGAAGCGGAAGTCCCGCACGTTCGAGGCATTCGTGAAAGACGTGTATGTCCCCCTTCCACCCCCATATCACGGCCTACGGCATTCCGACGCCCGATAATGGACTTGTATTCGCTGTGGAGATTCCCAAGTCAGCACTCGCGCCACATCAGGCACGAGACGGGAAGTACTATGTTCGCAGTGGAGCGAGTAGCCGATTCGCAACTCACCTTGAAATTGAGGGCATTCGGCATTCGGGATCTCCAATTGACCTGGGCATCGAGTACTACCGGATTGAACACACAGGGGCCGCGCCAGACAACGTTCAGTCAATGGTCATCGGCATCGCTGTTCGCAACAATGGCACGCGCGCAACGAGAGGGTTGTATGTTGCTGCCTACATGCCTGTGAACTCCGAAGTGGAATTCACTCCTGCGGGTGCAATCCCAGATCCAAAAATGCACGAATTTGACGGTCACGAATGGACTAGATGCTTCATTGCCTTTGGAGGTCACACCCCCGAAATTCTCTTTTCTGGCCAGAACACACAACTAGTGCCCTTCTTTCAAATCGAGTCCAAGCCTCACCACCCATTATCCACCAGCCTGGCACCTGGTCCGGTTATTCGATTTGAGATTCAGACACTGGATGGATATCGAAACACCATAACCGAAGATAGCCGTCTGTTGGTGCGAAGACTGATGCCCCTCGCTGAAGTGCTATAAGCTCGCGCGGTGCTCAGCTGAGATTCATGTTGCTTTTCGGCCCAAGCTTCTAAAGTGCGCTTTCCAAGCCGCCAACGCTGCAGCGCGTCCCGCAATCCAAGATTACGCGGTTGCCAATGCTTGTTTACGGCCCTCAGTGAGATCCATGCGGTCGGCGTGGATTTGTACCTGCATCAACAAGGCATCGACACGACCACACCCGCCGGGAAAGCCATGTTCCAGATGTGCGGCGTCTTCGCCGAGTTCGAACGAGCGATGATCCGGGAAAGGGTCACGGCTGGGTTGGCCAGGGCCAAGGCTAATGGGAAGCGATTGGGCCGGCCAACTGTCGGTCCCGAGGTGGAGGACGCCATCCGGGCGGCGCTGCGGCGTGGGGACAAGGGGATACGGAAGATCGCGCGGGAACTGGGGGTGGGGATGAGTGTGGTACAGCGACTCAAGGCAGGCGCTACATTTCTCTTGTAGATCACTCTGCTACGGAATCCAGCGCTGCCCTTTTCATCGCGGCGTCGATCGGGGTACCTCGGTTCTCAGCCACGTCGCCTACCGACGTAGTATTGGACGCCATACACAAGATTGCCGCGCTTCTGGGTAAGAGCGGCAAATCGGACCCCTTGAACGGGACTTCCGGAAGTAGAGCAAGGATCCATCCGTTGATCATCCCCAAGGTTAACGGTCGCAAACCGACGACGGCGACGTACGATCCCGGTGTCCCGCCTATGCTCCAGACTCCCCTACCGATAAGGGCGATTCCGAGAACGATCCGCTCGCCGCGTCCGAGCGGAGAGCCCATGAAGCGCGCGCAACCCAACTGAATTTCCCAATATCTTTCGGATCAACGCACGATACCGGCGGTCGCGATTCGCCGACTGTCTCTACTCCCGAGGTTCTGCCAGGAATGCGCAGGTCCACCACCGCGTCACACCGCCGTCGGCCAAGGCGAAGAGACGGCTGGAAGCCCATCTCCCGCGCCGGTCGCTCGCGCTGGCAGGGCAAGGGGAAATTGACCGGCGCTCCTATGCGTCACCCTATTTCAAGGCGGCCTGCTTGCCGTAGATCAGCCCGACGACGATGCCATTGATGGCCCCCTGCACCACCAGGAAAATGAACTCCGAAACAAGAAGGCCCATGGGCTGGGTCAGAACCGCCAGGGCCGTCCCTGCAGTCAATCCGGCCACCAAGCCCATCATCACGCCAAACTTGAGGCCCTCCATCCATGCGTCCGCGCCCTTGTATCCGATGGGATAGATATAGGCGAGCACCAGGGCACGCAGGGCATCGCCGACAATGACCCCTCCGATGGCGGCCTGAACCGTTTTCGAATCGATGCCGGTGGATACAACCATGTGCCACAACATGCCCACGACGGCTAACGCGACGAACCCGCCAATGGCGGCGAGAATGTATCGTGTCCAGTTCATGCCACACCTCCTTTTCAAGCCCATGAAGCGTTGACTGACGGGGGAGACTTGGCAATCACAAGGCAGTTCGCGGGTGCATGGGACCTACTGGTTGAACTTTCCCCCGATCTTCCATACCACCGCATCTGGGTGACGTCCATTCGGGCCCATATCCCGGCGGGGCCAAGGGGCGGGAGGAACGACTTGGCCTGGACATGCTCCTCAAGGACGCCGCTCGCCGCCAGTTTGGCCTGGTGGCGGCCTGGTCGGTAGACCGCCTCGGGCGCTCCCTGCAAGACCTGCTGACGTTCCTCGGGGAGATCCACGCGGTCGGAGTTGATCTGTACCTGCATCAGCAAGGTATCGACACCACCACCCCCGCAGGCAAGGCCATGTTTCAAATGTGCGGCGTCTTTGCGGAGTTCGAGCGAGCGATGATTGGGAGCGCGTCACGGCTGGGTTGGCCAGAGCCAGGGCGAACGGGAAGCAGCTGGGGCGGCCAGGCGTGGGGCCGGAGGTCGAGAAATCTATTCGCTTGGCGCTGAAGAAGGGCAACAAGGGGATTCGGAAGATAGCTCGTGAGCTCGGCGCGGGGGTGAGTGTGGCGCAGCGAGTCAGGGCCGCGGCGCAATTGAGACCTTCATAGGTCGTCCCGACATGAAAGATCGCATGAATCTACCAAGCAGTTCGCGGTGAGCGTGCAGGTAATGGCGCCGGTTGGTTGTTGGCAGGATTGTCGTTCAAGTGCTTTGCGCGGTCTTCTTCGCTTGTGCGACTTTTCTGTCCTGATGGGAGAGTTCAGCCACAGTTGGAGTTGACAGCCTCGTCATCATGGTCAGGTGAATTGACGCTGATCTCGTTGTTGCATGGATATGCCGCGTTCCAGGGCAATTCGACATTGACCTAGCACTCAGTTGAGTAAGTTCGCATAAGATGGTTTGAGTGCGGTTTGGCGGACGATAGCCTTGCGCCATTCGAAGGGCGCGGCCTTTGGATTGTAGGCG
>JBGOUY010000294.1:0-5300 GCA_041477795.1 bacterium
ATGATGGTCGCGGTATGCCCGCTCCTAAAGGCTTCTGGACACGGGAGAACCGTTCAGGCGGCTCAGAAGCACTTAAGGGATGTAATTTCCCTTAAAATCCAGGTATGGATGGAGAATGGGGAACTGCCCGAAATTCTTCGGTCCTACGGATTTCGACCCATGGCGCTTGGGGGGCGCGAACATTGGGTCGCTTTCGGCGATTCGGAAGGCTGTCATAGCTTCGACATGAAAGCTAGGCTCCGGATCCGAAAGCGGCCCAAGGCGACAGAACCAGAGGCATCCGCTCAGCTTCCGCTGAACTTCCCTTGGTACATCGCCAGTGAATCCCCAAAACATCCTTGGGCCGCATGATCAAGAGGAAATAGCGCATCTGCGGGTGGCCTTTGGCTATACGGTTCTCGAGGCCACCCGTGGCCAATGCGCGATCTGGCGCAATCCGAACACCTCAAAGTACTTGTCCCTCTCGACGAAACCAAGAGTGCCCCATTCGACAGTACTTTCCTCCTTTGAGGAGGTGGGCATTCTCGCGGACGAAGTAACCGCACACATTCTGAAGTACCGAGCTCAATACCGGAATTAGCGCCGTTGCTTCTCCCAGCGGGCTTCTGCGTATACGCCTCCCGTCGTGACCGCTTTTCTCCCGCAAGTGCCCGAACATTTCCGCTGCAACCGGCGGCGATCTGTGCTATAGTAGTTGAGTCGCCAAGCCGCGCCGAGGGCGGCTTCGCGCGAGGCGGGGGAAATTTCCAAACGAAGCCAGCGGGCGGATGCGCGGGGCCTCACCCCGGCCCGCAGGATGCGGGCCGGCCCTCTCCAAGGAAGAGGGCAACTGCCGCCCGCCGAGGGGGCTGCGAGCGATGCGGGGGAAATTTCTAAGAGAACCCAATTGGCGACGTTGTGGTGGAGTGGCTGACCCCCTCCTTTGGAGCTTGTCCTGAGCCTGTCGAAGGGAGGGTCGTCCGGCGGCAGCCGGACGGGGCCTGTCCCGAGCGAAGTCGAGGGGTGAGGCCCCGGCAGGGGTGGCGGCCGGCCGTGGCTGCGCTGCCCCCCTTGCCATCGTCGCCGCGAACGGCGAGAGTCGGAGCAGATGCGCATTCACCCCGCGCCCCGCAACCCCGCGTCGCCACCGCTTCTCCTGTCTGCCCGCGGTCGGCGCCGCCGCATTGGACGCTAAGCGCCTATGGAGTCCGCCAAGCCCGCCATCGAACAGCTCTCCCTGCACGACCTCGTCAAGGAGTGGCACGCCGAGCTGGGTGCGCTGGAGAAGATGGAGCAGGAGAACCCCACCTGGGAGTGGAAGCGGGTGCAGTCGCACCTGGAGAACCTCCATGCCCTGGCGCAGGAGCTGCGCCGCAAGAAGGGCCTCGAGCGTGCCAAGTGGCAACCCTGACGTCCGGCCCGCCCCGGACCTGACCCTGCCGCGCGGCGGCGTGACGCCCCGCGAGGCGTTCCTGGTGCTGCCGGGCCTCAACCTGCACCCGCACCGGCTGGACCCCCTTGCTGCCCTGCTGAACGAGGCGGGCGCGGCCACCGTCGTGCCGCAGCTGACCGGCTTCGCCACCCCGGGCGACCCGGCGCTGCGCTGCGTGCGCGCCGAGCGCTGGCTGGCGGACGTGGACGCGGCCTGGCACGCCGCCCGCGTGCGCCTGCCCGGGGCGGAGCCAGCGCTGCTGGGCTATTCGCTGGGCGGCCTGCTGGGGCTGGTGTGGGCGCAGCAGGCCGGCGTGGCGCTGCGCCGGGCCGTCCTGCTGTCGCCGGCGCTGCGGCTGCGCCCGCTGGTGCGGGCGCTGCTGATCGGGCTGGGCGCGCTGCTGCCGGGAGCGCTGCGCCTGCCCAGCCGCGCGCCGGTCACCTACCGCTTTCATGCCGGCACGACCGTGGCCGCCTATCGCGCGCTGGCCAGCCTGGAGCGCAGCCTGCAGCCTACGCTCGCGGCGTGGACGAGCGGGCAGGGCGCTCCGCCGCCGCTCCTGATCGCCTGCGCGCGCCACGATGAGCTGATCGCCACGCGGCCGCTGGTGCGGCTGGCGCGGGCCTTCCCACAGCACGTCACGCTGGTGCCGCTCAGCCACGAACCCCGGCCGGGCTTCCCCGCGCACCTGGGGCTGGACGCGTACACCCTGGGCGAGCGGGAATGGCTGCGGCTCAGCGACACCCTGCGCCACTGGCTGCGCGGCGCGATGCCGGCCGTGCCGGAGGAAGCGCCGGCGGGCCCCGCCGGCGGGCCGACAGCCGCGGATCGCGAGGCCGGGCCATGAACCCGCTGCTGGAGCTGCTCGACCGGCTGATCGCGCAGGCGCTCGCGGAGCAGGTTCCGGCCGCGCCGCGCGGGGCCTTGCAGGTGTGCCGCGTGACGCTGGACGAGGACGGCGCGCGCATCGTGGCGGAGCTGCGGCCGCCCGCGGGCGAGGGGGAGCTGGTGCTGCGCCTGCGCGCCGAGCCGCCGCGGGGCGAGCGCGGCGAGCGGCAGCACCTGCTGCTGACGATCGAGCAGGGCCCGCAGCGCTGGGCGCCCGGCCTGGAGCCCTTCCGGCGCGTGCTGGAGCGGGCGCGCCTGCGCCTTGAGCTGGATTTTTCTGCATGAGCCCCCCATGAGCGCACCCGGCGAGTCGCAGGGCCCGCAAGGCCCCGGCGGTGGCGGCGCGAGCGGCCAGTCGCCGCTGCTGGCGCTGCTAGAGCGCCTGGCGCGGGCCGCCCTGGCGAGCGGGGTGCGCGCCGGGCCGCTGCACCTAGCCGGCGTGGAGCCGGCGCCCGACGGCGCAACGCTCCTGCTCGGCCTGCGCGGGCTGGGCGGCCTGCTCAACACCACCGTGCGCGTGCGGCTGACGATCCAGGAAGTGAGCGAGCACCGCACGCGCTGCGCGATCTCCCTGCCGGACGCGGGCGGCCTGGGGCGGCTGCTGGGCTCCGGGCTGAACAAGCTGCCGCGCCCGCTGCTGGCGCAGGCCCTGGCCCGCATTGCCGGCGATGCCGTCACGCTGGACGGGGACTCCCTCGTGCTGGATCACCGCGCGCTGCTGGCCCGCCTGCGCCGCCGGCCGTAGGGAACGCCGCTGCAGCGCCCGCGCGGTTCCCACGGGCCGCTTGACTCCCGAACTGTCACACTGTATTAGTACACCGTAACTGTGTGGTGGACGGCCATCGGATTGCATGGCTGCCGTAAGGAACTGCACGCCGCCGGATCGCAGCGGCCCCGCGCACGAGGCGCGGGCGGCAGCGCAGCGATCCTGCGAGACCCAGCGCCGCGAGTCATCATGCACGCCACGCCCTTCCTGCCCTCCGACGCCAGTGCCCGCGCCGGCGCTCACGCGCCCGGCAGCTACCGGGAGTTGACGCCGCACGAGTTCCACGCGCACAAGGAGATGGGCGTCGTGGTGCTGAAGGCCCCAGCCGCCGCCGCGGGCTTCGTGGGCTACGGCCAGGTGTTCAGCCTGGGCTGCAGCGGAGAGATCGACGCGGTGCTGGCCGACTGGCCGCGCGAGCGCCCGCTGGGCTTGGTCTGCCCGGACGGCGAGTGCAGCAGCCGCCTGGCGATTCGCCTCTCGCGCCAGGGCTACACGGTGCTGCACCTGGCCGGCGGCCTGCGCGAATGGAACCAGTGCTGCCTGCCCTAGCCGCAGCGACCGCCGGAACGATTCGCAGCCTGGGGCGGTGACTTCCGCCCTCCCCTTCCCGTACAATCGAAGCAGAGATGGACGCGCTGGAAGCCCAAAACGCGGCCGCTCTCCGCCCAGCCTCACGGCCGGTGCGGAGGGAGGAAAGTCCGGGCTCCACAGAGCAGGGTGCTGGCTAACGGCCAGGGGGGGCGACCCCACGGAAAGTGCCACAGAAAATACACCGCCGATGGCGGGCCGGGCCTTACCGCCCGGTGCGCACAGGCAAGGGTGAAATGGTGGGGGCCGCGATCCCGTCGCGGCCTGAAAGTAAGAGCCCACCGCGGCGCCGGTGACGGCGCCGGCAGGGTAAACCCCACCCGGAGCAAGTCCAAGCAGGCGGCGCTTTAAGGCTGCTCGCCGAGCCGCCGGGTAGGACGCTTGAGGGTGCCGGCAACGGCACTCCCAGAGTGATGGTCGCGACGGCGGCGGGAGAGATCCCGCCGCCGGACAGAACCCGGCTTATTGAGGACTTCCCGCGCGTCTCCTCTTCCTCTCACGCAGCGCTTTGCCGCGCCGCTCGTTCCCACGCGGCGCTCAGGCCGCTGAGCCGCCGTCCTCGCGCACCTGCCGCACAGCCTCGCCGATGCCGCCCGAATCCAGGGCCAGCTCCATCAGCGCCACGTGCTCCTGGTAGGCGGCCGCGGGAATGCGCGCCTTCACGTCGGCTTCCGTGATGTGGTAGACGGGCAGCCCCAGCGCCACGCCCGCCAGCGCCCCGGCCCAGGAGGGGTCGCCGCTGGTCACGCTGAGGGCGTAGAGGCGGCTGCTCTCCGCGGTGGGCGTGCCCAGCAGCACCACCAGCTCCTCGCGCGGGTGGCGCTGCGCGGTGGCCTTGATCTCTTCCTGACCCTCCAGGTCAAGTGCGCCGGCCGCCGTTCAGACGAAGCAGTAGGTCTTCTCCAGCACCACCTCCGCCCCGGCCTGGCGCGCGCAGGCGGCAATCGCGCCGCCCGGCACGCCGTCCCGCTCCCCCAGGGCGATGATCTTCTTGCCGCGCAATTCCATCGGCAGCCTCTCGGATGATTCCCCTCGCGTTCCCCTCCGCTTACCACGCGCGGCGCCGGCGCGGAAGCGGCACGACGACAACAACACCAGCAACTGCAGGGCGGGGAAACAGGTCCCCCCGCACCCCCCATTTGGGACAGGCCAGAATCCGCGGTTCGTTCGCTCCTTCCCCAAAACCGGGTGCAGGGGCCCTCGCCCCTGCCGGAGGGCCTGCCCCGAGCGAGTCGCAGGGCCTGCCCTGAGCGCAGTCGCAGGGTGGAGGTGCGGAGGCGGGAGGCAGCGCCGCCCGCCTCCGCGGAACCGGATTGATGGCTGTGGCGACTTCAACGCGGTGACGCGATCTGCGAGGTCTCCCGGGCGATCTGCTCGGAGTACACCACGAACTTGAAAGGATTGAAGCCCTGGTATTTCTCGGCGAGCTTCGCATAGGCCAGCTCATGCGCCTTGCGCAGCGGGGCGCTGTCCGGATAGGCCGCGAGCCCCCATTGCAGCAGGCGGGCCGCCAGTTCGAAGTCACCGGCCGCGATCATGCGCTCGGCGGCGCCGGCGAGCTGCCGTTCGGACAGATCCAGGTAGACCGCAAGCGCCTTGCCGGTCTCCTCCGTGCCGAGCGCATCCATGCCCTGCATGTCCGGCTGC
>JBGOUY010000065.1:0-16676 GCA_041477795.1 bacterium
ACGCAACGGAATCCATCGCACTTCTTACGTTCTTGCGCCAGCCAGCGATTTCTGGCTCTGCGTTCGATCAGGACGGCTTCTCGACCGCCTTCTGAAGCAGTCACTTCGTCGATTAGGCTGTCTTGAGTGACTTGCTTTCGCTGAATGACTCGGAATCTGAGATGCGGCCTTACCTCGGCCTTTTGCAATTCGGCTCCCAAACCGTCCCAATACCGGGCCTTGAGTTTGAGTGCAGGGCTTGTTTGATGATCCCACGCCCATAGCAAATAGTTCACATCGTGAAGAATCGATTCTCGCGACCATTTGCGGTGAAGCCGCTCCACTGCTTCAACCACATCCTGCTTGCTGATGGTCATATTCTTTGATGCCGCGAGCATCACCCGCATTATTTCGTCCAGCTTTTGGCCTTTGGACCGCTCGTGCGCTTGCATTTCACTTCCAATCCGGCGTGAGGAATAATGGCAACAAAGGGTAGGAGTCGATCTTCATCACAAAGCCCTCTGCGGCATTCATCACCTCTTTGAAGCAAATTGAGGCAGTCCGTCGGCCAACCCCTACTTATACATGGTCTGGTTCTGCGTGCCGGGGCTGTAGGCCTCCGGATCGATCCAGACGTTGATGAGGGAGGGCAGCCCGGATTCCCGCGCCCGCTCCAGGGCGGGGCGGATGTCCTTGGGATCGCGCACCTCCTCGCCGTAGCCGCCCAGGATCTGGGCGAACTTCTCGAAGTGCACGTCGCCCATCAGGTTGCCGATGTCGCCGCGCTCCTTGCCGTACTTGGCGATCTGGCCGAAGCGGATCTGGTTCCAGGCCGAGTTGTTGCCCACGACGCCGACGAAGGGCAGCTTGTTGCGCACCAGCGTCTCGAAGTCGAAGCCGGTGAGGCCGAAGGCCCCGTCGCCGAACAGCGCGACCACGTTGCGGTCCGGCCGCGCCAGCTTGGTGGCCATCACGAACGGGACGCCCACGCCGAGCGTGCCCAGCGGGCCCGGATCCATCCACAGCCCCGGGCCGCGCGGCTGCACCACCTGGCCCGAGAAAGTCACGATGTCCCCGCCGTCCCCGATGTAGACCGTGTTGTCGTCCAGGAACCGGTTGATCTCGTAGACCAGCCGGTAGGGGTGGATCGGCTTGGCGTCGGACTTGAGCTGGGGCAGGCGCTCCTCCTCCAGCCGGCCCTCCTCCGCGCGCAGCTCCTGCAGCCAGCCCTTGCGGCTTTCGGCGCCCTTCTTCCCCGCGGCATCGGCCACGGCGCCCAGGATCACGCCCACGTCGCCCACCAGGCCCAGGTCCACGTCGCGGTTCTTGCCCACCGTGCGGTAGTCCATGTCGATCTGCACCACCTTGGCGGTCTTGCTCAGGCGCGTCCCATAGCCCATGCGGAAGTCGAAGGGCGTGCCCACGATCACGATCACGTCGGCCTTGTCGAAGGCGTAGCGCCGCGTGAGCTGGAAGCCGTGCGGGTCGCCGGGGGGCAGCGTGCCGCGCCCGGCGCCGTTCATGAACACCGGCACGTTGAGGGTCTTGGCGAAGCGCTTGGCCTCCTCGGTGGCGCGGCAGGTCCACACCTGCGTGCCGAGCAGCACGACGGGCTGCTTGGCCTTGGCGAGCAGGCCGGCGAGGGTCTCGATGTCCCGCGGGTCGCCCAGGCTCTTGGTGGACCAGCGGTAGTGGCCGGGCGTGGGGATGCGCGCCTTTTCCAGCGGCACCTTGCCATCCAGCACGTCGCGCGGGATTTCCAGGAACGAGGGCCCCGGCGCGCCGTTGTAGCACTCGCGCAAAGCCATCGTGACCATGTCCGCCACGCGGGCCGTGCTGGGCACGGAGGAGGCGAACTTGGTGATGGGCTTCATGATGTCCACGTGCGGCAGGTCCTGCAGGGAGCCCATCTGGTGCTGGGTGAGGGCGCCCTGGCCGCCGATGAGCAGCATCGCGCTCTCCGCGCGGAAGGCGTTGGCCACGCCCGTCACCGCGTCGGTGGTGCCCGGGCCGGCTGTCACCACGGCCACGCCCGTGCGCCCGGTGACGCGCGAGTAGCCGTCCGCCGCGTGCGCGGCCACCTGCTCGTGCCGCACGTCGACGATGCGGATGCCCTCGTCGATGCAGCCGTCGTAGATGTCGATGATGTGCCCGCCGGAGAGCGTGAAGATCATCTCCACGCCTTCGTTCTTGAGGGCCTTGGCCACCAGGTGGCCGCCCGAAATATCCGTCATGGCTTGGCGTCTCCTAGGCCGGTCAGTCCAGGTATTGGACGTTGTTCTGCACGTGCTCGGCGAGGTTCAGCGTGTGCTGGCGGGCCAGCTTTTCCGCCAGCTCCGTGTTGCGCCGCTCCAGCGCCTCGATGATGTTCATGTGATCGATGATGGAGCGCTCGGCGCGATCTTTCTCCCCGATGGTCTTCAGGCGGATCGAGCGCATGTGCGCGAACAGGTTGCTCGCAATCTGGTTGATCAGTTCGTTGCGGCTGAGCTGCAGCAGCTTCTGGTGAAAGCGGATGTTGGTTTCGGAGTACTCGTCGATGTGGGCCCGCAGCTGGTCGTTCTCGAACGTGGCGAACATGCGCCGCAGTTGGGCGATCTCCTCGTCGCTGGCGTGCTGGGTCACCAGGCGCGCCGCCATGCCCTCCAGGGCGCCCCAGACCGTGATCATCTCCAGGATCTCGCGCTTGGACTTGCGCACCACGAACACCCCGCGGCGCTGCACGACGCGCACGAAGCCCTCCTGCTCCAGGCGCGAGATGGCCTCGCGGATGGGCGTGCGGCTCACGCCCAGGTCCGCGGAGAGCTGGCGCTCGTCCAGCCGCAGCTCTTCCCGCGTGGCGTAGAGGTTCATCGCCATGATGGCCTGCTTGAGCGCGTCGTACACCTTGTCGCGCAGGCTGTAGTTCAGGTCGAGCGGCTCCACCACCAAGCGGGCGGTGGCGGCCGAGCGGTCTTGCGGTTGCACGCGTCGTCCGGTTCGGGTACTGAAACGCGGACCCCTCCGTTGGATCCGTAGTCCCTGGTATTTAGTATACCAGATACAAAAACACAAGCCTGTGCATCCGTGCGGCGGAAGCGGGCCGCCACGGGCGTGGATGGCCCCTGCGGCCCTGGCAGCGGCCGGCGCCGCAGCCCCGGCTGGGCCGCGCCTACGCCTGCTTCAGGCGGCGCACGGCGACGGGGAGCAGGTCAGCGAAGATGTGCCCCATCCATTCGCGCCGCACGCCCACCACCGTCGCGAGGGGCTGGGCGAAGCTCGGCCCGGCGTTGACGAAGGTGTGGAACTCGCCGTTCTCGCCGCCAGGGTCGACCGTGTCGGGCAGTTCGCGCAGCAGCCGCTCGTCGTAGGCGCGTCCCGCCAGCCGGGGCGAGAGGCGCTTGGGATCCACGCAGACCACGGTGGCGCGGAAGCCCGCGGCCAGGAACTCGCGGGCCAGCGCGGCAGTGTCGGCGCCCCAGAGGGGGAAAAGCGGGGTCAGCTCCGCGGGAGCGATGAGCTGCTCACGGTAGGCGCGCACGTCCTCCAGGAACACGTCGCCGAAGGCCAGCGCCGTGACGCCCTCCTGCTGCAGCGGGCGCAGGGCATCGTGCATGGCGCGCTCATAGCGGGCATTGTCCGCCTGGTGCGGCAGCCACACCGTGTGCAGGGGCAGCTCGAGCGCCTCGGCCTGCGCCTCCACCAGGATGCGGCGCACGCCGTGCATCTGCACCCGCCCGTAGCGCTGCACGAAGGTCGTCAGCAGCCCGACCACCTCCACCTGCGGGTCGTTGCGCAGGCGCTGCAGGGCCAGGGCGCTGTCCTTGCCGCCGCTCCAGGCCAGCACCACTTTCGTGGTCAAGGCTCGTCCTCCGGTACGTGCGGATCGCGACCCCTCCCTGGGCGCCGTGGGCGGTTCCTCCTGAGCCGCAGGGCGGAAGGCCCGCCCTGTCGGCGCCATTCTAGCGCGCCCCCTGCGGCCAGGGGAAGCCCGGAATCGTGCGGCGACGGAACCGCGGGCCGCTGCGGGGCGCCACCTGCCGGACCTCTGCGCCCTGCGGGGCGAACCGAGAGCGCCGCGGAGCGGGCTGCCGTTTGCGCGGCAACGCATTCGGTCGTATGGATGAGATGGCGCCTCGCCGCCGCGTGGAGAGCGGGGTAACCGCATGCGCCGTTTGTGATGGGTATTTGTATGTGGGTTACAAGAAGGCCCGCCACAGGATCGACGCCGTTGGAATCCGCGCCGCCCGCTGCCGCCTGACCCGAGACGCCATGGAACTGCTGAACAAGATGATGGAGTTGCAGGAGGCGCACGGAGCCGTGACGGACGAGATGCTGCGCCGGCTCTCCAAGGAGGCGCGCGTCCCGCTGTACCGCCTGGAGGGGCTGCGCGGGTTCTACCCGGTCTTCCGGGCCCAGCCCGGCCGCAAGACCCACGTGCAGGTGTGCCGCGACATCGCCTGCGCCATGAAGGGCGGCGCCGACCACTGCCGCCGCGCGCTGCGGGCCCTGCGCGGCCTGCCGGACGTGGAGGTGGAAGAGGTCTCCTGCCTGGGGCGCTGCGAGACGGCGCCGGCCGCCGCCATCAACGACGTGCCCGTGAGCGGCGGGCCGCAGGCGCTGGTGGAGCTGGCCACGGGCAAGCGCCCGCTGCCCTCCAACGAGCCCACCCGCACGCCGCGCCACTGGCCCACCGACCCCTACGGCGGCCCGCGCGATCATTACACCGTGCTGCGCCGCGTACTGGGCGAGACCGATGCGCAGGCCGCGCGCAAGCAGGTGCTGGAGACCCTCAAGGCCGCCGGCCTGCGCGGCATGGGCGGCGCGGGCTTCCCCACCGGCATGAAGTGGGAGTTCACCGCCAAGGCCGCGGGCGAGCCCAAGTACGTCGTCTGCAACGCGGACGAGAGCGAGCCGGGCACCTTCAAGGACCGCGTGATCCTGGAGGAGCTGCCGCACCTGCTGATCGAGGCGATGGTGCTGGGCGCGTGGGTGATCGGCGCGCACGAGGGCATCATCTACCTGCGCCACGAGTACGGCCGCGAGAAGAAGGCGCTCCAGCGCGCCCTGGAGGCGGCCCGCGCCGCGGGTGTGCTGGGGGCATCGGTGCTGGGGAGCGGCTACCGCTGCGAGCTGAGCCTCTTCATCTCCCCCGGCGGGTATATCCTGGGCGAGGAAACGGCCCTGCTGGAGGCGCTCGAGGACAAGCGCGGCGAGCCCCGCAACAAGCCGCCCTTCCCCACCAATTACGGCCTGTGGGGCCAGCCCACGCTGATCAACAACGTGGAGACCTTCGCCGCCGTCCCCATCCTCCTCAGCCGCGGCGCGGACTGGTGGGCGGCGCAGGGGCGGGGCGAGTACAAGGGCCTCAAGTTCCTCTCCGTCTCGGGGGACGTGGCCACGCCGGGCGTGTACTGCGTGCCCATGGGCACCCCCGTGCGCGAGCTGCTGCAGATCTGCGGCGGGGTGCCGGGCGGCCGCGCGCTGCACGCCTTCGCCCCCGGCGGCGCCAGCTCCAACTTCCTGCCCGCCGCCCAGTTGGACGTGGCGCTGGACTTCCAGGCGCTGCAGCAGGCGGGCAGCATGCTCGGCTCCGGCGCCGTGATCTTCGTGGCCGAGGGCCGGGACCTGGTCGAGCTCTCCCTCAACGTGGTGCGCTTCTTCCGCAACGAGTCCTGCGGCAAGTGCGTGCCCTGCCGGGTGGGCAGCCACAAGGCTGTGGAACTGGTGGAGGCGGCGCTGGCCGGCCAAGCGCGCGGGGACTTGCCCGGTCTGTTGCACGACCTGGGGCGCACCCTGGCCCGCACCTCCATCTGCGGGCTGGGCCAGGTGGCGCTGCAACCGCTGCTGAGCGTGATCGACAACTTCCCCGGCGAAGCCGTGCCGCGCCTGCAGGCCAACGGTCGGCCGCCGGCTGCGGCGCCCAAGGCCAAACCGACGGACACGCAAGCCAAGACCGGCCCCAAAGCCAAGCCGGCCGCCACGACGGCCCTGCGCCAGCCCGCCGCCAAGGCGAAAGCGCCCGCCAAAGCCAAGACCCAGCCCACCGCCAGGGCCAAGTCCGCCGCCAAGGCCAAGGGCGCCGCAAGGAGCAAAGTTCGGCCCGCCGCCAGGGCAAAGCCGGCCGCCAGGGCCAAGGCGAAAGCCGCGCCCAAGGGAAAGGCCGCCGCCAGACCGAAGTCGGCCGCCAAGGCGAAGGCGGCCGCCAGGAGCAAAGCCAAGTCGGCGCGCGCCAAGGCCGCGCCGCGCACGGCAGCCAAGCCTGGCCCGCGCAAGCCCACGCGGGCCAGGAGCAGCACCCGCAAGGCCCGTGGCCCTAAACGGAGCAAGCGCCGATGAGCAACGGCAAGCCGGTGACCCTCACCATCGACGACCGCCCGGTCACCGTGCCGCGCGGCACGACGATCTGGGAGGCTGCGCGCGAGCTGGGGATCGACATCCCCGTGCTTTGCCACAGCCCGCGCATGAAGCCGGTGGGCGTGTGCCGCCTCTGCGTGGTGGACAGCGGCGAGCGCGTGCTGGCCGCTTCCTGCGTGCGCCCGTGCGAGGAGGGCATGAAGGTGCGCACGGGCACGGAGGAGGTGCAGGGCCACCGGCGCACGCTGACGATGCTGCTGCTCTCGGAATACCCCGAGCAGAGCCGGCGCGAGGCCACCACCGGCGACGACGCCCTGCTGGCGCTGGCGCGGGACTACGGCATCGGGGCGCTGCCCTTCCCCGACGGCGCCGCGGGCCACGTCCGCGGCCGGGACGACTCCTCGCCCGTCATCGCCGTGGATCACCAGGCGTGCATCCTGTGCGACCGCTGCATCCGCGCCTGCGACGAGCTGCAGCACAACGACGTGATCGGGCGCACGGGCAAGGGCTACACGGCGCGCATCGCCTTCGACCTCGACAACCCGATGGGCCAGAGCACCTGCGTCGCCTGCGGCGAGTGCATGGCCTCCTGCCCCACCGGCGCGCTGACCAACACCTCCGTGGCGGGGATGCGCTTGGTGCGCAAGGGGTAACCGCGCGGCCCGCGCCGGTTGAACGGGGAGCCGGCTGTGGTAGGCTGAATCCGGCACCCTTTCGACAGGATTGGTCTGGACCCCACGCATTGGCCGGCCCTGCAAAGCCGGAGCGAACCAAGGCGTCGCCGCCAGCGTTGCGCCGCGACCCCATCGGGAGATCGTCATGAAGGCCCTTCACCCGCAGCCCGGCGCCCAGGGCACCCCGGGCCGCACCGCAGGTCGCAGCGCGAAACCCGGCAAGCCCGCCGGCAGCAATGGGGCGCCCGCGCCCGTCCACGTGCAGGAGGTGGACTCGGTCTGTCCGTACTGCGGCGTGGGCTGCGCGCTCACCTTCGTGGTGGATCCGGAGCAAAACCGCGTGCTCTACACGCGCGGCCGCGACGGCGCGCCCAACGCGGGCCGCCTGTGCGTGAAGGGCCGCTACGGCTTCGACTACGCCATGCACGCGCAGCGGCTGACCCGGCCGCTCATCCGCAAGGCGGGGAGCTATCCCAAGGGGCCGCTCTCCGCGGTCGTGCAGCGGGACGACGCCCGCCGCAAGCCGGGCGGGCTGGTGGACTACGCCGAGGTGCTGCCGCACTTCCGCGAAGCGAGCTGGGAGGAGGCGCTGGAGCTGGCCGCCGCGCGTCTGAAAGGTATCCGCGACCGCCACGGCAGCGAGGCGCTGGCCGGCTTCGGCTCGGCCAAGTGCAGCAACGAGGAGGCGTACCTGTTCCAGAAGCTGGTGCGCGCCGCCTTCGGCACCAACAACGTGGATCACTGCACGCGCCTCTGCCACGCCTCCTCCGTGGCCGCGCTGCTGGAGGGCATCGGCTCGGGCGCCGTGACCAACGTGGTGCGGGACATCGCCAACGCGGAGGTGGCGCTGGTGACGGGCTGCAACCCCACCGAGAACCACCCGGTCGCCGCCACCTTCATGAAGCAGGCCGCCGCCGCGGGCACGAAGCTCATCGTCATCAACCCGCGCCGCCCGGACCTGGCCGATTACGCCGCGCTCTACCTCCAGCCCAAGGCCGGCACGGACGTGGCGCTCTACAACGGCATGATGCAGGTGCTGATCGCCGAGGACCTGATCGACCACGCCTTCATCCGCGAGCGCGTCGCGGGCTTCGAGGAGCTGAAGGCGCTGGTGGCGGACTACACGCCGGAGCGCGTGGCCAAGATCTGTGGCGTCCCGGCGCAGCAGGTGCTCGACGCGGCGCGCCTGTTCGGCGGGGCCAAGGCCGCCATGATCTTCTGGGGCATGGGCATCAGCCAACACACCAACGGCACCAACAATGCGCGCTGCCTGATCGCGCTGGCCATGCTGACCGGCAACGTGGGCCGGCCGGGCACGGGCCTGCACCCCCTGCGCGGGCAGAACAACGTGCAGGGCGCCTCGGACGCCGGGCTCATCCCCATGTTCTACCCGGACTACCAGAGCGTGGAGAACCCCGCCATCCGCGCCAAGTTCGAGAAGCTGTGGGGCCGGCCGCTGGCGCCCAAGAAGGGCCTCACGGTCACGGAGATCACCCACGGCGCGCTGGAGGGCCACATCAAGGGCATGTACGTCCTGGGCGAGAATCCCTTCCTCTCCGACCCGGACGTCAACACCGTGCGCAGGGCGCTGGCGAAGCTGGACTTCCTGCTGGTGCAGGACATCTTCCTCACCGAGACGGCCGAGTTCGCGGACGTGATCCTGCCGGCCAGCTCCGCGCTGGAAAAGCTGGGCACCTACACCAACACCGACCGGCGCGTGCAGATCGGCCGCCCGGCGCTGAAGCTGCCCGGCGAGGCGCGCCAGGACTGGGAGCTGATCTGCGAGATCGGCACGCGCATGGGCTACCCCATGCACTATGCCTCGCCGGCGGAGGTCTTCGACGAGTTCGCCGCCGCCACGGGCGCCTACGCGACGCTGAACTACGCGAACCTGGGCGACTTCGGCAAGTGGTACCCCTGCCCCGACCCGGCCCGCTCCGAGGGCGAGCAGATCGTGTTCGACCGCACCTTCCCCTCCGGCAAGGCCAAGCTGGTGCCGGCGCAGGTGATGGATCCGGCCGAGCTGCCCTCGGACGACTTCCCGTTCGTCCTCAACACCGGCCGCGTGCTGGAACACTGGCACACGGGCGTGATGACCCGCCGCTCGGTGGCCCTGAACGCCATCGAGCCCGAGGCCTTCATGGTCATGCACCCGCAGGACGCGGAGAACCTGGGGCTGGCCGAGCACGACTGGGTCACCGTCTCCTCGCGGCGGGGGATGATCGCGCTCAAGGTGCGCGTGGAGGACAGCCCCGCGCCCGGCTCCATCTTCATCCCCATGCACTTCCGCGAGGCCGCGGCCAACGTGCTCACCAACCCCGCCGTCGACCCCTGGGGCAAGATCCCCGAGTTCAAGTTCTGCGCGGTCAAGGTGGAGAAGTACGTGGAAGCGGCCGGGGCGGATTAGGGGAGAGGGCGCGCACGGCCGGTTTCTCGCAAAGGCGCAAAGGCGCAAAGCAAGGCCACTGCGCTTGCGGGGAACTGCGGATGGGCGGCTAGTCGGGCTTGATCACCACGTCGATGCGGCGGTTCAGGGCCCGTTTCTCCGGCGTGTCGTTGTTGAAGCGTGGCCGGAACTGGCCGAAGCCGACCACCTGCATGCGCTGGCCCTTCACGCCCGCGCTTTCCAGGAAGCGCGCCACCGCGCCGGCTCGCGCGGAGGAAAGCTCCCAATTGGATGCGAAGGGCCCGCCGCGGATGGGCTGGTCGTCCGTGTGGCCTTCGATGATCACATCGTTGGGCAGCGCGGACACGAAGGCCACGAAGGTCGTCAACGTCTTGCGCGCTTGTTCGGTCAGCTCCGCCGTGCCCGATTGGAACAGGGCCGTGGCCTTGAAGCTCACCACCGTGCCGCGGCGGTCCACCGTGACGAACACGTCGTTCGCCAGTTCGCTGGTCTGGATCCGCTCCGCGAGCGACGGCACCGCCGACTCCTGGCCGGAGAAAAAGAAGGGCGTGCCCGGTGGGGTCGGCTTGAAGCTCTCCGCCACGGCCTGAAACTTCCGCGCGTTCAGACTGCTGAAGCTGTACAGCAGAATGAAGAACGCGAGCATCAGCGTGACCAGGTCCGCGTAGGAGATGAGCCATATCTCCTTGGGCTCGGCGGGCTTTGGCTCGTCCTCGAATTGCGGCATCAGATGTTCTCCTACGCGCCTCCGCTCTCCCTCGCGCCTTCGAACTTGATGTCCTCATAAGCCCGCCGAAGGTGCGGCGGGAGGTAGTTCATCAAGTCCTGCTCGATGAAGTCAGGGCGCTCCCCCTTTTCAATGGAGAGAACGCCGTCCCGAATCATCTCGCGGAGGACCTTGTCATCCCCTTTTTTGGCTTCCAGTTTAGCGGCCCAGGGGGTGCAGATGACGTTGGCGAGAATCACGCCATAGAAGGTCGCGGTCATCGCCACGCCCATCGCCGGGCCGATGGTATCGGGATTGCTCAGGTTCTGCAGCAAGAGGATCAGTCCCAACAGCGTCCCCATCAACCCGAATGCCGGCGCCAAGCTCGCCGCCAGGCGAAACATTCCGACTTCCTCCTCGCGGCGCCGCTCCAGGTACCGGTTCTCCGATTGCAGAATCTCGATGATCAGCTCGCGGTCCACCCGGTCCACCACCAGCCGCAGCCCGTTGCGCAGGTACAGGTTGTCTATGCTGGGCAGCGCGTCCTCGATGGCGAGGATGTTCTTGCGGGCGATCTTGGACACGTCGATGACCAGCGTCAACGTCTCGATCAGTTGTTCAGGCGCCTGGCGGAACACCCGCCCGACCGCCTCGGGCAAACTCATGATCTTGCCGATGGGGTAGGCGATCATGAGCGAACCGAGCGTGCCGCCGAAGACGATCAACATCGCGTGCAAATCGATAAAGTATCTCGCCGTCCCCAGCACGAAGACAAAATTATGGAAATCCACCACCATGGATAAAAAGAGGATCACAGAGGTCAGACCCATTCCCAAGAGTGTGGCGATGTCCATGTCGCTGTGCTTGTTGGGTTGATGAAGAAGGCGCCGATCTCGACATCAGCGCCCGGCCTTTGCCCCGGCCGGTCCTGTCCCTGGACATTAGACTGTTCATTGTGAAAAAAAAACATCGTGAGAAAAATTATCCAGTCCGAGCCTACCAGGGATGGAGGCTTCCACAATGCAACGGTTACAGTTCAGCGCGGTTCTCTCCCTGGAAGTTCTCACTCAGAACGATCCGGATCTTGGGGAACCCTCCGTTCAGCCGATCCCCGCCGCCGAGTGGTCGACCGGGAGGGGGCCACCTCATTGGGGGTGGGGCTGCCCGTGTGGGCGACGCGGGGGCGGTGTCACGCAGATCAGCCCTTGCCGCCCACCCCGCTACGCCTTGCCGTTCAGCCCCAGCAGGTACGCCGGATGATCGCGGATCATGAGGGACACGTCCGCCTCGGAGAAGCCGAGCACGAGCAGCAGGCGGATCATCAGGCGGTAGGCCTCCAGGGCGGTGGGCTCCAGCCGCATGCCCACGTCGCTGGCGATCAGGCAGCGGCGCGGGCCGAGGCGCTTGACCAGCTCCAGCGTGCGCGCGGGGTCGACCACCGGGGCCTTGATGACGCTGGGCAGGGTGGGGTAGCAGAACAGCCCCGCCAGCACCGAGCCGTGCAGACCGTGTCGGTACGGCATGGCCGGCCGCGGGGCGCGGCCGAGCGCCCGGTGCGCGCAAACGTCCCGGCACGGAAGCGGCAGCCGGCAGCCCCGTCGTTACTCCTACCGCCCGGCGGGCCGCCTGCCAACCCCGGCCCTGCCAACCCCGGCGCCGTCCGCCGCTGGCGCGGAGTGGGGCAGGCCGGCGCGGGCCGGGCTCAGGTGAGGGGGTGCCCCGGCGCGGGGCGGGCTCAGGGGGCGGGGCGCACCGTGCGGCTGCGGGACTGGGCCTGACGCCGACGCGTCTCGAGCGCCCGCTGCACCAGCAGCCCCAACCGCTCCGGGGTGATGGGCTTGTGGTAGATGTCGTCGATGTCCAGGGCTTGCAGGCCCTCCTGCGTGATCGCCTCGCCGAAGCCGGTGCCCAGGATCACCGGGAGCTCCGGCCGCAGCGCACGGATCGCTCGCACCAGTTGGTCGCCCGTCAGCTCGGGCATCATCTGGTCGGTGATCACCAGGTCGAAGGCGTCCGGCGCCGCCTGGAACGCCTGCAGCGCCGCGTGGCTGCTCGTGAAGCCGGTGACGCGGTAGCCCAGCTCGCCCAGCACCTGCAGGGTCAGCTCGGTGACCGGCCACTCGTCGTCCACCACCAGGATCGAGGCGACGCCCGACCCGCCCGGGGCGGCGGCCGGCGCGGGCGCCTCGCCCGACTGCGGCGCGACCACGGGGAAGTACAGATCGAAGGTACTGCCGGCGCCCGGCGCCGAGTGCACGTCGACCACGCCCTTGTGCTGGGAGACGATGCCCAGCACGGCGGACAGGCCCAGGCCCGTGCCCTGGCCCACCGGCTTGGTGGTGAAGAACGGCTCGAAGATGCGCGCCAGCGTGGCGGCGTCCATGCCCACGCCGGTGTCCCGCACGGTGAGGCGCACGCAGCGCCCCGAGATGCGGTCGCCCGTGTAGCCGCGGAAGTCGTCCAGCAGGCACTCGTGCAGGCCCACGGTCAGCGTGCCGCCCTCCGGCATGGCGTGCGCGGCGTTGACGCACAGGTTCATCAGCACCTGGTGCAACTGCACCGCATCGGCGAAGACGGTGGGCATCGCGTCCGCCACGTCTTCCTCCACGCGCACCGTGCGCGGCAGGGTGGAACGCAGGAAGCGCAACACCTCGCGCACCAGCGGACGCATCTGCATCACGTCCGGCTTGTTGCCGCCGCGCCGCGAGAAGGTGAGGATCTGCGAGACGATGTCCTTGGCCCGGTACGCCGCATCCCGCACGATGGCCAGGTTGCGGTGCGCCTGGCTGCCCGGCTCCAGCTCGCGCATCGTCAGCTCGGTGAAGCCGATGATCGGGAAGAGGATGTTGTTGAAGTCGTGCGCGATGCCGCCGGCCAGCGTGCCGATCGCCTCCATGCGCTGCATGCGCTGCAGCTGCTCCTCCAGGGCACGGCGCTCGGTGATGTCCTCGGACATGCCGACGATGCCGATGATCTGGCCCTGCTCATCGCGCAGGGGCACCTTGCGCACGTGGCGGAGCGTGAGCTTGCCATCCGGCATCGTCAGCTCCTCCGCGTCCTCCTGCGGCCGGCCTTCGGCGATGATGCGCTCATCGTCGTGGCGGATCCTGGCCCGCTGCTCCGGCGACCCCTGCGGGGCCTCGCCGTGGCCCAAGCCGCGGAAGTCCACCGGCGTCCTGCCCACGTCGCGGGCGAACGAGTCGTTGACCATCAGGAAGCGGCTCTCGCGGTCCTTCACGAACAGCCAGGTCGGGATCGCGTCGAACACGGCCTGCAGCAGCCGGCGCTGGGCGCCCAGCTCCAGCTGCGCCTTGCGCCGCTCGGTGATGTCCTCCGAGAGCCCGATCAGCCCCACGATGCGCCCCGCATCGTCGCGCAGGGGCACCTTGCGGGCCTGGCGGATCGTCAGCCGGCCGTCGGGGAGCAGCACTTCCTCATCCAGCAGCTCCTGCGGCTGGCCATCGGCGATCAGGCGCAGGTCGTCGCGGTAGACGCGTTCGCGCCAGGCGAAGCTGCCGTACGGCACGTCCAGCACGGAGAGACCCACGAGCTGCTCCGGCTTCAGCGCCACTTCGCGGGCGTAGGTGTCATTGACCATCAGGTAGCGCCCCTGCGGGTCCTTCACGAACAGCCACAGGGGGATGGCGTCGAACACCGTCTGCAGCAGCCGCCGCTGCGTCCGCAACTGCTCCTGCGCTTGCTCCTGCTCGGTGATGTCTTGCGCGGCGCAGACCAGGCCGATCACCGCGCCGGCCGCGTCGAGCAGCGGCACCTTGACCGAGTGGAACGTGCGCACCGGGCCATCGCGCAGGGTGAGTGTGTAGCGAGGATCGTCCACGCGACCGCCCGTGGCAAAGACCTCGGCGTCGTTCTCGGCGATGTGGCGGCGCTCGGCCTCCGTGCCCGCGGGCATGTCGTGCGGCTGCAGCCCCAGCAGCTTGTCCGCCGGCAGGCCGTGCAGCTCGGTCATGGCGCGGTTCACCAGCAGGAAGCGGCTCTCGCGGTCCTTCACGAACAGCAGCGTGGGCAGGGCATCGAACACGGCCTGCAGCAGGCGCTGGCTGGCTCTCTGCTCATTCTGCATGCGCTGCAGATCGCTGATGTCGGTATAGGTGCAGTGGATCGCCGGCGCGCCCTCCCAGTCGATGGTCTGAGCATGGACACGCATCCCGATGCGGCTGCCGTCCTTGCGGATGCCCTGCAGCTCGTAGGAGCCGGGCGCAAGCTCCCCGCGCAGGCGCGCCGCGCGATCCGGGTGGGCTTCGGCGAGGAAGGCGGGGTCGTACAGGCCGTCCACCGAGGGCAGCGCGAGCAGCTCGGCCGCGGAGGCGTAGCCGAACAGGCGCGCCGCCGCCTCGTTGCAGTGCAGGGGGCGCCCGGCGTGAATGAGCATGGCCTGCGGGGAAAAGCGCACCAGGCTGTCCAAGCGCCCGGCCCGCGCCTCGAGGGCCGCGACCTGCCGGCGCAAAGCGGCGAGTTCCGCCTTGAGTTCGCGTTCCCGGCCGGTGGCCTTCATTGCGTCCCCTCTGCCGAGTGTCCAATCGGCTGCGAGCGCCCTGTTCCGAACCGGGCCCGCGCGAACCCCACCGCGCCGGCCCCCTGCCGGTTAAACGCAGATTCGGGCGGGAGGTCTCGGCGCGGGCGGGCTCCCGTTCGTCAGCGGCCGCCCACTTTGATAGCATGGAGCGCGACCCCAGGCCCAGCCGGGCCGCCCCCTTTGGATGCAGGAAACGCGGCCTCAGGCGCCCCCTCCTCCCCGGTGTCCGCCGTGCTGATCGCCCAACTCAGCGACCCCCACGTGACCGTGCCCGGCGTGCTCGCCAACGGCTTCGTGGACACGACCGGCGCCCTGCGGCGGGCCGTGGCGCACCTGCGCGCCCTGGCGCCGCAGCCGGAGGCGCTGCTGCTGACCGGCGACCTGGTGGACAGCGCGGAGCCGGCCGGCTACGAGACGCTGCGCGCGGCGCTGGCGCCCCTGCCCATGCCCATCTACGCGATTCCGGGCAATCATGACGACCGGGGGCTGCTGCGCGAGGCCTTCGCGCCGGAGGGCTACCTGCCGGCCGATGGCGCCTTCCTGCACTACACGGTGGAGCGCTATCCGCTGCGGCTGATCGGGCTGGACACCCAGCTCCCGGGGCAAGTCGGCGGGGAGCTCTGCGCGGAGCGGCTGGCGTGGCTGGCGGCGCGCCTGGAGGAGGCCCCGCAGCGCCCCACGCTGCTGTTCATGCACCATCCGCCCTTCCTCACCGGGCTGCCGCTGGACCGCTACGGCTTCCCCGGCAGCGCCGAACTGGGCGCCCTGCTGGCGCGGCACCCGCAGGTGCAGCGGATCGTCGCCGGGCACGTGCACCGCCCCGTGCAGGCGCTCTGGCACGGCGTGCTGGCCAGCACCTGCCCCGCCAGCGCGCACCAGATCGCGCTCGATCTGGACGCGGCGCGCTCCCGCATCGTCCTGGAGCCGCCCGCCCTGCAGCTCCATCGCTGGAGCGCGGAGACGGGCCTGGTCTCCCACACCAGCCCCATCGGCGACTACGCCGTGCGCGACTTCCCCCGCAAGCGCTCGTGAGGCGGGCCGGCAGGGGCCTCCCCCGTCCCGCCTGCGGCGGGACTGCCCCCTCCGTCGGAGGGGGCTCAGGATTCCGGCCGTTCGTTCGCGCCGGCGGTGTGTCTGTGCGCCGTTGCGGTTGACCCTCTCCTTCGGAGAGGGTCGTCCGGCGTCAGCCGGACGGGGAGAGGCCCCGCCGCGCGGGTCCGCGCTGCCTCACCCGTTCCACTTCCAGTCGCGGATCTCGGGCAGATCCTGCCCGTGCTTCGTGATGTACGTCTTGTGCTCCTGCAGCTTGTCGCGCATGGCCTGCCGGACGTAAGCGGCCTTGTGCGCCAGCCTGGGCACGCGGTCCACCACGTCCTGCACCAGGTGGAAGCGATCCAGGTCGTTCAGCACGACCATGTCGAACGGGGTCGTGGTGGTGCCCTCCTCCTTGTAGCCGCGCACGTGCAGGTTGGCGTGGTTGTTGCGGCGATAGGTGAGGCGGTGAATGAGCCACGGGTAGCCGTGGTAGGCGAACACGATGGGCTTGTCGGGCGTGAACAGGATGTCGTATTCGCGGTCCGGCAGGCCGTGCGGGTGCTCGCTCTGCGGCTGCAGCTTCATCAGGTCCACCACGTTGACGACGCGCATCTTCAGCTCCGGCGCGTGCTGGCGCAGCAGGGCGACGGCGGCGAGCGTCTCCAGGGTGGGCACGTCGCCGCAGCAGGCCATCACCACGTCGGGCTCGCTTTCCTTGTCGTTGCTGGCCCACTCCCAGATGCCGATGCCGGCGGAGCAGTGCTTGTCCGCCGCATCCATATCCAGGTACTGCGGCGCGGGCTGCTTGCCGGCCACGATCACGTTCACGTAGTTGCGGCTGCGCAGGCAGTGGTCCGTCTCGCAGAGCAGCGTGTTGGCATCGGGCGGCAGGTACACGCGGATCACGTCCGACTTCTTGTTCACCACGTGGTCGATGAAGCCCGGGTCCTGGTGCGAGAAGCCGTTGTGATCCTGCCGCCACACGTGGGAGGTGAGCAGGTA